>NZ_JARTVO010000010.1:0-203391 GCF_029625675.1 Mesorhizobium sp. WSM4884
TCCACATGGCAGCCTAAAGTCAAAAACGCCTATCAGTCGCCTCGCCCTGATCGAGGACAACCTGTTGAAGCTCCACACCTAGGTCACTATCGGGGGGCCTTAAACCTGAACAGCTCCATCGTCGCGGCTGCTGCGGAAGCAGGAGCTATCACTGGGACCCGTACTGGTGCTTGTCAGCCGCTGAGCCGCTACTTCGTCTTAGGAAGAGCATTGTCCTTGCCAAAAGCCGGCCAGTATTTCGAGATTGCCAGTGTGGCGCCGGCTGAAGAGAAATGACCATAGTCGAAATATAAAAACTCTCCTCTATCGAAATAGGCGCAGCGTCCTGCGCTGCACAGGAATTTCAGCGGATCGATGAATGTGGCGCCTTTGGTAAATGAGCGCACACGTTCGTTGACGTCGGGGTCCATCGCGATCGGCCAGGACGTATCGTCCAGATTTTGGCGCTTGGCGAAGAACGCAATTTTCCGGACGTCAGTTGGGAACTGCGGAGACTGGCCGATGACAAACACGCGCACGCCCAGGGCACGAAGCGTAGCGATTGTTTGCTGAAGACCGTCGAAACCTCTGACCTCATAGTCACTCCATCTACCGCTGAGGATAACCGTCTTGATGTCCGCTTCCAAGATGACGTCCAAGGCCTTGCGATTGAACCGGACACAATCAAGACGATCGTACGGGTAGTAATAGAGTATCGGCGCGCAGCTGGCGTACGTATATTCAACGATGTTCGCCTGCAATCGATTTATGTTAGCACCCAAGCCGGAAACATAGTGCGCGGCGAAGGAGTCGCCCCACAAAAAAACCGTTGTTGGAAAACCGCTGGTGCGCGTGCAATCCTCCATATTCCAGCTTTCGATCCGGCTGGTGCCCTCGTTGAAACAGATGCCATTCCTCCAGTCCCCGACGGAAATGCGCCGCTGGACATAGTCCGGAAACCGTTGCGGAAAGCCGTTGCCGAGCGCCCCCGCCGCTCCGCCGGCACAAAGGACAACGATCGCGAGCGCTGAAAAGGCGAAGATAGGCCCCGGGGAGGTGAAGGCCCTCTTCTGTCGAAACGGCTGCTCTACAAACTTCCAGGAGAATGCAGCCAATGCGAGGCTTGCCACCAACATCGCACCGGTCATCAACGGATCGAGTTTTTGGAACGAAAGATAGTGCGCGAACGCATTGAGAGGCCAGTGAACAAGATACAACGAATACGAGATGAGCCCAATCCAGACCAGCGGCCTGACTTCGAGCATGCGGGTGGCGACCGTCGAGGGGGTATTTTGGCCAACATAGATCAGAAGGGCCGTTCCGATGCATGGATACAAGGCGTTGTAGCCTGGGAACGGATCACTCGCCGAAATCGCGAAGAACCCGATGGCGAGAAGGCCAAATCCGGCCACCCCCACCGACTCCATCAGGAGTCGGTTGCCCAGCGGCGAGGGGCATTTGAGCATGAGCAGGGCGCCCAACATGAGTTCCCAGATTCGGGTCGGCAGCAGATAGAATCCGGCGGTGGGTGCCAGCGATGTCGCCATCACCGCCACTACGAAGCTGCAGAGAATTATCGGAAGAAGTGTCGTCAGCCAGCGCTTCCCGATGTAGCGATAGATTAGGAACATCAGGATTGGTGCGAAGATGTAGTACTGCTCCGCTACGGAAAGCGGCCAAGTGTGCAACAGTGGTAGAAGCGCGGCATCGATAGAGAAGTAACTTGACGTTTTCCAGAAGAAAACGTTCGACCAGAAGGTCGAGGTAGCTATGATGCTAAGACTGAATCCGCGCAGATCCGGTGGCAGAAGAATGAACAATGCCGCAATGCAGGTGAGAAGCATCACAAAGACGAGCGCCGGCAGAATGCGCCGGGCACGGCGCCAGTAGAAGTTGACGATGGAAAATTGGCCGCGTTCAAGGTCATCCAGGAGGCTTCCGCTGGTTAGGTAGCCGGAGATGACGAAGAAGATATCGACCCCGCTAAAGCCACCCGGGATCGCCGAAATTCCGAAATGAAAGAGTACGACCGGAAGTACAGCAACGGCCCTAAGGCCCTCGATATAGCGCCTATATTGCATCCAGCGGTTCCTTTTATTTTAGATCAGGACGCGATTGGAAGCTTTCAATCTCCGGTAGGAGTGCTGCCGAGATAAGGGCGGTATCAGCCACCTTTATCCGTCCCGAATGTTCTGTAAGTTGCAACTGGTACAGAAGCACGATCGCCATCGCCGGCCTTGACGGCCTGATTGTCGAGCAGATCGCGCGGATCGTTGACCATCACGGCCAGGTTATGTCCTGTCGAACAACCAAGCGGCTGTTTGAAGGATTCTTCATTGGGTAAGGCACCATATGAGGGACAGACCGGCGGACGGGCGTGATAGACAATCGCCTCAATTCGCACTGAGCCGGCGTCGTGTTGATCGCGCAATTGAATGTTGTCTTCTTCGATTGCCAACTGCCTGGCCTGATGGGCTACCCCTGCGCTGAGCTGGGGCGAACCGCTGATGAGGAGGTGGATGGCATCGAACCGGCCGCGACTGGCCTTGTCTAGGAAAACACGCAAACGCTGCCGTTCGGAAGCGCGCAGGCTTTGCAACGTCAGGACGGTGGTCTCCTCTCGGACAAGCATTGGTGCCGATGGTTCGACATCAACTGGCGTAGTGCTTGTGCAGCCACTTACGCTTGGTGCCAGAGCGACAAAGAGGATTATAAAACGCAACATCTTTGGATGACACTATTCGATGATGAAGCCGAGACCGCCCTGGGCGCTTGGCGCGCCCGCACGGATAGCAGCGCGGTCTCGCGGGGGACTTGTCACGGAATTCGTCGGAGCGCCCCCTCCGTTCAAAGCCGGTGCCGCCCGCTCGGTCGGTGCGCTCATCTGGTTTGGGTTGGAGCCTGGTCTTACAATGTAAGGCGTAACTAGAATGACCAGTTCTGACTCCTCTTTTTGAAACGAGGTCGAGCGAAAAAGCGGTCCCAGGATCGCCAGTTCTCCGAGCCAGGGAAAGGCCCTGACATCATTGTTGACGTTCCGCCTGATTAGACCGCCGATTGCGAAGCTCTGGCCGCTGGCGAGTTCGACGACCGTATCGGCTCGGCGCGTGGAAACTGCCGGCACGGAAATTCCGTTGATTTGCACGGCACCTTGCGTCGACAGTTCACTGACTTCGGGCGTTACGTGAATGTTGATTTGATTGTTGCTGAGAACTGTCGGCACAAATTCCAGACTGACGCCGAAGTGACGGAATTCAACCGATACCTGCCTGTTTTCCTGCAGGACAGGAATGGGAAATTCGCCGCCCGCGAGAAAGCTGGCCTTTTCACCCGACATAGCGGTGAGGTTCGGCTCAGCCAGGACGGAAGCTATATGCTCCTTGGCGAGCGCGTCGAGAACCGCGCTGACGTTGACGGCACCGTTGTCGAATCCGATTTCTGCTGTACCGCCACCCTGGGTTGAACCAGACCCAGCGCTTGCAGCGCTTCCGCTTAGAACGCCCACTTTGAAATTGCCGATTTGACCGAAGGCGGACAAGTTGACGCCGAGTGACTTCATGGCGCTGCGTGAGACTTCGGCTACGCGCACGCTGAGGTTAACTTGCAGGGATCCAGCGACCTTGATGTTGTTGACGACTTGCGCTCCGTCGCCCAGATATTGCTCAGTGACTCTTTTTGCGGTGTCGGCGACCTCTGCGTCGGGCGCCGTCCCGCTAAGGATTGCGCCGCGCGGCGTATAGTTGACGCGGATGGGATAGTCGCCGACCTGCTCCCGCAACATGGCGCGTAAATCCCCGATCGGTTGCGTGACAACGATACGCAATTCGGCGAGAGGCTCGCCATTGCCATCCAAGGCGAATAGGCTGGTCCGCCCCGATTTCTTGCCAAAGACGAAGATTGTTTTGCTCGATGGCGCCTGAAAATCCGCGATCGTGGGGTCAGCAACAAAGATGGTCGTGGCTGGCCCGGGCAGATGAACGGTCTCCCCGAGCGAAGAGGAAAGGGTCAGCGTGGCGTTGATGCTATTCGAAGCCGCATGCGGCGGGCCTTTGTCCTGCTTGTTTTGCGCCGCGACACCAAGTGGGAAAGTCACAATAAGCGCGCAGAGGAGATGGCCCAGGTAACGGGGCACTGCAGGTCTTGTAACCTTGTTGGCGATCGCCCGCCAATTGAGCGCAGCGCAAGGATGTTGAAGGATCAGCAAAATAGATCTTCTTTCGATTCGACAAACTATGCGGACGAGGCGTCAGTCAATTCTAGGATGTAACCAATGCCTCGGATGGTCTTGATCCGTGGCGTTGCACCTGATCTGGTCAGATGTCCCCGTAAACGATAAATTCCGACTTCAAGCGCGTTGGCAGACACGTCGTCGTTGAATGAATAGAGGTGATCTTCCAATTGCGCACGGGGCACGATGCGGCCTGCCCGGTTAAGCAGGTGCTCTAGAACACAGAGTTCGCGACGTGCGATCATCATTGGGTGCCCATCAACGAAAACCTGGCGGGCGACCGGATCAAAGTCGAGATTGCCAAATACGAGCCTCAGGTCGGTCATCTGTGTCGCCCGGCGCAGAATGGCTCTCATTCTGGCAATAAGCTCATCGGTAGAGATGGGTTTGAGCAGAAAGTCGTCCGCACCACCGTTGAAGATCGCAATTCGCTTATCGAGATCGTTAAGGCTGCTCATAATGACGGCAGGAACTGAATGCCCGTGGGTCCTCAACTGCCTCAGCCAACCCAAGCCATCGCCATCTGGCAGAGCCAATTCCAGCAGGAGAATTTCATAGCTGGCGCAAGAAAATGCACTCGAAGCCAGTTCCAGAGTACCAACGACATCAACGACGAAGCCGCCATCCCCGAGCGCAAGTCGCATGGCGCGCGCAAGATCCGCATGATGATCCACGAGCAGCGTTCGCATTTCATCTCCTCTCGAAGAGGGACGGCCCATCGAACGCGTCACCGGCGGCCATCTGATCGGAGCACACGGCGCGCAACTCGTCGCAGCTCTCGGAACTGGTCCGAGTCGGAGGGACATGCAAGTCGCTCGGTGGCAATAGGCGCGGGTGAGGACCAACTGACGGGCTCAAATACGCCGGTCGGCGAACCCACGAGGCCAGCAACCCGCGTGCGATTTCTCGTTGCATCATCTCTCCTACGTGCAGCCCCTGCGCTCGCAAGGCAGCGTCGCGGCTCAGAGCCCGATTCCCACAGAGGGTAGGGTTAGCTTTCGAGAAACTGATTGAACAAATCGATTATTTGGATCGAATGCATCCACGGTATGGATGCAGCGCACCATCTTCAACGACTGCGGCGTCCTGATGCACTGTTGTGTCTGTCGTGCTCTGCTTTTTTCGCTGTCCTTCAAGGCTGGCGAGCCTGGTGGAACCTGCGCGTCATTGGCTTGGTAGCTTGAATGCTCAACAACGGAGCGCCCTGCGCAAAGCCGCTCTCATTTCCAAAAAGCCTTGCAATCTGGTTGGAGCACTTCGCGCTCGACACCAAAATAGGCGAGGAAAACTGACGTCTGACAGGGATGTACATGCAACAGCCGATTTGCGGCACCAGCAAACGACCGCGTTCAGGCTGAAGATCGACGACCAACGGCTCCTCGATTTCCGCACTTTTACAAGCTCTTCCTGTGCGGGCGGATGCCGGCAAACAGCAGCACAGGGTCAGCGAAACCGGGAGCGGGCCTGCTTGATCGCCATGATCACATTGCCGCTGTCGCGCGTGCGGAGCGGAATGCAATCGGTCCAGCCGGCGGCAATCCGGTCAGCACCATCGTCTGCACGAAGCTCCCTGACGAAGACGTGCCCGAATGCGCTCAACAAAGCCGGGCGGCGGATCTTTCCAATCGCCGAAGGTGCGGGCTGGCACCGAGCGGCGAACTGCGAACTCATTCCTGCCCGGCGGCGCTGGCCGCCGCGAGCGTCGATGCGGACCCAGCCGCTCCGAATCCTCCCACAACACGATGAGCGCGTCGCGGACATCGCTGCCGTAACAGCGGCTGCGGCTCTTGCCCGCAGACGGCCTCTGCTCACGACGGTTCATAAGACGGATCGCGCGCTTGCGAATAATAGCCGGTTACCGCCTCGAACTCATCCAGAATGCGCCGCTTGTCAACGCCGCAATAAAGCTCCACGATCGCCGCTTCACCGTGTCGCCATGCTGAGCCGCGCCATCCTTCCCCCGAACCGGAATGGCACGACCTGTCCATCCCCTTTGGAACAGGACACTATTGGTAACATTTTGCTTGAGGCAATGCGGCTCGTTGCCTTCCTTTTCGCTGACCGGAAGGGTACCGGAAGTCGTCTATCGCATCTTACCCGCTGAAAGCGGCAACACCTCGACCTCAATCGCAGATCATAGGAAATAGACGATCGCGTCGGGGCCTCAGCATCGGTTCACCGGGTTTCCGTCATCGACTGAAGCGAATTGCCCCATCGACCGTCACCGGGTGGGCCGCGATACGTCGCCGTATATGATTAGCGAGCGCACGTAGCGGAGCCATAGCTCTCCACCCAGCCATGTTCCCCTAGTTGGAAAATGTCCGGCGGACCAGAGGTGCTGTCGTCAGCTTTTCCTGAATAGCGGCCAAGGCAATCCCTACCAGTCCATCACCACCTTGCCGGAACTGCCGCTCTTCATCGCATCGAAACCGATCTGAAAATCGTCGATGCCGATGCGGTGGGTGATCAGGCCGGAGACATCCAGCGGACCCTGCACAAGCGCGATCATCTTGTACCAGGTTTCGAACATCTCGCGGCCGTAGATGCCTTTGAGATGCAGCATCTTGAAGATGACCTTGTTCCAGTCGATCTCGAAGCCGGTCGGCGCGATGCCCAGAATGGCGATCTTGCCGCCATTGTTCATGGTGTCGATCATGTCGCGGAAAGCGGGGGCGGCGCCTGACATTTCGAGGCCGACGTCGAACCCCTCGGTCATGCCGAGCACCGGCATGACGTCGCGCAGCTTCTCCTTCGAGGCGTCGACGACATGCTGGACGCCGAGTTTCTTGGCTAGCGCCAGCCGCACCGGGTTGATGTCAGTGATGACCACTTTGCGCGCGCCGACGCATTGGGCGACGAGCGCGCCCATGATGCCGATCGGCCCGGCGCCAGTCACCAGCACGTCCTCGCCGACCAGATCGAAGGACAATGCGGTGTGGACGGCATTGCCCAAGGGATCGAAGATCGCGGCAATCTCATCGGGCACATCGTCGGGGATCGGCACGACATTGTGCTGCGGGATCGCCAGATACTCGCCGAAGGCGCCTGGACGGTTGACGCCGACGCCGAGCGTGTTGCGGCACAGATGCCCTCGCCCGGCGCGACAGTTGCGGCAATGGCCGCAGACGATGTGGCCTTCGCCCGATACACGCTGGCCGACCTTGTATTCGGTGACCGCTGCGCCGAAATCGGCAACGGTGCCGACGAATTCATGGCCCGTCACCATCGGCACCGGCACCGTCTTCTGCGCCCACTGGTCCCAATTGTAGATGTGCACGTCGGTGCCGCAGATCGCCGTCTTCTTGATCTTGATCAGCACGTCGTTGGGGCCGATTTCCGGCACCGGCACCTCTTCCATCCAGATGCCCGGTTCGGCCTTGGCCTTCACAAGCGCCTTCATCATGTTCGACATCAGGATTTCCCTATTCCGTGATTGCGCTTCTGGCGAGATAGCCTGCACAACGGGAAGGTAGGCCACTAACTCGTTTGAACGTCCGGAATGGTCAGCCCCGCCTGCTCAGCCTCGCGGCGCAAATTCTGACGGGGCCTGGGGCCGATCTGCTGGATCACCAATCCGGCTGCCAGTGAGCCAAGGTCGCCGCAAGTCTGCAGGTCGCGGCCTTGCGTGTAGCCATGCAGGAAGCCGGCGGCATAGAGATCGCCGGCGCCCGTCGTGTCGACCAGTTCCTTGATGGCGGTCGCCTTGATCACCACGGTCTCGTCGCCGCGCACGATCACCGAGCCTTTTTCCGAGCGGGTGACGGCGGCGATCCGGCAATCCTTGCGGATCTGGGCCAGCGCCTCGTCGAACGACGATGTCTGGTAGAGCGACTTGATCTCGTGGCTGTTGGCAAAGACGATGTCGACCGTGCCCGAGCGCACCAGGTCGAGGAATTCGTCGCGGTAGCGGTCGACGCAGAACGAATCCGACAGCGTCATCGACACTTCTCGGCCTGCCGCGTGCGCCAGCTTCGCCGTCTGGCGGATTGCCTCCTTGGCGCGCGGCGGGTCCCACAGATAGCCTTCGAAATAGGTGACCTTGGCGCCGGACGCCTTGTCGGCTTCGACATCCTCAGGGCCAAGCTCGACGCAGGCGCCGAGATAGGTGTTCATCGAGCGCTCGCCGTCGGGCGTGACGAAGATCATCGAGCGCGCCGTCGGCGGCTCACCCTTGAGCGGCGTGGTGCCGAAGGCGACGCCCTGCGCATGGATGTCGTGGGCGTAGATTTCGCCCAGCGCATCGTTGGAGACCTTGCCGAAGAAGGCCGCGCGGCCGCCAAAGCTGGCGACGCCGGCCGCCGTGTTGCCGGCGCTGCCGCCGGACGCTTCGATCGCCGGGCCCATGCGGCTGTAGAGCAGTTCGGCGCGTTGTGTGTCGATGAGGTTCATCGCGCCCTTGATGATGCCGTTGGTCTCGAGGAATTCCTCGTCGCACTGGGCGATGATGTCGACAATGGCATTGCCGATGCAAAGCACGTCATAATCCGGCATCAAAATCTCCGCCAAAACCCGAGCCGGCTTCTTGCCACGCCGGCCGGGCGTGGTCTCGCGAGTTGAAATGGGTTGCCGCATGCGCTTGATCCAGCCGCCCTCACGCAGCTGCCGGTCCGGCTTCACGCAGCAAATCGTCAGCTTTGTCCGTCTTCTCCCAAGTGAACTCAGGCTCTTCACGCCCGAAGTGTCCGTATGTCGCCGTCTTGCGGTATATCGGCCGTAAGAGATCAAGCATCTTGATGATGCCTTTCGGTCGGAGATTGAAAACCTCGAGAACAAGGCGCTCGATCCTTTTTTCCTCGATCCTTGCGGTTCCGAAGGTATTGACCATGACAGAAACCGGACTGGCCACGCCGATCGCGTAGGCAAGCTGAACCTCGCAGACCTCCGCAAGGCCGCTGGCAACGATGTTCTTCGCGACATACCGGGCGGCATAGGCCGCCGAGCGGTCAACCTTGGATGGGTCCTTGCCCGAAAAGGCACCGCCGCCGTGACGCCCGGTCCCACCGTAGGAATCGACGATGATCTTCCGTCCTGTGAGGCCGCAGTCGCCGGCAGGCCCACCGACCACGAACCGCCCTGTTGGGTTGACCAGAAATCTGATCCCCGAAGTATCCAGGTGGGCCGGCAGGACCGGTTTTATGATCTCCTCAATGACGCCTTCGCGGACCGTGGCTTGTGAGACCGCTTCGTCATGCTGCGTTGACAGGACTATGGTATCCAGCGCCACCGGGCGGAGCCCTTCGTAGCGTACCGACACTTGAGATTTCACGTCCGGACGCAGCCAGCCAAGCTGTCCCGCTTTCCGGACCTCGGCCTGTCTTTTCGTCAAATGGTGAGCGAGTTGGATCGGCAGGGGCATCAATGTATCCGTCTCGTTGCATGCGAATCCAAACATGATGCCCTGATCCCCTGCCCCTTGCCCGAGATCCTGCCCTCGTCCTTCATCAACGCCCTGGCTTATGTCGGGCGACTGCTCGGTGAGGGCCAGAACGACGGCGCAACGTCGACCATCAAAGCCAATCGCATCATCGTCGTAGCCAATATCGAGTATCGTATCGCGGGCGACTTGGCTGTAATCGATGTGGGCATGGCTGGTGATCTCGCCAGCCACAACGACCATCCCCGTCTTCACCAACACTTCACAGGCGACGCGCGCCTTCGGATCGGTGCGCAGGACCGCATCGAGAATGGCATCGGAGATGTTGTCTGCCATCTTATCGGGGTGTCCCGCGCCGACGGATTCGGAAGAGAACACGAACTGCCTGGTCATAAAAATGCCCTCGCTTCAAGTGCTGGAGTTAGTGAGGAGTTTCTGGATTGGGGTGGCTTATCGGTCGGGGATGCCGGGAACATCGAACGCAGTGCAGAAGTCGGCAACGTCTCTTCGTACGCTCGCATGAACTTCCTGGTCATCGGGCTGGCGGCAGACCGAGTCGATGAAAGCGGCGATCTGCACCATCTCCGTTTCGCGCATGCCCATGGACGTCACCGCTGGTGTCCCTAAGCGGATGCCGCTTGTCAGCGCCGGATGCCGCCGGTCGCCCGGGACCATATTGAAATTCGCAATGATGCCTGCACGCGATAAGCGCTCCGCATAGGCTTTGCCTGACAGCGACCGGTCCCGAAGATCAAGGATCAGCATGTGATTGTCAGTGCCCCCGGTGACGAGTTCATAACCTCGCTCCAGAAGTGCCTGGGCCAGAGCCTTGGCGTTGTGGACGATCTGCTGACCGTAGACACGAAAGGACGAGTTCGCTGCTTCCTGCAAAGCGACGGCAAGCGCGGCGATAGTATTCATATGCGGTCCGCCTTGCAGAAGAGGGAACACGGCGCGGTCTATACGTTTGGCCAGATTGTGTTTGCTCTTCGGATGATGGAGGGGCTGATAACGGTCTTCATTCCTTGATAAAATGAAGCCACCCCGGGGACCGCGGATCGACTTGTGAGAGGTGCTGGTGACCACATCGCAATGGGACACGGGGTTCGGATGCACTCCTGCGACAACCAGGCCGCAGATGTGGGCGATGTCAGCCACCAGATACGAGTTCACCTCCGAAGCAATTTCGGCCATTGCCGCGTAGTCAAAAATACGCGGATAAGCAGTTCCGCCGACCCAAATTAGCTTCGGGCGTTCCCGCTTGGCGGTCTCGCGCAAGTGGTCATAGTCAATTTGCTGTGTCTTTTCGTGCAGCCTGTACGGGACGCGCTGATAATCGCTGCCGGAAAAATTGACGGACCAACCGTGAGTCAGATGGCCGCCTTCGGGTAAAGGCAAGCCCATGACTTTGTCACGGGGGCTCAAAAGCGCGCGATAGACAGCCTGGTTGGCTGGCGAGCCTGAATAAGGCTGGACGTTGGCATGTTCACTGCCAAATAGCGCTTTCAGGCGCTCGATCGCGAGGGTCTCAAGCTCATCGACGATCTCGTTTCCGGCGTAGTAGCGCGCACCGGGGTATCCCTCGGCATACTTGTTGGTGAAAATCGACCCGGTCGCTTCCAACACCGCCGAGGAGGCAAAGTTCTCGGAGGCGATCAGTTTGAGAGTTGTCCGCTCCTGACGCTCCTGTCTTAGAAGCAGTTCGTGAACGCGGGAGTCGACGGCGGCTAAGTGAGGCCGCCCGTAAGTGTCGGGCTGCGCGATGGCGCCGCCGGCGGAGTTATCCATGGTAGTCGCGCTCCATTTGGACTGATCTATTTCACGATCAAGCAGGCGGTCCCTTCAACCGCGCGTCTTGTATTGCTTCCAGGCGTTGTAGGTCTCTTTTATGATGGCCATCATCGTGGGGCAGGAGATCGACCACCAATTGAGCCAGCTCGCCATCCTTGCCTCCTGCTTGCATATGGTACGAAGACTGCGGACGTTGTTCGTTGCAGCAAAGAAAGTTGGCTCTGACCAGCCGCCGAACGTGGCGTCGAACCTGCTCGCGAGGCAGACCGGTAATATCGGCCAGCTCGCCGACGGTTAGATCCGCATGCGCGCAAAGGCCCAGGATTCGAAGGCGATCAAGATGCGCTGCCGTCCTTAGGCGATTTACCAGTGTCAACATTGGTTAGCATCAACCCGGACGGGATGCAGCAAGCCGCTAGCCCTTCTATCCCCATCAATCCGCATGAGACCTCTCTCGTCATTTGCTGTAAATCCGCTGGTATGGATGCTAATGGAAGATAGATCACAGTCCTTTCTACGACTAAGACGCCAGATATTGGGGCTAATGTACCACCTGACAGGAGACTACACTCACGAACATTATGTGAATTTTTTTTAACGTTGCTGAGAATCAAGGGGGAGGTTTGGCGAATGTCTCGCCGTCGACTGTCGAATCCTGCCCGACGGGATTATAGGGTGCGTAGCCTGCTTGTCCTTTCCACATGACCAGCGACGATGGGGCGAAGGCGGCAGACATAGCTCTGGAGCATGCTGCGGTATCTTTGGCCTGAAGCCGAGGAAGGCGGACCGTGGCTTCCGCGCCGCTGCCGGGAGCCCGCGAACAGGCCAAGTGGATCAGCCGGGTGTTGCCGTCATAGAGCGTGAGACCCAAAGCTGGCCAGCCGCGCCCTGAGGCTGACGCACCGCTCAGCGTCCACCTTGCTCTCGAAGCCCATCGGCATAGCGCCGATAACGACTTGACCGCGTGCGTGTCGACGAGCGATCGGTGAGCGCAAGGATCGAGGGTGCAGTGCAGGATAATGCTGTTTTAAATCAGCGCTGTTTTCAGCCGACTGCCTTGAGCGTGGCACGAGGATATAGGCCCAAGGCAGGAGATCATCGTCTGCTGTTCGGGAGGCCGCCCTGGGCGCGCGACAGCCGTTCCTTCGGCTGCGCCGCTCCGCCACCATCCGCGCCGTGCCTTCCGGAGACCATTCCCGCTACCGGCCGGCGCCCGTGAAAACCTCGACCCGGCGCACCGGCTCGAGATGGCTGGGCTCAGCGTAACTCTGAAGTCGTCATATACCGAAGTCTTCACAGACTTCGGACATCCCCCTCACAGTCCGATCCAGATGGCGTCAGGAACACCGCTTGCGTTGATGCGGATGAACCCCTGCTTGTGCCACAATGACCCTTATGTCAGCGCGCGAGCCAAAGCTTCCGCGCAAGGCGACGGCTAGGATAAGGCAATGCCGACGAAGGGCACATTGCTTGCCACACTCTGGAATGATGGCATGCTCGGAAGGCCTAGGCTTTGCTCAGGGCCGCCTGCAAGGCGCGCTTTGAGGTTATTCACATAGCCTTCTGCGTAGTCCTGCGCCGTCGAGACCGAAAGATCAATGCCTGCCGCCAAGGCCTCTTCCATCAGGTGCTTTACGAGCCCATTTCGAATGGCCAGCTTGACCTCGGGGCCTGCGATAAGGCCGATCGCCTGCGCGGCCATATTGAGGCCAGCTTCCTCCAGCGCTCGCTTCATATCGCCTCCGTTAATGGCCGTACGCAGGAGATTGGCTGCTTGCGACTCAGCCTCGAGAACCATCGAGGCAAGATCGGCTACTTGTCCGAGGCCCGGAATGAAGCTGAGCAGTCCCACCGCCGTTGCCGCCAAGTCGAGCACTTTCGTCTCGATTTTGAGCACGGAGTCGACGACGTGCATGACGGCCCCGCCGTTCTTTTTGGCTGACTTAATGTCAGGCTGGTCCATCAGGCCCATCTTCATGTCCGCGACGGCATTCTGCTCTTCTGCGGTTTGGGCGCCGTGGGTGATTGGCTGCTGAACGTTGCGGTTCGCAGACGACATGTTTGTGCAAAAATGGGCAAAGTCTTTTTTGCTGATATTGCCGGAATCAACCGTATGCCCGCCGCCAAAGTCGAAGAATTTATGATGGGTCTTATAGCCCGTGATCGAATTGTTCAGGAGGCCAAACAAAAGAGGATCTGAAAGGAGCTGAGAGGCTGCTTCCCGCACTTTCGGATCAAGGCTCTTGTCGTCTTTCATTTTCGCCAGTTTGTCGCGAGTCAGAACACCGCTTCCAAAGAACGTGTCCTGATGGTCCTTGATCATCTCGACCGTATTCAGCTCAGTTTGCGTGAGGCTCATCGACGATGAGGCGACTTGCAGGAAATCCTCTTTGTGCATCTTCCCTTTCGAGCCACCGCACAACTGGTTCCAAGCATCGGGGTGATCGAGGAAATATTGCGCCGCCGCAATGACCTGGGGCGGAAATTTGCCGTTTTTCGATTCGCCGCCGACCATTTTCTTGAACTCATCCAGACTCAGGTCCTTGGACAGATTTTCGGAGTACCGGTAAAACTCCCGCAAGGCATCGCTCAAGGTCATGACCGAAGGCTGCAAACCTCCGCTGCCGTCGGATGGTATGTAGTTCTGCTCGTAGCTTCGCGCTTGGGCTTCCTGAAATGCAGCAACTTGTGGGTGGTGGTTTGAAAATCCGGCCAAGTCCTTGGCGTTGATCTTGCCTCCACAGCGGCCGTCGCCCTGCGAGCCAATCGCATAAAAAAGTCCCGAATCCTGCTGCAGTCCCTGGATCGCCGCTTTCAGATCCGGTGGCGTAGAGGGATCATTGGCTTTGTCGGTCAACGACTTCCAAGTAAGCGGGCATTGGTCCTTGTGACGGTTGAGTACCGCAACAATCTGCAACTCAGCCGTGGTCAGCGACCCACCGTTCCACGTGATTCCGGGGCTCGGCCTGGGAGCCGGCTCGATCTTCGGAGTGACGCCGAGCAGATGTTGGGCTTCAGTCGCCTTGGAGCGTTGCGATTGGTCCTCCTTGAGAGCCGCCCTCATATTTGGCGGCAGCAGATCCAGTGGGTGTTGCTCCAAGCCATTCAATGTCAAGACATCCGGTGCCAGATGGCCCAAAGGGTCCTGCCGCAATTTATCCATTGTCGAATCAAGATTCGACGCTGGCAGATCCCCTTGCGCGAAAGAGCCGGGCTTGTCTGCCAGCACACAAGTGGACAGCATCGCTTCGAAGCACGATGCACTTTGCTGATGCTGGGTCGCAAAATGGGAAACTTTCAGGCCCGGCCAACCCCTTGCGGACTGTAGCGAATTTGAGCGGTAGAAAGTTGAAAGATTACTGGCCGACATTATGCATCCTCAGACGTGACGTTGAAATCCCCACAAGAGACCCCGACAGAAGATCCCTTGCGTTTCACAAAATTCGACAATTCCAAGCGTCGGCAGGTCACGAATGCGCCTGCCCTGCCTTCAATTGCTGTGTTCCGGGCCGGCTCCAAGGTTCGGTCCAACACAATGGCCGGAGTCACCGCGAGAGCTGCCGGGACTCATCATGAGCGGATTAGCTTTCGAGAAACTGACGAGTTTGCGAAGAGTTCACAAAGGGGTAGCCGCAGTCATGTTCTTCAGAGCTGCGGGAAATCCTCAATGTTCATTTCTTGCCCAGCTCAGGCTTCCCGCCAACGCTATCCTGTTGTGGGATGTCAGAAGAATAAGAAGCATCCGGTCGTCCGTCGCGAACGACCGTAGTGGAGGAGCCGCGAAACAAGATCAGCACTGATTCCTTTGGCGTTGCCGCTATGTGAGTCTGCGCCTGCGCCTGCGCCACCAAGCCGTTAAAGGTCTGCTCCACGAGTGCGACGAAGCGCGGTGGACCGGAAACGAAGACGAGGCCATTGCCTGGCACGGGTTTGACCACATAGCGCTCGTCGGAGATATCAAGCTTGTCGAGAGCCCCCTTGAACGCATCGAAGCGAATCGACGTCATCAAAAGCATTCGAGTTTGCGATTCTTGTGCAGCAGACACATAGAGCACAAGGCCGTCATAGTACCATTGTAGACCGTAAAGGTTCGTCAAGCGGTCGAGGAACGCGCGCGGTGGCAAATCAGGCATACGTCCGCGAATTCGCCCCTTCACCGCAGGACTGATGTTGACCCTGATATTCAGGTTGTTGCCGAATTCCTGCAACGCTGCAGCGAGCTCCTGATCCAGAACCGTGTATCTATAGGGTGTCGCCGGAAGGGACAGCGGGACTGCATGCGCCGGGTGAATCCCGGTGGACAGAAAAAACCCGGCACAAAGAAGTCTCAAAACATGCAGGGTGACGGGTTGGATAAGCGTTCTCGGCATGTCGCACTGATAAACCAAACGCTGAAATCATCACAAGTGACTAAATTGCCGAAGAGATTTTAGATTGTCGAAATGACGCCGCCGTTAGTCAGCTTGTTGTCAGCTTGCCCCCCTAGGAGTGTTGCGCCGACACCGGGTGATGAATGGGCGGGGCTCGCCCGGTCAGAGAGAGCAACCGAGTCCTTACATGATGATGCCTGTCACGTCGATCTCTGCCACTCTAACGGCTGGCCTCCCCAGGGTCGGATCACCGTCGATTGTCGAGCAGGCCCAGTTTGAGCGCGCCTTAGGGCATGCAGCCGACTCGCTGAAAAACGATGCCGCCGCGGGGCCAGCGAGTGCGGCGCCAGTTGCTGCGGCGATGGATGTTCAGCGCGCGGCTGCGCCGACGAGCGGCATGGGCGATCGCGTGTTGCAGACGATTTCCTCCCTATATCCACACAACACTGTTTCCTTCCCCGCGCTCGACCATGACATAGCCCTTTCGAAGGGCGCTCTACCGGGACCGGCGCAGAAGCTTCCCGTTCCAGGTGAGGCGGGAACCGGAATCTCGGGCATTCCCCAACAAGGGCAAGACTTCGAAACGATGATGGCTGGTCTTCGGGATGTTTACAACGGCGTCACCCAGGTGGCGCTTATCTCCAAAGGCGTCAGCGGCGTCACATCATCCGTGAATAAACTTTTGAAGGAAGGCTGAACCGCGCGCATGATTGGCTTGGCCGAGGGCGAAATCATGCGTGGCCTGTCAGGGTGGCGGTCGGTTAGACTTGTCATGCTGCCAGTTCTCGTCGCCCTCACTGCTTGCAAAGCCGACCTCTACACGCAATTGCAAGAGCGTGAGGCAAATGAAATGCTCGCACTTCTTGAAGACAACGGGGTCGCCGCGATCCGGGTGGTCGCCAAGGATGGAACCAGCACGATCCAGGTTGACGAAAAGCTGCTCGCCTTCTCAATCAACCTTCTGAACGCCAAGGGGCTGCCGCGCCAATCCTTCAAGAACCTCGGTGAGATATTCCAAGGATCAGGCCTGATTGCCTCGCCGACCGAAGAGCGTGCCCGTTACGTGTATGCCCTGAGCGAAGAGTTGTCGCGGACGATCAGCGATATCGATGGCGTTTTTTCTGTACGTGTTCACGTCGTGCTGCCGCATAACGACCTTGTGCGAGCCGGTGCCACGCCATCCTCGGCCTCGGTGTTTATCAGGCACGACGCAAAAACAAATGTCGCGGCTCTGCTGCCAAAGATAAAGATGCTTGTAGCCGACAGCATCGAAGGCCTGTCCTACGATAAGGTGGAAGTGGTTTTGGTGCCGGTAGAACGTTCCGCACACGAGCAACGGCCCGATCCGACTGCTGTTTTGCCACAAGCATCACTACCTCTTCCTGCGCCACTTCTGGCGACCGTAACAGGTTTTGCCGCAGCCGTATTCGCCGTGGCCTGTTATCTCTTGATCGGCGTTGTTACGCGTCGGCGCAAGCAATCAACCGGCGTTTCCAAGGTCGAGGGGCGCCGGGATGCTTCTGCTGTCGAGGCCATTCGCAAAAGAATGCCTGCAATTGGACGTGGGTGACATCTCATTGCCAATGCCTATACAGACCGCCCGACCTGATGGTCCGCACTTTCCGGGCGCGAGCGAGCTTGCGGCTTCGGCCCATCCAACCCGTCTTGCGGCGCGTCTTGATCCAGCGTTATCGGCCGAAACGTTAGTGAAGTTGCAGAAGTGTTCCAGACTGCATCCAAGGCTGGCAGAATTGCTGGGCAACGATGACGTGGATCTGAACCACATCGGCTGCAGGCCGGACCTTCTACGCGGGCATGATCCATATCGAGCGACCCTTCTTGCTGGTAGTATCTGGCATGCCCGTTCGCTGGTCGCGTTTGTCTCTCAGCCTGAGCTTGCCATCCTTGTTAAACGCATCGGCGTGGATGCACACGCATTCGGAATCCGACACCTGCTGCATGCTGTTGACAAAAGACTGATCTCGGACCCAGAAAAACTCGCTCAGCAAATCGAATACGATGGACACGCATGTCTTGGAGCTTGGCTCCAGGACAGTTCAGCGACCGAGCGTAACCGCGTGCTTCTTCGATTGCCCGAGGGGACTGCCGCGGAGACTCCAGCACATGAGCATTGGACCGCCGCCGGCCAATTGCTTTCACTTGTAGTAGCTCATTTTGAGACAGAGACCCCGGTGAAATGACAGTCGAACTTTCCGAGGGGCCAATAGCGCCGCAGATGCGTCCAGTCGGACCACTGATACCCGCGAGCGAGCTCGAAACCTGGCACAGCGCCGCGCAAGCCCTTGCCGCGGCAGAACGGCATCGGCAGCGCGTTCGAAACTGGGCACGCGCGGTTTACCAGCGGGCGTGGGCGCGCGGCCACATGGAGGGCTCGAATGCAGGCACCGAGGAGATGGCAGGGTTGATTGCGGAGACAATCTCCGAAATCGCGCGACGAAAGGCGGCTCTGGAGCAGGAATTGCCGCAGCTCGTGATGGAAATATTGAGCGATCTTATCGGCGCTTTCGATCCGGGCGAGCTATTGGTGAGGGCTGTTCGTCACGCCATAGAGTGTCAATACAGCGGCGCCGACGTTTGCCTTCATGTTTCTCCCATGCAAGTCGACATGCTTGCACGAGAGTTTGCTCGATGCGACGGCCAGGATGGTCGACCAAGGGTGCGGATCGAGCCCGACCCGACATTGTCGCCGCAACGCTGCGTGCTGTGGAGCGAGTACGGCAATGTTGACCTTGGACTTGACGCCCAGATGCGCGCGCTGCGCCTTGGTTTCGGGACGCTCTGTGAGAAAGGCGAGCTATGAGAAAGCCCGTCCCAGAACATAACGCTGACGCCCACACTCGAGCTCTCGTTCCAGCAATCTCGTCTTTGAGGGCTGCGGCCAAGCGAATTGACACGCGTGCGGTGCGCGGTCGGATCACGCGGGCTATCGGCACACTGGTTCATGCCGTCTTGCCAGACACTCGTATTGGGGAACTTTGCCTCCTAGAGGACCCGCGAACCGGGCTGTCGCTCGAGGCCGAGGTGATCGGCCTGTCGGGTGATGGTGTATTGCTGACACCGATCGGGGACTTGGTGGGCCTATCCAGCCGCGCAGAGGTCGTGGCCACTGGCCGAATGCGTGAGGTGCCCGTCGGCGGCGATTTGCTCGGTCGCGTGATCGACAGTCGTTGCCGCCCATTGGACGGCAAAGGCGAAATCAAGACCGTCGAAACTCGGCCCCTGCATGGCAGAGCCCCCAATCCGATGACGAGGCGCATGATTGAGCGGCCATTCCCGCTTGGGGTCCGTGTCCTCGATGGTCTGCTGACGTGCGGCGAGGGCCAGCGGATCGGGATTTATGGCGAGCCAGGTGGTGGCAAGTCGACGCTGTTGTCACAGATCGTAAAGGGTGCCGCCGCTGACGTCGTCATAGTGGCGCTCATAGGCGAACGTGGACGGGAAGTTCGTGAATTCATCGAAAGGAATCTTGGTGAAGAGGGCCTTCTCCGTACGGTCGTCGTGGTTGAAACATCCGACCGCTCGGCGGTAGAGCGTGCGCAATGCGCTCCAATGGCGACTGCGCTCGCGGAATATTTCCGCGATCAAGGCCTACGCGTTGCTCTCATGCTGGATTCGCTGACGCGCTTCTGCCGCGCTATGCGCGAAATAGGCCTTGCTGCGGGTGAGCCGCCGACGCGACGGGGCTTTCCTCCTTCCGTTTTTGGCATGCTGCCAGGCCTGCTCGAGCGCGCCGGCATGGGTGAGCGGGGCTCAATCACGGCCTTCTATACGGTGCTTGTAGAGGGTGATGGCACGGGTGATCCAATCGCCGAGGAATCGCGTGGTATTCTCGATGGCCATGTCATCCTCTCACGCGCTATTGCGGCGCGATCGCATTTCCCCGCTATTGATGTGCTGCAGAGTCGCAGCCGCGTCATGGATGCAGTCGTTTCGGGGACACATCGCAAGGCAGCATCCATTTTCCGCGAGCTCCTGTCGCGCTATGCCGAGACCGAGTTCTTGATCAATGTTGGCGAATACAAGCCAGGTGGAGATCCCCTGACTGACCGGGCTGTCGCGTCAATCGACGAACTGAGGGAGTTTCTGCGCCAGAGCGAAGATGACGCGTCAGATTTCGAGGAGACGGTCGCATGGATGTCGCGTCTGACCGCGTAAACTGGATTCAGTCTTCGAGTATACGGCTTCTGAAGGAAATGCAAGAGCGTCGTGCCCTTGGCGAGCTGTCCAAGAAGGAAGCCCAGCGCGATGTGGCCGCCTCAGCCGTACAAAATGCCTCTAGGGAGCTTGCAATGATACAGCAACATTGTTCAAGAAAAGAAGCAGCGCTCTATCAGCATCTGATGTCACTCGACAACTTGTCTAGCGCAGCGCTCGACCGTCACCGCCTTCACACTGAACAACTTGCCGCTGAGATCAATTCCAGACGGCAGATGCTTGATGATACCCAAATCGCTCAAGAGGAGGCTGAGATGGCGGCGTCCAGGACGAGGGAGCTATGGGTCATATGTTCGGCGGCAAGGGACAAATGGCAACAAATCGAGGACGACGTGCGGCGCGCCGTCGAGACTCATTCGGAGGCCGCAGCCGAGATCGAGGCCGACGATGAGATACTGCTGAAATATGCGAGGGGGTCGCTTGCCTAAATGCCGCGCAACCGGATCCGACGGTCGCAAGAGGTCGTCCGAATGACACGACCGTGCAGTCTTTGATAGGCGCTGCGGTCACACCCGCCATGTTCGAACCAGTTCTGAAACTGTCCCACACGGTTGTCTCGTGGCTCAATGATACAGCAGCGCCGCGCACGCCGTTTCAAAGCCGGATCAACGAGGTGCCGCTATCGGTGCGAACGGCAGGGCTTGTCTGGCAGCAGGAACCTGCTGCCATTCCGATGCTTGACTGCGTCTGGAGAGTGGGAGCCGAAACGGTCATCTTGTCACTGTCGCGCCCGCTCGTAGAGGAGTTCATCACGACAGTGCAGAACGGCTTGGCCTTCCCTTCCGAGCCAACTGCTTCGCTAATTCTCGAACTCGCTCTGGAGCCGCTTGTCACTCGACTGGAGGAGACGACGCGTCTGAACGTGCAACTCGTGCGGGTATGCGAAGCCACGATGCTGGCTCCTCATCTTGAACTCGACATCATTTTCGGCGCGGTCAAGGGCAAGGGCCGTCTATTCCTGTTCACGCCACTTGACGGCTTAGTACCGCCTGCGTTTCGCGCGCTAGGCGAACTGCTTGCCCAGTTGCCGCGGCAGCTGGGCGGGCTGCCTCCAGAGCTCCCGCTCATTGTTGCAGGAGAGGTCGGCACGCTTCGCCTTCCTGCGGCGCTTCTTCGAAGCGCATGTGTCGGTGATGCATTGTTGCCCGATATTGCGCCGTTCGGCCGCGGCCAGATCACCCTAGCTGTCGGCCAGTTGTGCGCCGAGGCGGATCTTGACGGCGATGAATTAATCTTGCGGGGGCCTTTCCGCCCGCGACCGTGTCCTTTGGAGAGTGCGCATATGACACAACCCGGATCGCAACTGGAGCTTACTAAGGATCTCGACGATGTCGAGATCGTGCTTGTCTTTGAATGCGGCCGCTGGCCTATTTCTCTTGGGGAATTAAGAAGTGCCGGCGAAGGGCATATTTTTGAACTTGGATGGCCGATCGACGGCCCGGTCGACATAGTGGCCAATGGTCAGCGTATCGGGCGTGGCGACATTGTCCGCATCGGAGAAGAGCTGGGCATCAGGCTCCGTGGCGGGTTTGCATGCAATGAGTGAAGCTCAGCCGACAATCCTGGCGCTTCTTGCGGTTACCGCCGGACTCGGTCTGCTGGTTTTAGCAGTTGCCACGACAACGGCCTTTGTAAAGGTATCAATTGTTCTTTTCCTCGTCCGCAATGCGCTCGGGACCCAGACCATACCACCCAATGTGGTGCTGTACGCCGCGGCGATGATCCTCACTATGTTCGTTAGTGCGCCCGTTGCTGAGCAGACCTATGACCGCATGTCGGATCCCAAGCTCCACTATCAGACATTCGACGACTGGGTAAGCGCCGCTAAAGCCGGAAGTGAGCCCTTGCGCGAGCATCTCAAGAAATTCACAAATGAAGAGCAGCGGCGATTTTTCCTATCTTCGACAGAAAAGGTCTGGCCAGAGGAAATGCACGCTGCAGCCACGCCTGATGACTTTGCAATACTTGTACCATCTTTCTTGCTATCAGAATTGAAGCGCGGATTTGAGATAGGATTTCTACTTTATCTGCCTTTTATTGTTATAGATCTGATAGTGACAACTATCTTGATGGCAATGGGTATGTCGATGGTCTCACCAACTGTTATATCTGTTCCGTTCAAGATCTTCTTGTTTGTTGCCATTGATGGTTGGTCAAAATTGATGCATGGGCTTGTGCTGAGTTATACGTTACCGGGAGGCTGATCATCACTGAATCCAGCATCATTACTCTTATGAGCCAATCACTGGTGGTTTTCATGATCTGGATTCTACCGCCGCTCATTGCATCAGTGGTTGTCGGCCTCGTCATCGGCATCCTCCAGGCGGCGACGCAGATCCAGGATGAAAGCTTGCCGCTCACCGTGAAGCTTCTGGTCGTTGTCGCGGTGATTGGGCTGTTTGCTCCTGTGCTAAGCGCCCCGCTCATAGAGCTAGCCGATCAGATCTTCACCGAGTTTCCCGCAATGACACTTAGCTACTAGTCCGCCCCATGGACGCGCCATCGGCCGATATTCAAATTCTGATCCAGACGGCTTTCGAACTCGTCGTTGCGGCAGGTCTTGGGGCAGCCCGCGCGATGGGCATCATGCTGATCTTTCCCGTATTCACACGCTCGCAGATCAGTGGGCTGATCCGGGGCTGTTTGGCTGTTGGCTTCGCACTACCATGCCTGGCACACGTCAGCGGCGGATTGCCGGCGCTGGATCCTGATACGCGCCTGATCCAGCTAACCCTGCTCGGATTCAAGGAAGTTTTTGTCGGTGTACTCCTTGGCACTTTTCTTGGCATTCCGCTTTGGGGCCTTCAGGCTGCCGGGGAGCTTATCGACAACCAACGCGGCATCAGCAGCCCGACCGCTTCGGCCGATCCCGCGACGAACAGTCAGGCTTCCGCGATGGGCGTTTTTCTGGGGATCACTGCGATTGCCATATTCGTCGGATCAGGAGGCCTGGAAACTTTGATCAGTGTCCTGTACCGCAGCTACTTGATCTGGCCGGTGTATCAGTTTCACCCGACACTGAGCGGGCCAGGAGCAATGGAGTTGTTGGGGCTTCTCGACAGCATAATGCGCACGGCATTATTGGTTTCGGGGCCTGTCGTGTTCTTCCTGATACTGATTGATATATCGATGATGCTGCTGCGTCGCTTTGCCCCGCAATTTAAGGCGAGCCAACTGTCTCCGGCAATCAAGAACATTGTCTTTCCAGTTCTCATGGTCACCTACGCTGCCTATCTGGTGGAGAGCATGAAACTGGAGGTCACACGTGCCAACGGCGTGCTGGAGTGGTTCGACAAATTGCTGCCATGAGCGACACAAGTGAAGAGAAGACACACGCCGCCAGCCCGAAGAAGTTAAGTGAAGCGCGCAAAAAAGGACAGCTGCCACGTAGCTCCGATTTCGTCCGCGCGGTCGGGACTTGCGCTGGGCTCGGCTACCTTTGGCTAAGAGGCAGCGTGATCGAGGACAAATGCCGGGAAGCGCTCCTATTAGCCACCAAGTTGCAGAGCCTACCTTTCGATACCGCGGTGCCGCAGGCATTGGTTGTGCTCGTCCAACTCACAGTCGCGGCTGTTGGCCCGCTGCTTGGAACCCTTGTCGCCGCGGTGATTTTGGCCAGCCTGCTAGCCAATGGTGGATTTGTCTTCTCTCTGGAGCCGATGAAGCTCAGCTTTAAGAAAATTGACCCCTTTGAAGGGCTGAAGCGCTTGGGGTCTGCTCGTTCCATGGTCGAAGTCTGCAAGACCATGTTCAAGGTATTGGTTCTCAGCGCAACCTTTTCCATTGTCCTTCTCGGGATGTGGAAGACAATGGTCCCTCTGCCGATCTGCGGCATGGGCTGTGTTGGCCTCATCTTTATGGAGACAAAATTGCTGATGGGAATTGGCGCCGGCGCACTGCTGGTCGGCGGACTGATCGATCTTCTGCTCCAGCGCGCGTTGTATCTGCGCGAAATGCGCATGACCAATACCGAAGTGACGCGCGAGTCGAAGGATCAGCAAGGAGCGCCAGAGTTGAAAGGTGAACAGCGTCGCATCCGCGAGGAGGCGGCCGACGAGCCTGCGCTTGGCGTGCATCGCGCCACGCTGGTCTTAACAGGAAGGGCGGTCCTGATCGGTCTGCGTTACGTTCGCGGTGAAACCGGGGTGCCGTTCTTAGTTTGCCGTGCCGAAGGTGAGCGCGTTTCACATGTGTTGAGCGAGGCGCGGGCACTACGCCTGACGATCGTCCATGACCATGTCTTAGCGCGTCAGCTGATAGGCACTACAAAACTCGGCCACGCGGTTCCTATGCAATATTTCCAGCCTGTCGCGAAAGCATTCTTTGCCGCAGGCTTGGCCTAGTCATGGAAGTCCACGACTGCCCAGTTCAAAACTGACCTGGCTCCATGCTAGTGGCAAATGTCGGCTGGCCATCCGTGCCCCAGTGTCTCTGTCAGGCCAACCGCGCAACCGCGGGCCTGGGGCAATCACTCCCCTCGGATCTGCCACCCAGCAACTACGGCAAGTCCTCCGGGCATGACCTTGCAGCCTCTGCTGGCCGGTGCGTGGCGCAGTCCGAGGTTTTGAGGCCGGCAGTGCGGATTTGATTGGTGCAGCCGTTGGAATGCCCTCGTCAGCTAGTCGTCAACTAAGCGCCCTATGTTGAACAGCCGTGCTAACTTGAGCTCGGTTGCGAAACATAGGAGTACGAATCGTCATGTATGGTCGAATTGGTGGCTCATCCGATAGTTACCGCGCGCATAATGCCGGCGAGCAATCGGATGCAGGAAGCGAAGGGTTCGCGGACACATTTGCCCGAATGCACTTATCCGGATCGGAAGGTAGCGGCGCCTCATCATCGGCGGCTCCCCAAGCATACTCCCTCAATTCCCGACCTCCTGTGGTGGAGATCAACAGGACTTCCTTCAGGAGACAGGTGAGGCAATTTCATGGTGATGAAATCACGCACATCGCCGACAATCCTCAAGAGTATTCGGAGTTCGTATCGTCACGAGCCAGGCGCACCGCGGACGTTGCTCAGCAATATGGCATCCGTCGAGATACGGAGCACGCGCGATATTTCAGTTACCAATTGGGAGACCGGAGTGCCGGACTGCTGAGAATGGAAGGCGGATTCAGCATGAACGAGTTCGAATCGGAAAGTTGGCGGGAACAATTTCCTGGTCGAACTGAGGTCACTTCCATAGTGGATCTTCAAGTCGCCCATCCGCTCGTCGAAAATGCGGGCGATATTCTGCTGGAGCATCAACTTCGGATAGACGGCGACCGACCGTTGCTGAATTGGCGTGCGGCTAATCCGGAAGCACAAGCGCGCGCGCAGACGATGGGGTTTGTTGAAGTGGATCATGGCGACCTGGTGCTTGACCCTACGCAGCATCCCGACAAATGGACGAAGAACAGTGCCGGTGAGTGGCAGCGTGCAGGCAAACCTCCACTCTATCTCCACAAAACCGAGGATAGCGACAGCAGCGATAGCGGGTCCGACGACGATTTCATGTGATTTGTCGACCCGCCGCCGAGCCTTGCAACTGGTGACGGTTGCAAGGCTGTTGGCAGTGAATGCTAATTGTCCGGCGACAGCCCCGCCTTAGCGCCAGCGCCGCCGAGCAATCCAGCCCATCTCCCAGACAATAAACTGCGGATGCGCATCGTGGGTGCTTGCGAGCGGATTGTATTCGGGCCGGAACTCCGCCTCTTGGAACCGAGCTCTCCCGAATCCAATTTTCTCCACCACACCGTTGGGTCGTTGCGATGCGCCGATCCCGATCGGATCGGCTATGCCTGCTCCGCGCTCGCAGGAAGACCTTCCGCCTCGATCTTGGCGGCGCGATCTCGGCGATAAGTTGGATGGGAGGCAAGATACGCCGCCACGTCAACAGCCGGTAACGCGACATCGCAAATCGGCCCTGACGGTAGCCGATCGACTCCAATCGCCGGACCGCAACTCGCGCAGCGGCATTCGCGGTTTGGCCAGGAGAAATGCTCGCTGACTCACAGCGTGGCCGGCCGCATTCTGAGTGCCCTGTCATGCAGCCTGCGCCGACGGGAGCTCGGCACGCGAATGGCGTGGTTGGCGGCCAAGCCCTGAGGTCAACAAGGACTTACAGAAAGCGGGGGTGAGTTTGCCGCGATGAATTATGACCTTCTCGCGACCGGACCTAGCATCGGCTTCCTCTCGCTCTCGATTGTAGCCGCGCTGTTCGTTGGATTTAACGTGGCAAGCGGTGAATTCGGAATCAGCCAGCCCTTCCAAGTTTCTGGCCATGACGGGGCGACTCGTGTGGATGTGCACCCACATCGGGCTCGGCATCGCACCATTGACCAGCATCTTGGGCTGCAGCTTCATCTCAAACAGCTTTCCTGGCTCGCCACGCAGCGCGACCGGTGCCTCCGGCGGCATCAATTCGTCGGCATTGCACAAATGTTCCAGGTATTTTTGCGCCGGAAATGCGTAGGTCTTCATGCAATCAGTCGTAATGCCGGCTTTTCCTTCATTCAATGCGTTGGCCTGTCCCAGCACCATGTTCAGCAACCCTTTGAGCTGGTCTGTGCGTTCGTGCACTTTGGGTAGCTGGGTGGAGGTGAGTAGCAGGCGTACATTACGCCCCTGCAACCCGGCGAGACAGGTTTGCATCTCAATGGCCTGGGCTCGCAGGTACTGGGCCACATCGTCCACGACCTTACCGGCCTCCTCAGGCTTCATCTGGCGCACTTGGGAGACGACGCTTTGCTGACCGGCCAGATCGAACTGCAAAAGTTCGTCCAATCGTTTGAGCCGCTCCGTCAATACCTCCATTGACAACGCGGCGCCCCCGATTGTCGAGCCTGCCCCCGACGAACTCGCAGCCACCTCTTGCGCTCTCACCTGTGTACTCGCAACTTGATCCGAGCGCGCGAGAACCTTGGCTGCTGGCACTGTGCCGGCGTTCGCAGCGACTGGTGTTGATGGCTGCCCGGCGGCAGAAGTCCCGGCGCGAGCTGCCGACTTATGCTTTGACTTCCCTTTCCTTCGCGCTGTAGTGCCTTCTGACACTGCAGCCGTACCAGCAGTGTCAGCCGGTATCGCAGCGCCTGCCCTGGCCGGCATCGCAGCGCCCGCCTGGGCCTGTGGCGCCATGATGGCTGACGGCGGAGACTGCAGGTTCAACAAGTGCATGGCATCGTGCGCAGTGATCCATGCATCGTCCACGATCCGTTCGAACAGTTTCAATGGGAGGCCGGCATCTGGGTAGGTATGGCTTAGCTTGGTATGCACCTCGTGCAACGCCAATCCAAAATCCGAAAGCCGCTCCATGATTTTTTCTACAACCGCGCAATCATGAGCGTTGAGTGTTTTGCCATCATCCATTATGCCCTTCGCCAAAGAGAGGGCGCGAAGAGCTTCTTGAGCGGCGCTTGCCATCAGCTGCACCACTCCATTTCGACCGACGAGGAGTTCCTTCAAATCTGGCTCGAACCTGCTCGCCCGCAGTTCAATCTTGGCCCGCGCAAGACCGATCCGCTCACGGACCAGCCAGATCCTGACACTCAGTACCGAGCCGGCACGCAGCCGCAGTGCGCACCGCTCGGCTTCCCGCATCACGGGCGTTCCACTGGATAGGCTAGCGGTGGCAGCGCAGGCGGATCGCTGCCGTTCGGAGCGCCATGCCTTTTTTTCCCACCACTTAATTGCCGCCGTATGGTGGTTCTCCACATTTAAAATCAACAGCTCCTGCCGGTCCGCCTGGGAGTAGGAGTAGAGTTTATCGACCATACCTGCCGCTTTCTTGGTCTTTTTGTCCAATTTCGTGATCGTCGACAGGCCAAGTTTGTCTACTTCATTCGCGGCGTCGCACACGATCTGGCAACATCTACGCACCTTGTCGTCTGGCATAATTGTCTGCGCCTCAGCCGCAGGCAGGCTAGCGCGGTACTCCAGAATTGCTGAGGCTGCATCGACGACCCCACTGATCAGCTCCACCGCCTCCTCGGGGACGTCGGTTTTCCTGGCCGCAGCCTCGCAATCAGTCAGTTGTTGAACAAGACTGTTCATTCTGAGCTGTGTCGGACTGATATCTTTATTTGACGATGAGCTGGTGCCTTCCACCTGCGCGGTTGATAGTTGGCTACCGACCGGCGCCATGGCTTCGCCCTCAGACATGGAGGGAGAACCGCGCCGCCTTGCGGCTGCGCCACGTGGCGCTACGGTTCCGCGTGGTGGCGCAGCGGCTCCACGTGGCGGTGTGTTCAGGATTTGATCTTCGCCAATCGAGGCGCCTGGCAGACTTTCGCGGGCATCGCCTGGACCGCGCGCAACTGGAAGGGAGGAGGGCCTCCTATCGGCGTCCCCAGAGCGCATCTGCTCCACAACGGAATCGAATGACTGTCCACCTTCTCCCGCAGCAAGACTTGATTGCGAAAGGGAACTGCTCGCCCGCCCCGCGCGGCTGGCTCCAGTTTCAGCCTGCGATTTCCGTGGTCGGCCAATGCCCTTCATATTGCGTCTCCGTAGTAGGCGAGAATGTGCTGCTATTGTGCTGGCGGCTGACGAGACCAGCGGCATCTTTCGGTTAACGTCACGGTCAGCCAGACCCGCGACGGCGTAATGTTCCCGCCAAAGTGCTTCTCAGTAGCAGGCCAAGATTGGCCCGAGCTCACAGGACTTTCGCAACGTTGCCATCGATGTCCTGAGATTATCAGCGCTTCAGTCCGCCGATTTCCAGGAACAGCGAATGAAATCAGACCAACTCGGCTAGCTCCCCTTCCTAGACACGTGCCTGACGATTTTATTGATGCGTCACTCCTCTCGTTCGCCACCGACAAAGTCACACATTTGCTTCAGAGAAGCGTGTGCGTTGCGTATCACGCGGACCATTTCGATCTATAGTTACAAAAAGTGTCGAGACGGGACCTTTGGATCCGAAGGTCAGGCACGGCCGGCCTAGATAGACCGCTTGGCTGACGATTAGCTGACGATGGGAGTTCTCACGAACAGGGCAAGAAAATCCGACCGCTTCAAGCTTTCGATATGGTGAGAAGAGGATCCGCACCGGCCTCCCAAAGCCGGCAGACCATCCCATGTTCGTACGGTCGCCGACCTTCTCGAAGCCAATGAGCTCACCGCGCCGGGCCGTGATGTGCAGGCGAGAGAATGGTGATGCAAAGACCGAGTTCCTGCTCGTTGCGTGCGCCCGTGGAGCCAGCAAGAATACGGTCATTGCGGTCATGCAGCACGTGGACCGTGTCTCCTGTTCGACACCACAGCATCGAGGATGCAAACGAGCTGCTGCGGCTGCCATTCGGTCGCGGCATGCGTGGACGGCGGGATTGGCCGAACAGCCGAGATCGTGGTCGACTGTTCGATGCGAGAGCAACATCCTGCAGAGCATACGTTTTTGCGCTGGCCGGTTTTTGTCAAAAGCCGTCAGGTTCTCGAAAGCTCCCGCCCTTAGCTTGATCGAGGCTAACCTTTAACACGTCGCCGCCAATGGCAAATGCCGGAGTACCTGATGATAGCAGCAATTGGGAGTGGAGTTGGCAACCTCGGGACTTCCTTGATCCGAAAGGGCCATGGGGATTCGAAATCCGAGCATTCTGGTGATGGCAAGCCGGCTGATGGCAATGATGGCAAGCCAGCTGGTGGGAATGATGGCAAGGCAGCTGGCGGGAACGATCGGGCGGATAACCGGACCGTTTCAAATGATCAACTTCAAGACAACTCACAGTCTGCAGCACAAAGTGAAGCCTTCCAAAGTATCCTGCGATCGTTCGCGTTCCAATTCGCGAACGATGCGATGGCTGAGGCCGATGAAGCTTTGGATGACACAGAAGATGCCTGACGCGGGAAATCCGGCGTGAGGTCATACAGGCCGTTATTGACGGCACAACTCCAACAGAAAAAGGAATGATCATGGCTGCAGTTGATAATAATAAAAAATCAGGCAATACCAATACCAGTAGCGCCGGCAATACCGATAAAACTAACAGTGGCACTCCCGGCAATACAAGCGGAGCTGATGCTACTGCTTTTCAGGCGCAAGTGCAGGAACTAACCAATGTTAGCTTGGAGGCGACGAAAAGGAGTGTCCAGTTGCGCACTCTAACGACCAATCTCCAGACCATCAAGAAGGCCGCCGACGAACGCGTTTCGTAATGTCGGAAGCGGGTTTTAGACTGCCCCCTAGCGCGTCTCCTTATTGACGCGACGTAGTCCCGAAATGAGCCGCATGGCAATTGCCATGCGGCTTCTATCCTGTTTGAGAGATGCTCTGTGGATGACGCCGTTTCCCTCCGTTTCGAAGTGCGTTCGGGGCACTATTGCGGTCTGACCGGCAAGACGGATCTTCAAAAGTGTTTAATCGGCAGCGGCTTCGATGCCGATTTGGTCTTTGTCGAGCAGGGACTGGCACCGCATCACCTTCGTGTAACTCTTCTTGGCAAGTCGATCGAACTGGAGGCGCTTGCACCCGGACTCAGTATCGAGGGCAACCGGAATATCGCCGCAGGCCAGTCCGTTGTTGTGCCCCTTCCTGTCGTCCTGCTCGTAGGCGAGATGTCCATTGCTTTGTCCGTGCAGGATGCAGAGCCGCCTGGTTCGACCGGCATACCGCGCCTACCGATCGGTGTGCTCGCCATGGTCATAATCAGCTCACTCGGGATCGGCGCGCTTTCAGGCACGATCTCCTATCTTGGCAATGCAAGTGGATCGAGCCCCAATTCACTTCGGGCTGAAGTCGCGTCCAGAACGATCAGTCACCGCGCTGACAATGAACTTACGGAGGCAGCGGCCCAAGAGCTGCAGGAGGAAGTCGATCGAGCGGGTCTTCTCGACGTCAAGATTGGGTCGGCAAAGGGTGTTGTGACCGCCGAAGGCACCGTCACGTCTGAATCGGTCATCAGTTGGCAGAAGCTTCAGCAATCGTTCGATCGTCGCACCAAGGGTACTCTAACACTGGTGAACGGAGTGCTCATCAAAGAGGAGAAGGCGCCATCCGCAATCGCGGTCGAAGCTGTGTGGCATGGGGTCCAACCATATATTGTCATCGACAGCGAGAAGTATTTTGTCGGCGCCATTTTGGCTGATGGATGGGTGGTCGAACGTATTGAGGACAGCCGTGTGCTGCTGAGCAGGAATGGCCGCATTGCTGCTCTCCAATATTGAAAGCTCGCAGGCCCCATCAAGCAGCACTCTATGGCCAGCCAAACATCCTGTCGCGCTCGGTGCTGACAAGCTGGCTGCGTTGGAAACATTTGCTGCCCAGCCATTTCGCGCCTGCTTGTGGCTCTCATGCAGGGTCACGCGCTGGCCAAGGCTGAGGCGCCTTCGGAGTTCGAAAGCCACGTTTCATGGCGTAACAGCAGAGTAAGTCTCAACCGATTGCAAAGGTGTCTCGATGGCCAACGTCCTGCGTGACTTCATCAAGCGTGCGCCGGCCAGCCCGGATTTAATGGTTGCGTTGATGCTGCTTCTGGCTGTCGCGATGATGGTCATGCCTATCCCGGTCGTGGTGGTCGACGCCCTGATAGGATTCAATATGGGGTTGGCCATACTGCTGATGATGGTTGCCCTGTATGTCAGTACTCCACTTGATTTTTCCTCTTTGCCCGGCGTTATTTTGATTTCCACTGTATTCCGTCTCGCGCTCACGGTCGCAACGACGCGACTGATCCTGGCCGAGGGGGAGGCCGGCAGCATTATTCATACTTTTGGCGATTTCGTCATTTCAGGCAATATCGTGGTGGGTTTCGTCATATTTCTGGTCGTCACCATGGTGCAATTCATGGTCCTCGCGAAGGGTGCCGAACGGGTGGCAGAAGTGGCGGCGCGTTTCACGCTGGATGCTCTGCCGGGCAAGCAAATGGCGGTCGACGCAGAGCTACGCAACGGCCACATCGATGCCAACGAATCCCGCCGGCGGCGCGCCGAATTGGAGAAGGAAAGCCAACTCTATGGCGCGATGGACGGCGCGATGAAATTTGTGAAGGGCGATTCCATCGCCGGGCTGGTGGTTATCTGCATCAACATGCTGGGTGGAATTTCGATCGGCCTGCTCTCCAAGGGCATGTCCTTCGGCGAGGTACTGCATCACTACACTCTGCTGACGATAGGCGATGCATTGATATCGCAGATTCCGGCCCTTCTGCTCTCCATTACTGCGGCGACCATCGTCACCCGTGTGACTGGGACGGCGAGGATCAACCTCGGTACAGAAATGGTCAGTCAGCTCACGGCCAGCACTCGAGCCTTGCGACTGGCGGCCGGCGTCCTGGTTGTAATGGGGTTCGTTCCTGGGTTTCCCCTCCCCGTCTTTCTGATGCTGGCCGCAGTGTTCGCTGCGGTAAGCATTGTCAAGGCTGATGTGCTGGGCGCCGGCACTGCCGATGCGAAAGGTGGAACTGCAGCGGAGCCTAAGCAAGCCGCGCCTGCGAAGGAATTCCCGATCGCATTTTTTCTAGCGCCAGATCTTATGCAGGCGGTCGATCAAGCCGAATTGCAAAAACATATTGGGCGCGTTTCGCTCCTGGTCACAGCCGATCTGGGCATTATCGTTCCTCGCATCCCTGTCTTGGTTGACGAGCAGCTGCCTGAATCGCAATTCCGAATTGATGTCGAGGGCGTGCCAGTCGAACAGGACGCCTTAGATCCAAACCAGATGGCGCTCCGAGCCGATGTAGCGCACGTCGACTCGAGCGGTGTCCCCCTTAGACGTGAGCCGAAAACGGACAGACTCCCGGTTGAACATACCCCTGCAAAGGCCCTTACGGGCGCCGGCACGGAGCATAGGGCTCCCGGCGAACTCCTCGCCTTGCGCGTCCATGCAGCGTTGACCCGCTACGCACCGCGATTGGTGGGCATCCAAGAGACCCGACATTTCCTGGGCCGAATGGAGCAGGAATATTCTGAGCTTGTGAAAGAGGTGCTACGCACGACGCCGATTCCTCGGATTGCCGATGTTCTGCGCCGCCTCCTGGAGGAAGGTATCCCAATCCGCCACACCCGTCTCGTGTTGGAGGCATTGGCCGAATGGAGCGAGCGTGAGCAGAACGTTGCCCTGCTGACGGAATATGTCCGTTCTGGTTTGAAGCGACAGATCTGCCACCGCCATGCCAACACGGAGGGCATCGTGTCCGCCCTGGTCGTCGAGCGCGAGAGCGAGGATGTGATGCGTGGCGCGGTTCGAGATTCGGATGCAGGCCCCTATCTCGCACTGGAGGATCGGCAAAGCGAAGCGATGCTATCACAGATACGTCAGGTCCTTTCGAACGCAGAACCGGGTCAAACCCGCCCTATTCTGTTGACGTCGATGGATGTCCGACGTTTCGTCCGCGGCTTTCTGACGCGAAACGGGGTTGATCTCGCCGTGCTGTCTTATCAAGACCTCGCCTCCGACTTTACAATTCGCCCCGCAGGATCCGTCACACTCCCGCACGGATCGAACAGCGGATTGTTAGAGTAGTCCCACCTTTCCTAACTGAACGCCACGCGCCTCCCCGATAACTGAGAGATAACATGAATAGTAATACAGTTTCTCCATCGCCTATGTTTCTGCGCCGGAACTCACTTCTTTTTGCCGTACTCGCCATTCTGCCTTTGGGCGGTTGCGCCAGCTGGCAAAAGCCGGCTCTTTCCGTGCAGGAGACATCTTCCCCCGAGTTGCTCAGCGCCGATCAAATCGATCCGGCTATGCGCGAACGCATTTTGCGCGAAGTTGGTCAGGATGTTCAAGAGCGGGCTTTGCGGGATGAGGTGAAGCAGCACCCGGACAATGTTGATGCGGCGATACGACTTACAAATGCCTTGGTGGGCCAGAAGCGCCCGCACGAAGCGGTTGAGGTGCTCGACAGCGTCTTGGTTGCAGCCCCAGGAAACGTACGTGCATTGAATGCGAAGGGCGTGATTTTGGACATTGAGGGGCGGCATGACGCGGCACAGGCCCTGTATCGGCGAGCTCTCGAAAACGAGCCAGGCAATCAGATGGTGCAGCATAACTTCAATCTGTCGCTTGCCTTTAACGGCAAGTCCGAACAACCAAGGTTAGCACGATCGCAATAGGTGGGCACAGTGCATGCGCAGCCTGTTCCCCGGCTCGAACACGCGCTCGGCTCCCATCATAGATGGCCCCCTGAAGAGAGCCATATCTATGCAAAACAGTTGCTCCAGATCTGGCCGGCAGAGATCGGCAGGAGAGCCGGATGACATCACGCGGCCACCCGCAAGGCCACCCGCCTCGCTTCGTTGCCAGAGCGCCCTCTCCCTCGCCGGTCACCGTCTCGCAATGCGGCGACCTGGCTTAAGGCGGTCGACCGAGCGCCCGATGCAGTAGCCATGAATACGTAACGCAGCGATGGACCCGCCGGATCGTGTCGCGCTTGTGCTGGCCGTCCCTGCCATTACAGCACGGTGATTGTAGCTGGATCATATTCTAGAGGCATCGATGGTGTGGATGCCTTCGATCCAAACAATCGATTTGTTGAATTCGTCCGCCTGAGGAAATTAGCTGCGGCGATCCGACTTCCGACGCCTGCAGGCGCAAAACCAACAGCGTGAGCGCTGCGGGTCCGGAGGCAGGCTGCAAAGTGCAATCACCAGCGCTGATAAGCGGCAAGTGAAGAATGTATCGCTCGGGCAACTCCTGTGTTGTGCACGGTTGCCCCGCGAGGTGAACTGTAGCAGCTTGGCAGCTCAGCGTTCACGAAAGGAGAAAAGATTTGGGGCCAAGCAAAGACCGGCTTTTTTGATTGTCTTGCTGTATCGCTATGGTGGGGCGGGCGCGACCGCTCCCATAATTCAATACGCTGCCTTTAGCGATGGACGATGACGGGATGCGTCGCCGAGACTTCAATGGTGGAGGAGCAGCGCACCCGTCGATCCATTTGCTTTCAGCGGCAACCGCCACTATGAAGCGACACTTCGCCCAACTGTGTTTCAAGCTGCCCGGAGAAGTTTATGACAGAAGAACCCCACAAGACCGACATCCTCATCGAGCTCACTGCCGATGTTGTATCAGCCTACGTCTCCAACAACCCCGTCCCGGCGGGGGAGCTTCCTGCCCTGATCGCCCAAGTGCACGGGGCTCTAAACGGCACGGCTGGACTCATACCGGCAGAAGAGCCTGTGCCTGTAAAAAAACCTGCTGTCCCGATCAAAAAGTCGATCGAACCGGACTACATCATTAGCCTTGAAGACGGCAAGAAATTCAAATCGCTAAAGCGCCATCTGGCGACGCACTATGGTCTGACCCCAGACGAATATCGCGCCAAATGGGGTCTGCCGTCGGATTATCCCATGGTGGCGCCGAATTACGCCGCTGCGCGCTCCGCCTTGGCCAAGACCATGGGACTCGGCCGCAAACCGAAAGAGCCGGAAGCCCCAGCCACGGCGCCGGCGAAACGGACCCGCAAGAAGGTCGCAGCCTAAATCCGTATCAACAGTCGTTCGGACGCGCAGCAGCCGTTGGCCCAATCTGCGCGGAATCAAAGGGCGGGGATGAGCCCCGCCTTTCCCGTCCAAGAGCCTCATTTCCAGAGTAATTCATGATGGCTCCAGCAATCCCTGCCGCGGCATTAACTTGCATGCTCCGGCCCGGGTTTCGAGCCGTCAATGCGTTCCGGCGATGACGAACCTTGCCAAGGCTTTCCCGGACCGTTAGCCAGCCTTGCTGAGGCTGCCTGCAGAGGACTTTCCCGTGCGGCGATCCTGTTCCACCTCGTAGTTGATCTTCTGGCCCTCATTAAGGGTCGACAGGCCCGCTCGTTCAACAGCGGAAATGTGGACAAAGACATCCTGACCGCCGTTGTCAGGCTGAATAAAACCAAAACCCTTCGTGCTGTTGAACCACTTCACCGTTCCAGTCGCCATATCCATTCCTTTGTAATAAGTCGCAACTTAGGCAGGCCATTCACGCCAGCCTGATTTGTACACGAGACTTTAGGCGCATCAAAATCGGAAAATTGCAAGGCCCACTCGATCGCCTGATCTCCAGCAGCAACTGCAACATATGCGAGGCGCGTGCCAGACGAGGCGTATGCCAGACGTTTCGTCGTGCGCTGTCGCTCGAACGTTGACAGAAACAATGACACACCTTGCAAACTCGGCACATCTTGTGGACGTGCTCGGGTCGCTTCTCGACTGCGATACCCGCTCCTGACCGGGTATCGTCGGCCAAAATGAGAGTTTTTGTCATGTGCCGCCAGACCGAAAGATCAGGCGCGCAGCGACCTGCACATTCAAACCGGAACCCGCGAACCTCGATTAGCTTCTGCCTGCTCCGAAGGGCGGTAGCCTGCTCTGAGGCGGGCCACTGTCGGGTTGAAAACCAACTGTCGGGTTCGGAACCCCAGATTGTCGGCAAGGTACGCGCCGCCCACTGGTTGGCCAAAGGGGCACTGGCTCCTGATCCTGCCGCCATGCTCGCCCGATCTCAACCCGATCAAGACAGGTCTGCTCAAAACTCAAGGCGCGGCTGCGGAAGAAGGCGGCCAAAACTTTCGACGCTCTCTGCGGAACTCTCGGCGATATCTGCCAGCTGTAGGAGCCAAATCAAAAACCATTAATTGCGACAGGTGATTTTATGACATTCATTGCGAAGAGGCCAGAATGAACAGCGGAAGAGAGTAGCAGCTCTCTGGTCGCGGCGAGGTGGATCGTCGACACGATCGGCACCTGGCCCGTGCGGGGATCGCACCGCAGCCAGCACCAGAGCCAGACCTTGACCGCTTGCCTTGCTCAGGCGCCACAACAACGAGTGGCTGGAAGCAGATCCACGTGAACTCAGCGATATCGATCAGACGATGCTTACCCTCATGAAAGCCGATCCCGACGCTGTCCAGCGCCGCGAAATCCTGACCAGCATATGGCGCATCGGATGCCACCGCCTGCACACTCACCATCGACATGCCGGAACTCGGAACCAAAGGCCGCAAGCCTCGCCGGCCTCGGCAAAATGGAGCGGCCGCGCCTTCATCCGGGGCGGCCGGGCCAATGTTCGCCAGGCCCTCTACATGCCCGGCCCTTCGCCCTGCGCTTCAACCCCGACCTCAAGGCAAAATACCAGGCGCTAAAGGCGGCAGGCAAACCCGCAAAGGTCATCATCTTGTTGCGAAAGCTCCTCATCCTAGCAAACGCTCTCCTCAAGGCGCAGCGAAAATGGCCCCTAAAACCCTTGACCGAAACGGATACCTTAGCCTTTCAGGTGAGGCGGGCCGAGATAGACCAACCGCGGGTTTAACTTCGCGAGTTTAAGCTGATTATGCCGATGCAACTCTAGCGCCTGCGCGACCGTTTTAGCTTCCATCAACAAGGCGGCAGGCTGGGAGGAAGTACCCTCCCCTGCCGCGAACAAGCTTTGGACAAAGCCCCACCTTGTCCGTAATGTGATCGGGAGGCCGGGGCGCGGCGGTGCTCAGCGGATGTGACGCGCGAGATCTGCGACCCTACCCATCAGCACTTCCATCGGTCCTCGCTGGAAGATGCGCAGCCAAAGCACCGCAAAAGTGCTGATAACCACAACGAAGCCAAAGAGCGTGGACAGGCTCTCGTCTTTGAAAATGTTTATCTTCATAAGATAGGCTATTCCCGCAATGTGCAGCACATAGGCCGTCAAAGACATCGAGCCGACTGCGATTATTGGCCAGACCAGCTTTCGCAGACGCGGGAGCGCATCCACAGCGAGCATGCAAGCCGCCAAGATGATCATTGCGCAACCGGTGCTGCCCACGATCGAAAGCGTCGTTTCGCTATGAGGTGCGGCTATCCATGACGACTTGACTATAAATGACGACTTGGAAGGCTCAAAAGCGCCGTCAACGTCAGACCACCACAAGGAGGTTTCAGTCAAAGCGCGGGAACTCAGCGCGAGCAAGGATCCCCCATGGCCCAACACGGCCAGCGCGACCCCCGCCAGACCAAGGCGCCAATGCGCTGCTAGCGTATTAAGATTAAGGCGCGCGATGGCCATGCCAGCGATGAGGAAAGGAACCCAGGTCACCGCGGGATAGTAGCCGTTGACCATGAGGTTGAAGACCGGGTCGAGGAGGTTGGGGGCAACCGACAGAAGGGAGGAACGGACTTGCGGGAGAACTAATGCCGTAGCGGCAGCGATCAAGCCCAGCTGATATGCGCTGAGCCGATGGAGCGGCAATACCAACAAGAAGCAAATTCCGTAGTATTCTAGGATGACTTCGACCTGGGTACCGAGGCAGCCCAGGATTGAGCCAAGCGCGAGCAAAACAAGGGCACGAATTGCGACTCTGGCGATGGCCTGTCTACCGGCTATCCCCGACTTCGGCGCCTTGCGACCTGTAATCAGGAGGATTGAAAAACCGGCCAATACGGCAAACAGGGCCGACGGCCGCCCATGGGTTAGTTCCATCAGAAACCCGACTAGTCCTCCTTCGCCGGGGTCGGGACCGAGATGGGCGGCATACATCCCGAAGACAGCCAGGCCCCGAGCGAGGTCGATGCCGACCAGCCGATCTACTACCGACCCATTCCTAGCGTCGGCAACCGGTGCCTTCATTACCATGGTAGATTCCCTTGTTGGGTGTGTGGATCGCGGGAGCCGCGATAGGAGAGCCGGTCGGCTGCTGCCGTCGCCTCGTGAAAGGGTTCAAAACATCGCGCCATCTGGCGCATCGAGCCGGCGACAGAGCTGTTCAGCCATTAGCCTGGGGTAAGAACAACAGATCGGCTCACAAAGCCTGTGTCACGGACCTGAAAAGTGGTGTCGCGGAACCGTCGTTTTTTGCATGATGGCTAAGCCGAGAGATCCACTGCACCGACGAGAGACTCAGCGACGTTAGATATCCGATCAGTACGCCGCGGCTCCGCCGGTGACGATCACCCCGGGTGTCAAGGCCAGGGCGTAAACCTGCCATAATCTGTGGTAGTGCGCCCGCGACCAATCCGTTCGACAAAGCTCGGCGCATGGTCGAGCCAATCATATTCTTCCATGTGGCTGTTGCCTGAAAAACCGAAGACGCCGTTCGCTGGTCCAGCTCCAGACCTCGGCCTGCGTCGGTCATTAGAACCGGCGCGCCTGTTTCCCAAATCAATTTGCTGATGCAGCCGCCGGGGGTCACATTGAGCAAAAGTGCCGAGTTCAGGACGGGTTTCATAGGGGCTCTTCGTTTGGCTTTGTTAACGACCCCTTTCTTGCAAGTTGTAGCTGACAGCAGCCTGAAAGCTCCCCAAATAATTCGCTGCCGCCGGTTCAGCCTATTGTCAGCTTCGACCAATAAGATGGGAGCCTTGCCCTCATACCGGAGCTCGGCAGCATGATGCGAATACTGCTCACTGAAGACGATAAGGACCTTGGAAGTGCTATGCACGATCATTTGGTGGCTGGTGGCCACGCGGTCGACTGGGCCAAGAACCTGTCCGAAGCGCGCGATTATGCAGCTGTGGTCGGCTACGACCTTATTTTGCTCGACGTTCACCTGCCGGACGGCAATGGGATCGACTATCTGCGGGAGCTGATCAAGGAACTTGAATCGGCACCGGTCATCATTCTGACAGCCTGCGATCGGATTTCGCATCGCATCGAGGGCTTCAACGCTGGAGCCGACGACTATTTGGTCAAGCCGTTCGATCTGGGGGAACTCTCAGCGCGTATCCATGCAGTGGCACGTCGCCATGGGCATTTTCCGGAGCCGCAATTTTCGGTTGGGACGCTTTCCATACAGGCAGCCGAGCGACGCCTCTTCCGCGACGGGCAGGAGGTCTACCTGACTTGACGCGGATGGGCGGTGCTCGACTACCGTCTGCCCCAGCCCTGCACGGTCGTTTCAAAAGGGAAGATCGTGGACGCGCTTTTCGGCAGACGGCGCTGATTCATACTCTAAAAGAAAATTCGGCTTCCAGTTGCCTTGGCCATGACTTTCCTTCCCGAGAGATGGGTGACAGTTCATTCCGGATAGATGGGTTACACTTTCGGCCCTTTGCAAGGAGAGCAAGGTGCCTTGGAAGGAGTGTAACGTCATGGAAGAGCGGCTGAAGTTCGTCGCCCGGCTGCTGGACGCGAGAAGATGGCGGTGCTTTGCCGGGAGTTCGATATCTCGCGCAAGACCGGCTACAAGATCCTCACGCGCTACAACGACAGCGGCCTGGAGGGCTGACGGACCGATCGCGGCGGCCCTATCGCCACGCCAATCAGCTTCCGTTTCAAATCGAGAAGCTGATTGTGCGCCTCAAGCAAGACAAGCCGACATGGGGTGCGCCGAAGATACGCGAGCGGCTGGCCCGGCTGTATCCGGATGTGCACCGGCCCGCGATCTCGGCCGTGCATGCCGTGCTCGACCGCCACGGCATGGTCGAGCGCCGCAAGCGCAGGCGCAACAGGGCGACGGGGACACCACTTTCAAACGGCTGTCGCCCTAACGATCTTTGGTGTGCCGACTACAAGGGCGAGTTCGGCAGAGAACACGGCCGGGACAGGGGATCACAAACACTTGACCGTTCCAGACCCTGGCAGTGGCGCATCGATTGACCGTTGGCTCTGTTCGTGGGCACCGAAAATAGGGCCTTCTTGGTCCTCGGCAGAGAATATGGCCCGGACGGGGGATAACAAACACTTGACCGTTCCAGACTCTGGCAGTGGCGCATCGATTGACCGTCGACTCTGTTCGCGAGCGCCGAAAATACGGACGACCCCTATGGTCAAAGTGCACTTCTGACCTGCTAGGCACTGTTCGATAACTGGAGGCACCCGCTACGGTGCCCTCGTATTTAAGACACCTGTCAGTTTCAAGCCTGGACATTGACGCGTGGCGCGGCTGCCATTCGTTGACCGCCACGTCGAATTGCCCGCCAACCAGTGTACAGCCGCCGGTGGTCACATTGAGCAAAAGTGCCGAGATCAGGAGGGGTTTCATAAGGCCTCTTCGTTTGGCTTTGTTAACGACCCCTTTCTTGCAATTGTAGCTGACAGCAGCCTGAAAGCCCCCAGATATTCGCTGGCGCCGGTTCAGCCTACTGTCAGCTTCGATCAATAAGGCAGGAGCCTTGCCCTCATACCGGAGCTCGGCAGCCTGATGCGAATACTGCTCATTGAAGACGACGACGACCTTAGAAGTGCTGTGCACGATCATTTGGTGGCTGGTGGCCACGCGGTCGACTGGGCCGAGGGCCTGTCCGGAGCGCGCGGTCATGCAGCTGTGGCCGGCTACGACGTTATTTTGCTCGACGTTCACCTGCCGGACGGCAATGGCATCGACTATCTGCGGGAGCTGATCAAGGGGCTTGATACAACGCCGGTCATCATTCTGACAGCCCGCGATCGGATTTCGCATCGCATCGAGGGGCTCAACGCTGGCGCCGACGACTATTTGGTCAAGCCGTTCGATCTGGGGGAACTCTCGGCACGCATCCGTGCAGTGGCACGTCGCCAAGGGCATTTTCCGGAGCCGCAATTTTCGGTTGGGACGCTTTCCATACAGGCAGCCGAGCGACGCCTCTTCCGCGACGGGCAGGAGGTCCACCTGTCTGGACGCGAATGGGCGGTGCTCGACTGCCTTCTACGCCGGCCCGGTTCGGTCGTTTCAAAGGGGAGGATCGAGCACGCGCTTTATTCATTCAATTCGGAGTTCGAGAGCAACACAGTGGAGGTTTATGTCAGCCGGCTCCGCAAGAAGATCGGCGGGGATAGAATAGCAACCGTGCGTGGCTCCGGATACAGGCTCGTGGTCACATGACGAACTCGAACAGCATGACGAGAAAGCTGATATCGTGGTTAGGCGGGGCAACGCTCCTGGTTTGGATCGCCGCCCCAACCATTGCTGCGTTCATTTTTTGCAATAATGTAAACGAAAGTTCGGATGACTTGCTCCAGGGGAGCGCAGAGTACAGAGAACCAGAGCTGATCAAGGTCTTGAATGGAAAACACGTTGATCAATACAATAACCACTTGCCAACTTATGAAAAGTACTGGACCTATCGTGAGCAGGTTATTAATAAGTACGGGGTAGTGCTTATTTCTGAACCGGAAGAGGGTCAGCAGCCCTTCCCTGATGCTCCCCTGAGTAACGGCTTTTGGCGAAACGCTGATTACCGCGTCTACACAGAGGAGATCCAAGACGGCGTGTATCATCAGTTGGCCGAACCGCTTGATGGCCGCCGTACCACAATCGCGAAGGGCGCACTTTTTGTCTTCCTTCCGACACTCGTGCTCCTGCCCTTTAGCTTAGCTGTTTGGTGGATCGTGATCCGGCGCTCGCTGCGGCCAATCGAGGTACTGCGACAGCAGATCGGATCGCGCGACGGCGGCAATCTGTCACCAATGGACTTGGGCGATTTCCCGGCAGAGTTGGCTCCAATCGCGGCATCCGTCAATCGGCTTCTCGATCGTCTGCGGGCGGCTCTCGAGGCCGAACGCGAGTTCGCCGCAAACAGTGCGCATGAACTGCGCACGCCGATCGCAGGTTCAATCGCTCAGATGCAGAGATTAGTGGCCGAGCTTCCCAATGGGTCGGCCAAAATGCGTGCGCGCGGCATCGAGCAAGCGCTGTCGAGCCTTGGCCGCCTTGTCGAAAAAGTGCTTCAGCTCGCTCAAGCCGAATCGGGGGTTGGCATGGCGGATCACGCGATCGATCTTGTCCGATCGGTTCGGCTGGAAATCGATGACCTGAGGAAAAAGCCGCAATATGCCGGACGCCTGCATCTTAACGTCGACGGCTGCCCCACTTTGATGCGCAAAGTGGATGTCGATGCGTTTGGGATCCTCCTTCGTAACCTGATCGAGAATGCGCTGATACATGGACTGCCCACTGTTCCGACAACAGTTTCCGTCCAAACTGATGGAACCATCGCTATTGCAAACGCCGGACCGGTGGTGCCCCTCCCCGACCTCGAAGGGCTTACAAAGCGATTTAGTCGTGGTGCTACTCCTGCTGCGGGCTCAGGCCTTGGTCTACATATCGCTAACATGGTTATCCAGCGGATCGGTGGCAGTCTAGAGCTTGCGTCGCCCGCCCGCGGTCGCAATGATGGTTTCGAGGCGATCATACGAATTCCTCAATGACACCGGTGAATTCGACGACAGTTGGACACAGGGCGGATTGCTGGCAAGGCTGCTGACAGGGCGAACTGTACGGCAGTATGTATACGGCGTAGAAATCGTACTTCACACAACGCATTTCGGCCGCGGCAATCAATGCCGCTATCATCGTCTGAGCAGTTCGATCGAAGCGACACGACATGATCGGCAAAATCGAAGGCTCCGCCTCACCGCTCGCTCGATTTCGCCCGGGGAGAAAAAAGGCCATCCGAGAAAGTGCAAGCCGCCGCGCAAAGGCGACGTGTCCAATTGTCTGGGTGCCCCTGTGCGCCGGCCCGATCGGGTTGGCGCAGGTCCAGTAAGGACCCGGACCAACCATTCCATTTAGACGACCGGCAGGTTTTAATCGGCGTCCGGATCGCCGTCCCAAAATGCCCCAAGTATACGGCTAGAAAGGCTGCCAACGATCGAGCTTTGGTCGGAGGCGTGCTTGTCAGCGTCTTGGGTGCTTGACCGGCCTTTGCAATGGCCATCGCCATCGCAAGTATCGTGCGTGGCCAGTGAGACCGCAATTTCATCAGCCTGGAGCCGACCGTATCGGTGCTTTTTTATGATTTAGGGATTTTTCGTTTTCCTCTTGGATCATCACGGGTTTGGAGAGGATCTGGTGTTAAGTGCCATTCGGAGCGCCGGCGAACGGCCCGAAATTAATGTGGTCGAGTGATGAAGCCTCCCGAATGCGTTAAACGAGACCCTTTATGGCGGCCCTGGCTGACAACAGTCTGAAAGCTGCAAGCGGCATGCGAAAATGGGGCGATCCTGAATGACGACAGATGCTATCAACATGAAAGAGGCTCGCCCTGAAAGCTGAGCACGCTTTATGCTCAGGCTGCTGACAAGGCCAAAGCAGCGTAAGTGCGTAGTGAAATCCAAGGTCCACATGGGTCGTCGCGCGTCCCATGCGCCTGGGAAGGCGCCGGCCCGGCCAAGCTTTCCCAGCTCGTCCGCATGATGCTTCGCTGAGCGTCAATGGACGTTGGCGCGAGACCAAGGCGTCGTGCGTTGCAATCCGGACGGTCCAGGGTATCAGGAGTTTCACGGCCTCGGCCCGCTTGGCTGGCCACAGTTGAAGCTCCAACGTACCGGCTGGCACCGGGAAATTGGGCTCTGCGCTGCCTCAACGCTGATGGCACGGTCAATGCTTGCCTACCGATGGGGCCGCCCATGCCGTGATGCTGTCGGTCGACGTTCGCAAACCAGACCCTCGCGAGACCCAGCGAAGGGGCTCGCCGGTACGACGAGGGACCTTACCTCTTTATGCGCGGCATCATTATCGAGGATGACATGTTGCCTTACACGTCGTCCCTCGCGCTCGGGTCTTTGTGGGGCGGATGAAGTCCTGATCGCGGTGGCACTGCTGCATGTTTGCGTAAGACCCATCCAGTCACGATCGCGCTGTCCTTCGATGTCGCGGTGCTGATAGGCGGGCAGATCGGTGTGCGCGGCGCCCGCCAAAGGATCGTCGTCACGCCGGAGGAGGCGAGCGTCATAGCCGGCGCGCCGGCGAAAGGCGCTTTCTGTCGGATGCCCGACAATGTCGGATATCGCAAGTATCAAGGTTGGATCAAACCTTGCGAATCGGGGCTTTCTTACTTGGCACGGGGCATGCTCAGGTATCCGCAAACACCCAATGGATAACGAGCAGACTTCCCATGGCCTCACCATGCCGAAAGTTTCCCGGACGCATCCAAAGATGAGGCTCGCGTCAGGCCCAGCAACACGCTGACGGCTCATGTGGCTCGGCGTCGCGTGCCGATCCACTTTCTCCCAATAGGCGTTCGGGAGACATAGATCCTTCAAAATGAGGAACAGATCACTTTGCCAGGAACGCAGCCCATAACCCCACTCTCCCTACCAGAACTACCAAGCAAGCCCCGCACTCATGGGCTTCGCAGGACGTCCGTTGCGTCCGAGTTGGTCGGCGCGGGGCCGGCTCCGATCCCCGTCGCATGGGAGGACGGCAAGGCGAGGGATTTCGTGCTCGACAACGGCATGGAGGTGGTCGTCATTCCCAACCACCGGGCGCCGATCGTCACCCACATGGTGTGGTACAAGATCGGCAGCGCCGACGAGCCGCCGGGCAAATCCGGCATCGCCCATTTCTTCGAGCATCTGATGTTCAAGGCGACGACCAACCATGCGGGCGGCGAATTCGACCGCGCAGTGTTCGAGATCGGCGGCTCCAACAACGCCTTCACCTCCTCCGACTACACCGCCTTCTATCAGACAGTGGCGCCGTCGGCGCTCGAGCTGATGATGAGCTTCGAGGCCGACCGAATGCGAAACCTCATCCTGACCGACGATGTCGTCAAGACCGAGCGCGATGTGGTCATCGAGGAGCGCCGCTCAAGCACCGACACCAACCCGCAGGACGTTCTCCATGAGGAGATCGACGCGACGCTGTGGCAGAACCACCCCTATCGCATCCCGATCATCGGCTGGATGCAGGAGATCGAGCAGCTGAACCGCGTCGACGCCACCGTCTTCTATGAAAAGTACTACTGGCCCAACAACTCCGTGCTGATCGTGGCCGGCGATGTCGAACCGGACACGGTGCGGGCGCTGGCCGAAAAGACCTATGGCAAGGTGGCGCGCGGACCTGACCTGCCGCCGCGCATCCGGCCGGTTGAGCCCGAGCAGAACACCAGGCGCACCGTCACGCTCTCAGACGCCCGCGTCAGCGTGCCCAGTTTTTCGACGCAGTGGGTGGTGCCGTCCTACCACACCGCCAAGCCGGGCGAGGCCGAAGCGCTCGACCTGCTGGCCGAAATTCTCGGCGGCGGTAACCGCGGCCGGCTCTACCAGGCGCTCGCTGTCCAGCAAGGTATCGCTTCCAGCGCCCGCGTCTATTTCCAGGGCACTATGCTCGACGACACCAAGTTCGCCATCTATGGCGCACCGCGCGGCGATGCCAAGCTGGCTGATCTCGAAGCGGCGGCCGCTGCCGAAGTTGCCCGCATTGCCGAGGATGGTGTCAGCAACGAGGAACTAGGCAAGGCCAAGGACCACTATTTGCTCAATATGATCTTTGCGGAAGACAACCTGGACTGGCTCGCCAGCATCTACGGCTCGACGCTGGCCACCGGCGGTACCGTGAAGGATGTCGAGGAACGGCCGAATCGCATCCGCAAGGTTACCCCCGAGCAAATCAAAGCAGTTGCCGCCCGCTATCTCGCGTTCGACCGTTCGACCACGGGCTATCTCTTGCCCAAGACGGAGAATCAAGAGATGACGCTCGGCGCTCGGCCCCATGCTGCGATGAACATCCAGGAGGTGAAGTCCGAAAAGGGCATCATCGCCTGGCTGGTGGAGGACCACACAGTGGAAATCGTCAACATCGGCTTTGCCTTCAAGGGCGGCACCAAGCAGGACCCGGTCGGGAAGGAGGGGATGGCCAAACTGATGGCCGGCCTGTTCATCGAAGGCGCTGGCCATTACGACAGCGGTGCCTTCCAGGTGAAGCTCGACCATGCCGGCGCCGAAATGAGTTTGGACGCGCAAAGCGACGACATCTACGGATCGATGTGCATGCTTTCCAAAAAGCAGGACGCGGCGTTCGGCCTGCTTCGGCTCGCGCTGAACGCGCCGCGCTTCGAGCAGGGGCCGATCGATCGCGTCCGCGCCGAGATTGTCTCCCGCATCGTCGGCAGCGAGCGAGACCCTAACGCCATCGCTCAGCGCAAATGGCTGCGCGCGATCTATGGCGCGCATCCTTGTTCAAGGCTGGGAGAAGGCACAAAAGAGAGCCTGCCCGGCATCACGCCGTCCGACCTCCGCGCCTTCCACCAGGCCATTTTCGCTCGCGACGGGCTCCATATTGCCGTGGTGGGTGACATTGACGCGAACACGTTGAGGGAAAGGCTTGACCAGCTGTTTGGTGATTTGCCTGAGCAACAAACCCTCGTCCCCGTCTACGATGTCGCGCCGAAACTCGGTCAACTGGTGGAGGAGAACTACGACCTGCCGCAGACTTCGCTGACGTTGGCCTGGCCTGGCGTGAAGCCTAGCGCGCCGGATTTCTACGCGGCCGTGCTGCTGAACGACATCCTTGGCGGCTCATACTTGACTTCCCGCCTTTACGAGGAGGTACGTCAAAAACGCGGCCTTGCCTATCACGTCAGCTCTGAACTAACCCTTGACTCGCTTCTGGTTACGACAGAGACACGCTCGGACTGCGCTGCCCAAACACTGAGCATCGTGCGAGATGTGGTAAAGCAGATGGCGCAGCAAGGACCGACCGGGGCCGAGCTCAAGGCGTCGAAGAAGCACCTGATCGGCGCCTATGCCATCGACCAACTGGGCTCGACCCGCTCGATTGCAGACCGGCTCCTGGATTTGCAGATTCACAAGGCCGACGTCGACTACAACCAGCGTCGCGCCCGCAGCATCGGTCGGGTGACGCTCAAACAGGTCAAGGCGGCGGCCAAAAAGCTGCTTTCGGCCGAGCCCGCCATTTTGGTGGTCGGCCCGCCGCTGGGCGGCAAGGATGAGTAAAGAAACTCATCTCACCTTCCTTCTTCATCGGGGCTTCTCGTGGGAAGAGCGAATGTGGAGGCCCGTGGGCCAAGCAGATCATGCAGACGCGCGGAGTCGTTTTCGCCGACCTTGCGCGGCATTGGCGGTCCGGCGGCCTCTCGCCGAAATGGCGCTCCTCAGCATGTATGCCGCCTTTTTGCAGAATTCAGTCGCATGCCACCAGCAGGCATGGTGGATGAAGCAAACATCCGACTGCTTAATCCATCAATTGATGAACCGCGGGCACTCAAACTAACGAAACTGCTGTCTTTTCATCGGGCTAGCGTGGTCTACCAGCTGCTTTGCCGAGGCCCTACGACGAACCCACTGGTGCAGAATACACACTGACGGCCTGTCGACCTGGATGTTCGCTGCGTTGAGGAGGAATCCGGTATTGCCCCTGTGCCTGCCGATGATCCGCCGTCTGAAATCCCCGCACCTGTTTGGAGCCATCGACCGCCTGCCGGCACTCGGCAGACCAGTTGGCAATAAGACGTTCGAGGTCGTCAATCCGTCGACCGGCGAAGTTTTGGCAGAGCTTCCCGATATGGGCGTGGAGGAGACACGTGCTGCGGTAGACAAGGCCTATGTTGCGCAGTCGGGATGGGCCGCGTTGACGGCCCGAGAACGTAGCGACGTTCTTTGGCGATGGCATCAGCTGATCATCGACCATGCAGGCGATCTCGCCGCGATTCTGACTGCGGAAATGGGCAAGCCGCTTGCCGAAGCCATTTCAGAGGTATCGCATGCGGCGGCGTATCTGCAATGGTATGCCGAGGAGGCCAATCGCGTCTATGGCGAGACGATCTCGGCACCCTCGACAGACCGCCGAATGCTAGTGATCAAGCAGCCCATCGGCGTTGTTGGCACGATCACGCCATGGAATTTCCCGGCCTCCATGGTGGCGCGCAAAATCTCGCCGGCCTTGGCTGCGGGCTGCACAATCGTGCTCAAGCCCGCTGAACAGACGCCGCTCGTGGCTGGCGCAATGTTCGCCCTCGCCCATCAGGCCGGCTTTCCCGATGGCGTGGTCAACCTGATCTATGCGTCCGAAGGTGATCGCGTGGGCCGTGAACTCTGCACCAATTCCAAGATTCGAAAGATCAGCTTCACCGGTTCGACCGAGGTCGGACGGCTGCTGATGCGTCAGTGCTCTGACCAGATCAAGAAGGTCAGCCTTGAACTCGGCGGCAATGCACCTTTCATCATCTTCGATGATGCCGACATTGACGGTGCTGTTGACGGTGCGGTCCAGGCGAAGTTCCGCAATGCCGGCCAGACCTGCGTTTCCGCGAACCGCATTTACGTCCAATCGAGCGTTCACGATGAGTTCGTCAAGAAATTCGTGGAAAGAATCCGGCACTTGTCGGTTGGCGACGGATTCGATGCCGGAGTGGACATCGGACCGCTCATCGACAAGCATGCTCTGGCCAAGATCGAGTCTCACGTCGCAGATGCCATTGCGAAAGGCGGCACAATACGATGCGGGGGCCAGCGTATCGGCAAGAATGGCACGTTTTTCGAACCCACGGTCCTCACCGAGATTTCCAGCGTCATGGCAGTCGCGCAAGAGGAGACATTCGGGCCGCTCGCGCCGATCATTCGCTTCAACGATGCGGATCAGGTCGTGCGCGAGGCCAATGACACGATATACGGCCTCGCCGCATACTTCTATGCCTCAAACCTGAAGCGGGTCTGGCGTGTGGCAGAGGCTCTGGAATATGGCATGGTTGGCATCAACACGGGACGCATGTCCTCGGAGGCGGCACCGTTTGGCGGGATCAAACAATCCGGCATCGGGCGGGAGGGTTCCCGTCATGGCCTCGAGGACTATCTGGAAATGAAATATCTTTGCATGGGCGGGATTTGAAACCTGCTGCACTGTCTCTCCGCCCCACCGGGGGGCGGCCTGCGGTCAATGCCGCCACCTAATTGGAAGTTCCAAACGCCGTTGACCTGAAACACGGATGCCCGGCAGGAGACTGAGCTCGCTGTCGGGCCGGACATGCCTTGGGAGGGCATAAGTCAGCGCTCCTAGGGCCGATGGGCCACTCAGTTCGTGCGCCTTTTGCCGATTGCGTTGCATGTGCCGTGCCAAGCCAAAAAGCATTGATAAACCGCCGATGGATCAGCTTTTGCCCTGTTGCGCATTCTACATTGTGGGATATGCGACAATGCCCAAGCGGTTGAATCGTCGTGTTGCAGAACCCCAGACGGGTCATGACTGCTATTCTTAGGACAGTGCGCAGCAAGCCGCTACTCGCTGCACTCCAGGCACACCATTTCCATAATCAAGCGGTGGGTGCTATGTTGACCGAGCTGTCGACCAGGGAACGGTGTGAGGCCTCAGATCCCTCCATATTGTTGCACCCGCCGGTCCAACAGGACTGCAGGTCCGGCCTCAAAGGATCTTGGCTGCTATGGCGACATTGCGGTGCACGCCGCTTTCCGACCAATGATGTGCGTCCAGGTCGAGGCCGGCCCTAATGAACCACCGCCTTGGCACCCTCGCCCATCTCATTTCGGCATCGACAAGCTAGACCAGAGCGCACTTGCAAGGCGCCATGCAGTCCTGTCGGCGGGCGAACTGTTGGTGACGGGTACAGCTGCGAGCGAACGTTCATCCACCGACGCACAGCGCGGACTGTCGCTTTTCAAATTAGGAAATCTCTGTAGCCACCATTCATGAGCGCGCGGCCACGCGAGACGGCCCGACGGATGCGGTCGCGCAGATGATCGCGAGGATCCGCCCAGTCGGCATGGACGCGCCGTTGACCGATGAGAACTTCGGCGAGCTCGCGATGAGGTGCTCCGGCGAGCGAACCGTCGAGCGCACGAAGAACGAAGGACAAACGAACGCCGCGCTTTTCCGGCGCAAACAAGCGGGGGGGCAACTGTTGCCCTAGACTGAGAGCATTGAGGCACTCCAGTCCCCTCAGTCGATGCTTTAAAAGCACCGCGGGCCAGATGGCTTGCGTATGCAGGCAAACAGGGTGGAGGATATTCGCGCCCGAGACGGCGAGCTGCAGCGCGTGGTCCGCATTGCGAAGAAGAACATGCTGGCTCTTGTCGGGCGCCAGCAGGACGATTGCACGACAGGGCAATGCCGAGAGTTCGAACGGCGGTGTCGGCGACGAGGCAGGCAACCGTTCCGCAATGACCGGCAGCACATGGACGCACCAGAGCGGACACCAGAATACGACCGAAGCGCGGCCACAAGACTCCGCGAAACAGAACACCCCAGCGTGACAGGTCGCCGGCCGACGCGACCATATCGAGAAAGGATTGGAGAGACCAAGTCTTGCAATGCTGGCGCGCAGCGGTCAGATCGCGCTGGAACGCTGGATTGCGGCGTAAGAACTCCCAAGCCCACTCCCGCAGCGTCAGGCCAGCGGTGTAGTCGTATGATCTTTCATCCCGCCAATCGGCCTGATCCGCGCCAGTCAGGAGATTCATGACTGACATCCCCTGCCCGCGCCTGCGTGCGTCGAAACATTATGCCACTTCGCAAAGCATCGGCGAAGGCAGCAGACGTCGAAGACCCCGTTTCGTTGAAGCGTCAGCCATCGCCACTGTCGGCGACAGAAGATGTGCCCAAATTGCCACCAGACCGTCGAACTGGCACAGCGACGGCCAGCGCGACCTGGAATTGATCCCGTAACGGTCATCGGCTCCTGCGTCGCGATCCAGACGTCCCTTGAAGGCGCAGTAGCGCGGCAGTGGATCGCACGCTGCTTGTCGGCAAGTTGTCGTAGCGGCGGCGCCATAGGCACGGTCATCGGAGGGTCTCCTGCGGCAAGCTTTCGCCATTGGAGGCCAATCTCCCCGCTAGGGCAGCCTGTGCAGTTGCACAGGTGAAGCGGATCAATCAGGGGGAGCCATGGCGGAAACTGGATGATGGCGGCTTGAGGAGAGCGGCGTATCGAGGCGGGTGATGAAGCCTGCCAGTACCTCTCAAGGAGAGTGATACGCCATGAACGAGACTATCAACACATTGTTCGCCTTCGTCAGCCCGACGAAATCGATGATACCCTGACGGATGTACTTCGCAGCGGCGCGCGCAAATTGCTTGCGCATGCGATCGAGATGGAGGCCGAGGCGTATGCCAAGGCGGTCGACTGCCTGACGAAAGATCATATTGCGTCGCTGGCGCTCTACGATTTCCCCGCCCAACACTGGGATCATCTGCGAACGTCCAATCCCATCGAAAGCGTCTTTGCAACCGTTCGCTATCGCACGGTGCGTACCAAGGGCTCGCTATCCTCGAAAACCGCCCAGCTGATGGTCTTCAAGCTGTTGGCCGCGGCCAGGAAGTGGCGACGATTGAAAGGACAAAATCAGTTGCCGAAACTCATCGCAGGTGCCAGGTTCCTGGACGGAATCCAGGTCATCGAAACGAAGCCGCAGAGCGCCGCTTGATCAGCCTCGTCACCCAAATTCCAGCATAGCTCCATCGGAACTGCCAGCCTTCCTTGCCGATCAGGCGCATATCAGCGCTGACGATACCGAGGACGGCGATGGCGGTCACCTCCAGGCCGCCGAGTAACGACCCTCAAAACACCGCACTGGTCGAGGCCAGCCTGAACCGGTATCTTGTGCCTGCCCTCGGGAGTCGCTCTATCCACCATGTGATCGACACCGACATTGCTAACATCACCAAGAAGATCGTCGCCGGGGGTCACCCGCAAGCGGCTAACACGGCCTTCTGGTGTATGCGGGCATTTTTCAACTGGTGTCGCAAACCGCCGCAACGGCTCATCCGCGGTTTCCCCGCGAGGGATTGGAAAATCCGGATCCGGCCCCGATCGTCAAGCGCAAGCGAGTGGTGAACGATGCCGAACTGGCGGCTATATGAACGGGCTGTGAGCCCGAACCGGGCGATATCGGCTATTCGTTCGGCTCCATCGTCAAGCTGCTCATTCTGACCGGACAGAGGCGTACGGAAGTTGCCGCGATGCGTTGGTCCTCAACCTTGAAGCCGGAACATGGAACTATCGGGTGACCGCACGAAGAACGAAGAGCCTACGCTTATTCCGCTGTCCACACTGGCGGTGTCGGTCCCCCAGACGGTACCGAAGACCAATGACACGTTTTTTTCCCTGCGAGGGGCAACGAAAGAAGCCACTTCTCAGGCTACGCGAAGGGCAAGAAGGCTCTAGACGGCAAGGTCAATACTGACGGGGTGGCTTTGGAGAACTGGACCCTTCACGATCTGCGCAGGACGCTCGCGACAAATCTCGGCAGGCGGCAGGTATTGCCACACGTCATCGAGCACATACTGAATCACAAGGCGGCGTCCTTGACAGACATTGGCGAAATCTACAATCTCTATAGCAACGTCAAGGAGAAGCGCGAGGTGTTGCAGATGTGGTCAAATCACATCGAATGGCTGATCAAGCAGGCTGCGGATGACGCTCTGGCGGCGTAGCTGCTGGCATGGGCGGAAGATGCGGCGCAACAATCGTCAGAGCCTCATCGAATTGGAGATCATGCTTGACCAGCAAATGCGCGGCCAATGCTTCGATGGCTGACCAGTGATCGAGTACTAGCCGGGCCGTGCGATCTTCGATCCGCCTCCAACGGGGGCGGCGCGGCATCAGGAACCGCAACTCACCATAGATTCGCTTGGCATCCGCGTAGTCGCTGCTCCCCTCATTCCCATCGGACGCATTCATCGCCATATCGCGCGGGTCCAGATAGCCTTCGAATGCGGATTCTGCAAAAGGACCTGCCAGACACGCAACTATCTCCCGGATCGCATCATCGCGTTCCAAACATCGATCCATATCGTCCTCGAAAATCGGCTTTCGCTTCGAGGTGAATCCTTGCGCTGAATAAAAACCCGCGCCTTCGACAACACCACCGCACTCTCCGTCACCGACGTCGGGGTAAATACTAACACTTGAGAAAGCAGGGAGTTCACGGTCGTCGTCGAACGTCTGACGGTGCAAAACGATGGCGGCCACCGCGTGCCCGGCTTCGTGATGCGCCACAAGCGGCAGATATTGGGAGGCTACATTCATGCGGTGCGGCTCTCAGGTCTAGTTTGCTTTTGCGCATAGGACCGCAATTGTCGTGCCAACTGGGAAAATCGTTTCGGGCAATGCGATCGCTCCGATAGCGTTGCGTCTCCTGTCTGACATTGTTGGGAAGTCGACACGCGCCCGTCGCAATGCGGTCGACCTTCCGCGCGAGTTGGGTGACCCGTGAAGGCGGCCGACCAGGACGATGTTGCGCTGATCGGCGACGAAGGCGCGGCCGGGCGAGATCGCGCATCAGGGGGTGACCGGCGTGTCGGCGAAGTCGAAGTCGTCGATGTCCTTGGCCAGCGGCAACTTGGCGACAGCGAACTGGTATTTGATGGAGCGGGCCTGCTTCTCCGATATCTCGGCCTGCAAGAGATCACCGACAATCCTGGGCGGCTCGTGCCGTCGCTTGATGGCGACGCGCCCATGATCTCGTCATAGGCTCTGCGCATTCCGTAGAGCTTCAGCGCTCCCATCAGTTCCAGTACCTCGGTGCGTTCCATGGCTGTTTGTCCTCCTGAGACTGTCATAGCGGGTGCAGTCGGCGACCGCTCGTGAGCTAGCTTCAGCGCTTGGGGAATGGAAAGGATCGTGCCCGGCGCCGGATCGCGGCTGCGGGCCAGGATGTTGAGGATCACCGGCGCCGACGATGCACCGTGCTCGATGGCTTCCTGACAGGCGGCCTCGACCGCGCTCAATCCGTCGGTCAGCACCCAGGTGAGGATCAACACCATCTGCCGGTCGACGTCATCAACCGCCTTGAGCTGCGCCGCACCTTCTCCATTGCCGACCGCACGACCCAGCCAAGGAACGGCGCGCGCCGTGTGCCAGGGATCGTAGGCGACCTCGTTGCGGCCAAAGGAGCGAACGTGTTCTCCCACGACCACGCCATCCTCTGGCGGATGCGATCCGATCGACATAAGCATGGATCTCGATGGGCCGACCGACGGCACTCGACAGCACCGAGTATTTGTTGTTGTCGAAGCGCACCGTGCAGGTCTTCGACACCGACGGGGGAATGCAATGGAAGCCGTCGAAGCGACCGGCAGCCGCTCCCGCTGCGGCTTGGCCGCATTCGCCGACAGCAGCCGGTCCCGCGTCTCACGCCGAGCTCCCATGCGGGGATAGGGCTGGTGCTTGCGCTCGTAGCGGAACTGCGTCTCCTCAGAACGCAGGACCTTGCGCACCACCTTGCGCGAGATCTTCAGCTCACGGCAGATCGCTTTGATCGACTTCCCCTGGACCAGCGACAGCCGACGTATCTTTGCAATCGTCTCTAAAACCAACATCCAAAACACAAATGCCTCCGATCAAGCCGGAGGCATCTTGATGACCCCATCGTTAAGGGGTCCCGTTTGGACGAAAATCACCCTTTAAACAGGGTCCCCATTCCACGAAAAATCAATGCACTACCTTCCAAAGCTGCGAGAGATCGCCACCGACCGCTTTGAAGGGGCTTTCGGCGGTCTCGTCAGCGAGGTTGTGGCATGAAGAAACATCAATCCACAGCATTGGGCCGAAGCATGCCACGGGCTCATGCCGCGGGAGAGCGGGAAGATATTCTTGAAAGAAGAAGCGGTCTCCGACATCAATACCGACAGGATGGGCAGCTTTCTCACATCACTTGAGGTCGAGCGTGGCAGTTGCGACCCGCAATGCAAGGCTGGCGGCGATGCATGCCTTTGCGCGGTTCCTGATTTCGGAGCACCCCGAATATTAGGATACGCTGCAACTGGTGGTGACACTTCCCTTCAAGAGGGCGCGTGGGTGGCACCTGTCGAATATCTCGATGAGCCCGGAAATCAAGAGCGTCCTGGCGCGTATCGTCCGCCGCACGCCTTCTGGACAGCGGGATTACGCTCTGTTTTCGCTGATGTTCAATACGGATGCACGAGTTCAGGGATCCTGAATCTTCGATTGTGACCTTCGTCTGGTATCGCCCTGTCCCGCCGAGCAAAGCAACGACCGCCCCACACTGCTCACCCGGTTCGGTGTTCCATACTTGCTGCGCACACATGGCTGCGGGCGAAGGAACCACCATGGCGGAAAAAAGCATCCATCATCGCCCTTTGCGGGACACGACGGCCATCCACCTCGTCAAGGCGGGTGTTGACATCGCCACCATCAGTCGATGGCCAGGCCACTCGGGCTGAACTAACGATGCGCTACGCCCAGGCCGGTATCGATATGAAGCGGCAAGCGCTCGAACAAGGCTTCCCCGACGTGATGTCATCGGCAAAAGATCAGACGATCATCGCTTTGATGGCTGGATGTTTGGCTGGCTGCACCGCTTGTAGACGCTCAGTTATGTGGAGTTGTATCGCGGGAAGTCGCGCGTCTTGGGCTTTTGCGGTGTCAGCTCCACATCTCTCCGCAGTGCACGTTGTCACTGTTGAAGAGCCGTTTGTTCAATCTTCGTCCTGGCACGGCAAGGGTTGTCGATATTGTGGGCGTCTTGCGCTTGCCGAGCTTGTCCGAAATCCAGCGCCGGATCAGGCGTGAACACTGTTGCGTAGTTCGTCAGCCAGAGCGCGGAGAACGTCGGCGCTTCCTTCCAGCGCCGTAAAAGCGTAGGGATTGAGGAACTGTCGGCCCCAGAACAGATTGCGATCTGTGCCGGATAGCGTAGCTTCCTCGCTGACACGCGGCCAATTCTCCGCAATGCATCGGAGCTGGCCTTCAACAATCGCAAGAGCTTCCGGCGCGCTGAGCAGGAAGTGATGCGCCGCTTCAAGGCAGGACGCTATCCGGCTCATGCGGTTATTGCCGCTGATGAGCATGGCCTGGCTGGCCTCCTGGCCACTGCGGGCCTGCGGACAAATATCGTACGCAGGCGTGAGGGTGAGCTTAGCGCCGTCCCAGAATGCCGCATGGTTGCGGGCATGATCGTCGGTGTTGCCGCAAAGTATGTTGAAGACAATGCGGCTGAACAACTCGCGCAGAGTTTCCGACGGCGCGGTGAATCGGTGGCGAATGATCTCCGCCAAATCCTGGTAGCTGGCGTAACGCGCCATCATCTCATCGAGCGCGAGCATCGTCAGCGCTGAGACCATGGATTTGCGTTGCCAGCCGCCCGTGACCTTGATCCGGTCGAATCGCTCGACGAGCAACACGTCGTTGCCTGCGGCGCGAACGAGCGAGACGGATGCCGCTCTGATGCCGCACAAGGCGGCAAGCCGCATGGCTATGAATTCTCCTTTGACGACGCTGTAAAGGTCGGCAGACGAGGAAAATTTCGCGACATGCTTGACGGCGTCACCCTCGATCAGCGCCTTTGGCCTTGCGCCGCCGATCGAGCTGCCGTGATGCAGCGCCTGATCTAATTCGGGGGTGAGCGGAATACCTTTCTCTACCCGCTCCGCCGATTGGACAAGCTCTTCGAGAGTGGCATTGGCCAGTGCGCGCGGCTCGTAATGCATTGGCGAAAACTGAAAATCGAGCGCGCCGATGCGGTCCGAGCCTGATTCCAGCAAGAACGTCAGTTCTGAAATATCGAGCCGCGCGATTTCATCGCCCTTCACACCGAATTTGCGGTTTAGGATAACCCGTCGTCCCCAGGCATCAGGGGCAGCATCGCGGATGCATCCCGGCATGGTTAGGCCAGGAAGCAAAGGCAATTCGCCTGCCTTCAGGGGCAGTTCCGGGAGATAAAGCGGGATCGCGCTTCCCAGTTCACGAAAGCTCCTGCCATAGTTGAAGCTGACGAGTCCGTCATGGGCATATAGCCGCCCGGCGACAACCGGCGCGGTCTCGCCCGGCAGCCAGACCCAGACATAGGCTTCGTCGTACTTGGGGACCTTAGAACTCATCGACGATCTGCTTGCCGGCCTTGTAGACGTGCTTCGGCAGCAGCGCGATGCGATCGTCCATGCGGCCTGTGAGGGCTGTGATGCCATTGCCGTCGGCATCGAACAGCTTCACACCGACAATGGCAGCAGCTTCGAACATCAGTCCGATTTCGACTTTGGGATCGCCCTTCTCGATGCGCTGCAGGGTGCTGCGTGAAACACCGATTCTCTCGGCTAACTCCTGTGCGGTTAACCGGTGCTGCATCCGGCCAAGCCGGATGGTCTTACCGAAAAGGCCAAGCGCTTCCATCGCGTAGCGCGAATAGGTGCGTTTATACGTTGCCTTCATTCGGGTCTCTGTGACCTATGCATGATCCATATCGCCTTCTTTCGAACTTTATATAGGTAATGTCACAGAGCGACTGCCAAAGTCAAGACTCCGTATCGCAAGCGTTACCCATCCGAACGAGGAAGGCGGATATTGCCGACGGCTCCTGCACAACCGGCCAGCTCTGCGCGTCTCGGGCGAGGCGGAGATCTGGCGCTGGATCGCGGACAGCCTTGAGACGCCTCGCATGAGTCATTCATGGGCGGTCCCTGGTGCGGGGCCGCGGCGCTCGACTGCTGGCCGACATTCTCGGCGGCGGGACCCGCATCCGGCTACACCAGCACTTTTCGACCGCATACGCGCCCAGCTTCTCTCCGAAATCATTGCCAATGAGCGCGAACCTCATGCGATCGCCGAGCTGGCCTGGCGGCGCGGAATCTACGCACGCATCCGTATTCGAGACCGCCCAAGGGAGGCTGACTAGCGTAACGCCCTCCGATCTAAGCGCCTTCCACAAAGCCGCTTTCGCACGCGACGGGCTGCATGTGGCGGTCGTAGGCGACATAGATGCCAAGCCCTGAGAGTAAGGCTCTACCAGCTGTTCGGCGATTTGCCTCAGAAACTGGCGCTTGCCGGCGCGAACCAGTGGTATCGCGAGGGCGAGCACGCCGAGCGCTTTTCCTCCGCCCTCCACTGACCACAGACCCGCACGCAACGAAGCCGCGCTCGATCTTATCGTGGCGTGGCTAGGTGCAATGTTTGCTCTCGCCATCAGGCCGGCTTTCCCGATGGCGTGGTCAACCTGATCTATGCGTCCGAAGGTGATCGCGTGGGCCGTGAACTCTGCACCAATTCCAAGATTCGAAAGATCAGCTTCACCGGTTCGACCGAGGTCGGACGGCTGCTGATGCGTCAGTGCTCTGACCAGATCAAGAAGGTCAGCCTTGAACTCGGCGGCAATGCACCTTTCATCATCTTCGATGATGCCGACATTGACGGTGCTGTTGACGGTGCGGTCCAGGCGAAGTTCCGCAATGCCGGCCAGACCTGCGTTTCCGCGAACCGCATTTACGTCCAATCGAGCGTTCACGATGAGTCCGCCGAGAAATTGTGGAGAAGGTCCGGCACTTATCAGTGGTCCGACGTCTACTCCCGGAGCGAAGCCGTCGCCAACCCAAGATCGAGTCCCACATCGCAGATGATAATTCGATGCGGGGCCGAACGATAAATATGCATGCTTTGGCCACCCCGAGGCAGGGCTCATTGAGATGATCCGACCGCCTTGGAACAAAGATGGGGTAGAGCAGATGAAGCGTTGGCAGCGTGTCTCCATTCGACGCGAGCGCTTAGGATGGGATCACGATCATTCGCATCACGCGCAGCCGCAAGGGCGATGCCATGGCTACTTTGGAATCGTTGAAGTGGTTTGAGCCGGACAGTCACAAATACACCCGTTACGCCGCGGCTCAGGAAACGGGGCGGCGTCCGGCGGTGGAGGTGCTCGCTGACTTAAAAAGGGTGCGGGCAGTCGTTGCGCTTGAGAGCGACGACATTTGGGATCCGGCACGGGGTGACCTGCTGCCAATCGGCAGTTAACAGGGTCCGACAAAAGTGTGCACAACATGCTGCTGAAGTGGCCTCCGGAAGCGCTACCGGAAGTTACGCGTCTTGAACTTGATAGGGTCGATATGGTCATACTGCATCGACGATGTCGCGCCCCTTCGGCATGCCGCGCGGATCGATGCCCGATCCGCCGTGATGAGCCTCGTCCCTCGGCCGTGCGGCAACGGAAACGGCGTCTTGCGGTTTCCCACGCTGGCCAGCCCGGCCGACAGATCGGTCAGCTCGTGGGCGACGAGGTGCACCACCTCCTCTTCCGTCGGATGCGTCCGCGGACGCCGAGCATGGCCGAAGCAAGAAGCACGCGCCGGAATTTCTCGAGAGATCTTGACCCAGACGACGACGTTTGCCGCACCCGTCTCATCCTCCAGAGGAACATGAAGCCTTTGGCCGAGCCCGGCCGCTGCCGGACCAGCACCAGGCCGGCGGCCTCGAGCCAGCTTCTGCCTCGCGCCTGCATAGCATCCTGACAGGTCACGGTGCGGCGCCGGTTAGGCGGCACGCCGATTTTGGCAACGCTAGCCTGTGAACTGAAGAATGAAGGTCGGACTTGCGGCACATCGATTAGGTTCAAATGATAAGTTGCTGCCCGGCGAGGTCGTTTCAGCGCATCTCGACTGGTGGGTCGGCAAGACAATGCGGAACGGAAATGATCGCAGGCGTAAAGGACGGCTTTCGGGGCCGGAAGCTTCAGGCCTGGAACCGGACCCCAGTTTGGCGCAAGCATCGTGGCCTCCGCCCGGTCAGGCATTCACCGGCTCGCGAAATGCCAATTGATTCTGCTTAACCGGGCATACCTAAACGGCCACTTGCGTTCCGATCTCGACCACACGTCCGGTCGGGATCTGGAAATACTCCGTCGCGTCGGCGGCCGTGCGCGCCAAGCCGATGAACAGCTTGTCCTGCCACACCGGCATGCCGGAGTTGGGTGACGCCTTGAGCGAGCGACGCGACAGGAAGAAGGACGTCGTCATGATGTCGAACTTCCAACCCTGCTTGCGGCAGATCGCCAGCGCACGCGGGATGTTAGGCTGTTCCATGTAGCCGAAGGTCAGTGTCACCCGCATGAACAGCTCATTGATCGTTTCCATCTTGATCCGCTCGCTGTCGGGCACCACGGGCTGCTGCGCCGTCACCACAGAGAGGATGACGTTCTGTTCGTGCAGCGCCTTGTAGTGCTTCAGGCTGTGCATCAACGCGGTCGGCGCACTGGCGGGATCGCTGGTCAGGAACACGGCCGTACCGGACACCAGCTGCGGTTTCTTCTTCAACAGATTGCCCGCAAGGAAATCGAGCGGAATCTGGTTCCTGCGCGTCTTGTCAAATAGATACCTGCTGCCTCTTATCCAAGTCCACATGGTCATCACGATCACTGCGGCAATGGCAAGCGAGGCCCAGCCGCCTTCGAATACCTTGACGATGTTAGCTGCAAAGAAGCCGGTATCGATGAAGACGAACACCGCCATTAAGGCTATCGCGACGCCGAGCGGCCATTTCCAGATGCGCGTCATCACAACAAAAAGCAGTATGTTCGTCACCAGCATATTGCCGGTCACCGAAATACCGTAGGCCGAGGCCAGCCGGCTGGATTCGCCGAAGCCGACCACCAGCAGCATCACCACCAGCGCCAGCATCAGGTTGATGCGCGGCAGATAGATCTGGCCCGACTGTTTTTCCGACGTGTGCTGGATGACGAAACGCGGCAGCATGTTGAGCTGTACCGCTTGCCTGGTCAGCGAAAAGGCGCCGGAGATCACCGCCTGGCAGGCGATCACGGTCGCCGCCGTGGCAAGCACGACCATCGGAATAAGCGTCCAGCCCTGGTTCATCTCGAAGAACGGATGACCGACAACGCCGCCATTTGCCAGCACGAAGGCGCCTTGCCCGACATAATTGAGCAACAGACAAGGGAACACGATCGCCAGCCAGGCGAGCACGATCGGCTTGCGGCCGAAATGGCCGAGGTCGGCGTAGAGCGCCTCGGCTCCGGTGACGGCGAGGAAGACTGCACCAACCGTAACGAAGGCGACGTCAGGCGAGTTGACCAGGAACGACACGATGTAATGCGGGCTGATTGCCAGCAGGATTTCCGGGTCGTCCATGATGTGGTTGAGCCCGGAAAGGCCGATGGCCAGGAACCACAGCGCGGTAACGGGTCCGAACACCAATCCTACGCCGCCGGTGCCAAACCGCTGTACCGCAAACACGATCGCCAGGATGGCCAGTGTCAGCGGCACCACATAGGGCTGGAACGTCGGCGTGACGACATTCATACCTTCGACCGCCGACAGTACCGAGATTGCCGGCGTAATGACGGCGTCGCCAAAAAAAAGCGCCGCGCCGACGATGCCGATGCCGATGCCGATGCCGAGGATCACCGCAGAGCAGGTCGGGAAACTGTTGCGCGCCAGCGCCATAAGCGACAGCACTCCGCCCTCGCCTCGATTGTCGGCGCGGAGCACGAACATGATGTATTTGATCGTCACGGTGATCGTCAGGGACCAGATGATCAGCGAGAGTACGCCGAGGATGTCGCCACGGCTGGCGACGTTGCCACCCGCTGATGCATGCAACGCCTCGCGAAATGCATAGATCGGGCTGGTGCCTATATCGCCATAAACGACACCTAGTGCGCCCAACATCAGCGCCTTGGTGCTGTGCTGCTCGACCTCAGAATGGCTCGATTGTTCGACAGGTTCTGCCTCGTTACCAGCATTGGTAAGGGCCATGGACGACACTCCGATAAGCGCGCGGTGCTCTACGCTTGCTGCACTGCAATATCAAGTTCCGTCACGTAATGTCTGCCGTCTCGCCTGTCGTTGCTCGCCTTGGTAGACTCGCCAGCCCGCAGCCCTACCGAGCAGCAATAGCGCCCCGGCAGAACCCTCAATCGCCCAGATCAATGAATGGTTATCGCCCACAGTGCCCCCCCGCGATGCGGCCGATGGCGACCAGGGTGTCGTGGGCGCACAAGGATGGCGCTTTCCTGATGACGCCGTGCTCCAGGTGTGATCGCACCGTTGCTGCGCAAGCCATTTACTTGCTCGTCCCAGCGAGGACCGTGGCCAACTGGAACGCAGGGCCACGCCGCTCACCGGCCGCACTTTGCGGCGCAGATAACGATTCGATCTCCGCGGCGAGATTCTGGTTGAAGAAGCCACCAAGCTTGTCGAAGGACACACGGTCGTAATATCGACATGCCAGTATCCGCAACCCAGAAAAGCTCCTTGGGCTCCGCTGCGCGCGCCACGAACAACCCGATCTTCTCTGCGAAGAGGACGCCGTAATCCTTCAGGTTGAAGCCAAACCGGGGGGCGGCCGTGACGTATGGGCGAAGGGCTAGGAGGCGGGTTCGGTGAGGAACGGCATTGATGTCCACGCCGTCTCCTGGAAAGACAGAGGAATGCGGTGTCACCGACTGGCGCCGGAGGTTGATCCGGTGATTAGGAGGAGCACTCGTTGTCGGATTCTCGACGATGTCGGACATCTGACACAACGCTGCCAGAGCGATCACGTTGTTCCGAAACGATTTTCCCAGTTGGCACGACAATTGCGGTCCTATGCGCAAAAGCACTGCGATGCCGCACCGACTGGAAGAACTCATCAATGATCACGCTTTTCGAACATGTGGGCGCCGCTACCAACACTAAGCGTTCCCGATCAAACGGAAGCCTCTATCCCTTCTTTCTGAAGGCTGTCCGGACATGAACGCATTTGATGTCCGTCCAACGCTGGATGCTCCCGACGACGATCTCTATCTTTGGCTTGAAGATGTGGAAGGCGAGCGGGCACTTGCCTGGGCCGCCGGCCAGTCGGCAAAGACCCTGAAGCACTTCAGTGGAACGCAGTTCGAGCGCGACCGCGCGACTCTGAAGGCAGGCCTGTTCCCTAAGCGGCGTCGCATCTCCCCCGGCCGAGTCGCATGGCTTGAATCCGATATCAGGGCTTGGATGGAAACTAGATCTGAGAGCCGCACCGCATGAATGTAGCCTCCCAATATCTTCTCCCGTCTGTGGCGCATCACGAAGCCGGGCACGCGGTGGCCGCCATCGTTTTGCACCGTCAGATGTTCGACGACGACCGTGAACTCCCTGCTTTCTCAAGTGTTAGTATTTACCCCGACGCCGGTGACGGAGAGTGCGGTGGTTTTGTCGAAGGCACGGTTTTCTATTCAGCGCAAGGATTCACCTCGGAGCTAAAGCCGATTTTCGAGAACGATATGGATCGACATTTCCAACGCGATGAAGCGATCCAAGAGATAGTTGCGTGTCTGGCAGGTCCTTTTGCAGAATCCGCATTCGAAGGCTATCTGGACCCGCGCGATATGGCGATGAATGCGTCCGATGGGAATGAGGGGAGCAGCGACTACGCGGATGCCAAGCGAATCTATGGTGAGTTGCGGTTCCTGATGCCGCGCCGCCCCCGTTGGAGGCGGATCGAAGATCGCACGGCCCGGCTAGTACTCGATCACTGGTCAGCCATCGAAGCATTGGCCGCGCATTTGCTGGTCAAGCATGATCTCCAATTCGATGAGGCTCTGACGATTGTTGCGCCGCATCTTCCGCCCATGCCAGCAGCTACGCCGCCAGAGCGTCATCCGCAGCCTGCTTGATCAGCCATTCGATGTGATTTGACCACATCTGCAACACCTCGCGCTTCTCCTTGACGTTGCTATAGAGATCGTAGATTTCGCCAATGTCTCCGGTGCGGGCTCACAGCCCGTCCATATAGCCGCCAGTCTGCTGCCTTCGAGTGGCCCATGTTGGCCGCGGCCAGGAAGTGGCGACGATTGAAAGGACAAAATCAGTTGCCGAAACTCATCGCAGGTGACGGTCTGGTGGCAATTTGGGCACATCTTGTGTCTCGTCGCCAGTAAACACGGATGCCCGGCAGGAGCTGAGCTCGCTGCCGGCGGAAATCGTAGAGCGCCAGCGACGCATTCTGATCTTTCGTCAGGCAGTCGACCGCCTTGGCATACGCCTCGGCCTCCATCTCGATCGACCTGAACCGGTATCTTGTGCGCCATCCGGACGATCTGGGAAAGCTTGGCCGGGCCGGCGCCTTCCCAGGCGCACGGGAAGCGCGACGACCCATGTGGACCTTGGATTTCACTCCGCACTTACGCTGCTTTGGCCTTGTCAGCAGCCTGAGCATAAAGCGTGCTCAGCTTTCAGGCCGAGCACTCATCCATTGTTGACAGCACCTGTCGTCATTCAGGATCGCCCCATTCTCGCAGGCCGCTTGCAGCTTTCAGGCTGTTGTCAGCCAGGGCCGCCATAAAGGGTCTCGTTAAACAATTCAGGAGGCCGTTCCAATGAACAATCAGTTTGCGAGACTTTTTCGAGGACCAGGTATGCAGGCTTGTTTCAGGACAAAGAACTTTCTGGCGGCAACCACCGCGATGACGACGGTATTCCTGCCGGCTGTGTCTCTCGGGGTGGGTCTGGTAGCATTTCCAACTGGAGAAGCGTTGGCCGACGACCCGATTTCGATCCCGCTGGAGTATGTCGGGGAAGGCCATGACCGCCTGGGCATCTGGGCCAAGATCAACAATGGCAACGCGCAGCGATACGTATTCGACACGGGCTCGGACCAGCTCAACACGCAGATCGGGTCAGAGGTGACCGGGGTCCGCCCGATTGCCGACACGCCTTACGTATATACGTACGGGGACGGAACGTATGGTAATAAGCTTCAGAACGTGGAAATTGATAAATTTACATATGTCGATCCAGATCAAAAGATAACAATCGACGGGCCGTCTGTAAGCGATAAGAAATACCGGGCTGCTCGCATTCTCGATTTTGTCTATACCCATGCGTATTGCAAGGACAACAATCTTAAGTGCACGCCGGGATCCGTGACGGATGGACTTAAAGATATGTATGGTCAGGATCTCCAAGAACCTTATCACGCCGATAAGGAGCAGCGGGCGAAAATGACCGCTGGCAAGATGGCAGACGAAGGCGGCGATTTCGCAGGTACATTCGGGGCCGGCGATTTTCTTGGCAAGACAAGTGTCTGGGGCATGATGGGCAGTGTCACCAGGTCTGGCTACGTGGTCTCCGCCAATGTGAATCCGGATTCCGAGAGCGACCAAACGCCTGGCTGTTCCCCCTGCACGATTGTCAACCTCAATCCAAGCCTCCGGGCCCAATATACTAATGCCATGCCATGGGGAGAACCCGAGGAAAAAGATCAGGATTCTTATCAGAATTTTCCTGGCTCTGGCGCCAATGCCTCGACCGAATACGAAGGCAGCTACAATCTGCAGTACACGGTTAAGGATGGAGCCCCACCAATCACCGACCCCAACAAGACCGCGGTATTGCTCGACACCGGCACACCGGGCGGTGGCAGTCTGGAGATCAGTGATGCGATGCTGAAGCAATTTCAGGATGCGGGCGTCAAACTTAAAAATGTTCGGAGAAATGAGCAACGCGAGATCGTAAGCGCATCGGGCAACATCCCGAGCGTTACAATCGCAGGAACGGATGGCGATCCGGTAAGGCTGGACAATATCGACTTCACCTACACCAGCGGCACGACGGAACAACCCAATGACCAGACCAGTTTTGTTGCCGGTCTTGACTTCTTCAAAAACAGATCGGTCATTTTCGATCTGGAGAAGAAGTATACCGCTTATACGTCACATTTCGTCACTGCCAGCAACTTCTCTACCGATTCATCCGCACCCGAAGGGACCGGTCTGAGCAGGATCACGACGAGCATGGGGAATGAGGGCGGGTTCGGCATAGCGGGTGTCGTCTCCGGCTCCGGATCGCTGACGCTTGATACAAAGACGGTGGTCCGGATGACGAATGTCAACACCTACACCGGCGAGACGAATATTGCTCAGGATGCCTATCTCTCGCTTGCGGGGCTCGGCAACATCCAACGGTCAGCGAAAGTCGTTGCAGACGGCACGTTCGATATCTCCGAACATGGAAATGGCAGCGACTATTGGGGAATCTCCGACGCCTACAACGATGCCCGTATTCGTAGCCTGAGTGGCAGCGGAACGGTCGAACTGGGCAAGCGTACCCTGGTGCTAACGGATTCGAACGACACGTTCGCCGGCAGCATCAACGACCTCGACGTTGATAACAATAATATGGGCGGCAAACTATTCGTTGCCGGTGGCGTGCAAACGCTGAGCGGAAAGAACAATTTTTCCGGCATGACGACGGTCGGTTCCGGCGCGGGATTGCTGCTTGCCGATACAGGTGTGCTTTCCCATGATGCGACCACGTCCGGCTTTCTCGGGAATGACGGGCAGATCGGGGGCACGGCTATCGCAAACAGCGGCGGTGTCGTCGCAGGCGGCGGCACCTACGGTGCGGTCACCATTTCCGAGGGCGGCACGGTCGCTCCTGGCAGTGCGACCGATCCGAGCAGGATCGTCACCACACTGACTGTCACGGGCGATTTCGCGCAGCAGTCCGGATCGATCTATCAGGTCGACCTCGCAAGGTCGTCCGATCTCATCGATGTTGGCGGAGCAGCGGCGATCGACAGCGGCGCGCAGATCGAGCTGCTGCGGCAGGGAACGCTATCGGTCGATGCCCGATATACTCTGCTCTCCGCAGCAGGCGGCGTAAGCGGCACCTATGGCGGGCTGACGGGGGCTCTGGCGACAGACGCGACGCCCTTCGTCGATTTCCAGCTCGTCTACGATGCCAACAATGTCTATCTCGATATCAGCCGCACATCGACGGCGTTTGCCGATGTAGCCAGCACCTTCAATCAACGCTCGGTCGCCGCAGCGGCTCAGGCGCTTGGAAGCGGTAATCCGATCCAGGACAACATCCTGTTCCTGACGGCGCCGGAAGCCCGCAACGCTTTCGATATGCTATCAGGCGAGGTTCATGCTTCCATTCATAGCGGCCTCATCGAGGACAGTCATTCTGTACGCGATGCCGCGAGCGAACGGATCCGTGCGGCGTTCGACGGCGTCGGTGCCTCCAGCGTTCCGGTGATGACTTATGGGCTGGGTGGTCTGGAACTGGCCCCGGCAACGAGTGAGAATTTCGCCGTATGGGGCCGTGGCTTCGGCGCCTGGGGTCATCTCGACAGCGACGGCAATGCCGCCGGTCTCGATCACTCGACAGGCGGCTTTCTGGCTGGCGGTGACGCGGCTGTCGGCGAAAGCTGGCGGCTCGGCCTCATCAGCGGCTACAGCCATACCTCCTTGGAGGCGGACGATCGCGCGTCGTCGGGCTCGAGCGAGAATTACCATCTCGGTCTTTTTGCCGGCACGCAGAACGGCAATCTCGGTTTTCGTTCCGGCCTTGCCTATACCTGGCACAGCATCGAGACCGGCAGGTCCGTGGTCTTTCCAGGCTTCGCCGACAGCCTTTCGGCCGATTACGACGCCGGCACGTTCCAGGCCTTTGGCGAGCTCGGCTACCGTATCAATACGGCTTCGGCTTCCTTCGAGCCCTACGCTAATCTCGCTTATGTGAATTTTGACGCCGATGGCTTCACCGAGAATGGCGGCGCAGCCGCCTTGTCGAGCGGGGATCGCTCGAGCGACACGGCGTTTACCACGCTAGGTCTGCGTGCGTCGACGGTACTGACCCTCGGCACCGTGACTGCTACCGCGCGCGGCGGTCTTGGCTGGCGCCACGCCTTCGGCGACGTCAGGCCGGATACCGCTCTTGCCTTTGCTGGCGGTTCCTCCTTCGCCATCAAGGGCGTGCCGATCGCAAAGAACGCAGCTCTGCTCGAAGCTGGGCTTGACGTAAACATCACCGAGAACGCGACGTTCGGCATCGCCTATCAGGGACAGATCGCCTCGGATGCCCAGACACACGGGTTCAGCGCCAAGCTCGGCGTCCGTTTCTAAATCACCCGCAAAAGAGATTGGTTATGAAGTCAGTGAGTGCATTTTCTTTTACCGTCGTTCTCGGCTCAGCGACGGTGATGTCTGTGTCCGCCGCGCGAACGGACGATGCCTGCTACAACAAGGCACAAAGCCTATGATGACGCAATGTTCAATCGACGACCTGAAGCCAGTCGATGGCGAGCTTGACAAGCTCTACAAGGAGATGGAGACCCGGCTCAAAGAGTCCCGGCGCATGTCCAGGAACTGGTCGAGACCGCGAGGGGCTACAACGCCACCTCGGAGAACACGCGCGACGCCTACCCCAAGGATTGGCGGCATTTTTCCTCCTGGTGCCGGCGCGCTGGCTTCGATCCCCTGCCTCCGGGCTCGAAGGTGATCAGGCTCAATATCAGCGCCTGTGCCTCGGGCACCGCCGCCGGCGATCCGAAGCGTGGCGCCCCTGCCCTTTAGTTTGCGACCATCGAGCGGCGGCTTTCCGGCCTCGCCTGGAACTTTACCCAGCGCGGCCGGCCGTTGGACCGCGCGGAGCGGCATATCTATAAGGTTCTTGCCGGCATTCGCCGCAAGCACGCAAAGCCACCGCGGCAGAAAGAGGCGGTCCTGGCGACGATCTGCTGGCGATGATCGCCACGCTCGGCCACGACCTCAGGGCCTGCGCGACCGCGCTATTTTGCTCCTGGGCTGTGGCGGCGGCCTGCGGCGCTCCGAGATCGTCGGTCTCGACGTCATGCGCGACGACAACAGCGATGGCGCCAGCTGGATCGAGATTTTTGACGGCAAGGGCTGCTGGTCACCCTGCGCGGCAAGACCGGCTGGCGCGAGGTCGAGGTCGGCCGCGGCTCCAGCGACCACACCTACCCCGTAGTCGCGCTCGAGAGCTGGATCCGCTTTGGCCGCATCGCACGTGGACCCCTGTTCCGCCGCATCTTGTCGATCAGGTCGATATAATACGAAAAAGCCGCCGCCATTCGGGACGGGCGTCGGCTATCATGTCCAGCCATTATGCGGCGAGCGGATAGCTTTCGCCGGACCAGGCAGAGAACTTGGCGGCAAAAGCCTTCATCTCGTCGACCGCGAATGTGGTGCGCGGTTGCGAACTCGACTTGCTGGGCGAGAGGGACCTCGCCGAGAAAGGCGCTGACATGAGCGGGATGCTGCTTGGCCAAATCGAGATCCGCAAAGCAATCGGCCAGCGCCGCGTCGTCCAGCTGTACGCTGCAGGGCGCGTTCACGTCGTCAAGACGGATGCCAAATGCTTGCTCATAATGGCCGCAAGGTAATCGTTTCGGGTCGGAGACACAAGTTGCCGCCTCCTTCGCCGTAGAGTGGCCCGATACAATCACGATCGATATTGCCACCTCTTATCGATAGTGATCGCATAGTTCCCTGATTCGACTCTCAACCGCTCATATCAAGCGATTACTTCCATGTATCTGCTGCGCTAGCCCGTCCTGGCCTTGGAGTGTCGCTCCTCACCTCCTCCACCACTCACCAGCCCGATGGGAGTATCGCCCGCCAGCAGCTTCTCCTTGCTGAGCAGCGCGGCAACCTCAATCGCCTCGAAATCGGGCAAATCCCGCAGTGTGTCGAGGCCGAAGTGCAACAGGAAGGTCTTGGTCGTGACGTAGGTGTAAGGCGTGCCAAATTCAGCGGGCAGGCAGACGTTGACCCACAACAATCAAGGGGACGGTGCAGGCCAAGATTGCGGCAGGGCTTGGGCCCCCCACCCTTCTCCTCAGAACTCCGCTGCTTCCAGCTGGCGGCTGAAACTCACAGGCGCAGCCAGCTTGGTCTCTAACAGCATCGATCGCATCATGGTGTCTGCCATGAATCCGTGTGCGTGAAGCGCTCCAGAGCGAAGATGTTGGGCGTCAACCAGGTTCACTCCAATGAGCTTCACTTCTCGAGTTCTGCACAGTGTCCACGACTGGCGCCGGAGGTTGATCCGGTGATTAGGAGGAGCACTCGTTGTCGGATTCTCGACGATGTCGGACATGTGACACAACGCTTCCAGAGCGATCGCATTGTTCCGAAACGATTTTCCCAGTTGGCACGAAGGTTGCGGCCCTATGCGCAAAAGCACTGCGATGCCGCACCGACTGGAAGAACTCATCAATGATCACGCTTTTCGAACATGTGGGCGCCGCTACCGACACTGAGCGTTCCCGAGCCGACGGAAGCCTCTATCCCTTCTTTCTGAAGGCTGTCCGGACATGAACGCATTTGATGTCCGTCCAACGCTTGATGCTCCCGACGACGATCCCTATGTCTGGCTTGAAGATGTAGAGGGCGAGCGGGCACTTGCCTGGGCCGCCGGCCAATCGGCAAGGACTCTGAAGCACTTCGGTGGAACGCAGTTCGAGCGCGACCGCGCGGCTCTGACAGCCATTTTCGACAATCGCGACAATCTTCCCCTGATCGCGCGCCGTAGTCAGTACCTCTACAATTACTGGCGAGATGACGGTAATCCACGCGGACTGTGGCGCCGGACCACCCTTGCCGCCTACATGAAGGCGGATCCCCAATGGGAGCTACTGCTCGATCTGGATGCTCTCGCGGCTAGCGACGGAGAGGACTGGATCTGGGACGGCGCGTCCATCGAGCCGGAGAGACGGGAAAGAGCCGTTCTGCGCCTGTCGCGCGGCGGCAGCGACGCGGTCGTGCATCGCGAATTCGACCTGATTTCTCTGAGCTTTGTCGCCGACGGCTTCAACCTCCCCGAGGCCAAAGGCTACGTTAATTGGCTGGACCCTGACACGCTTCTGCTTTCCAGTGCGCTTGGTAATGGCATGGCCACCCGCTCCGGCTATGCGCGCACAGTTCGACTGTGGAAGCGTGACGCGGATCCCCTCACCACGCCGGCAATCTTCGAGGCCGGGTTCGAAAGCTTCCAAGTGTCTGGTCATTCGGACCGCACCGGCCGCAGCGAGCGCCTTTGGTTCATCGAGCAGCCGGCCTTCTTCGAGAAGATCAGCTGGATCGGCGATAGGAGCGGGCCGAGGAGGCAGATCGATCTTCCTCGCGACGCGTCGTGGCGGGTCTTCGGCGACTGGCTGGCGGTAAGGCCGCGCAAGCCCTGGACGGTGGGAGGCACCACCCATCCCGCCGACGCGCTGATCGTCATCTCGCTTTCCACTTTCCTCGCCGGCGGACGCCGTTTTGAGACCCTGTTTCAACCAGGGGAAAGGCGCTCCATGCAGTCATTCTTCTGGAATGACGGGAAGCTCATTATCTCTTACCTCGTCAATCTCGCACCGCGTTTCGAGATGTTCACTCCCGGCCACCAGGAATGGACGCGCCGAGTCCTGAACACCCTGCCCGCCGAAGGTACTGTCGACGTCTGGTCATTCGATGCGGCAGTTCACGAGACCAATGGAGAGGTCCTGATCTGTGCTCAGGATCCGATCACGCCGCCGCAGCTCTTGCTGTTCGATCTGAATGCCGCGCCGTCTCTCAGCGCTTCAGCAATCCTGAAGCGCAGCCCGGAGAATTTCGATGCATCCGGACTGGTGGTCACGCGCCACGAGGCAGTCTCTATCGATCATGAGCTGATCCCCTATACGCAGGTTGGTCCGGCGAACGGGAACGGAGATGCTCCGATTCACCTTTCCGCTTATGGCGGGTTCGGCGTATCATTCCTGCCCTACTACAACTCCCCGCTGGGCAAGCTGTGGCTCGAGCGCGGTGGCACGTGTGTCGAGGCGAACATCCGCGGCGGCGGCGAGTTCGGCACCCGCTGGCACGAAGCCGGGCGCAGGGAGGGCAAGCGTCTCGCCCACGACGATTTCGCCGCCGTTGCCTCCGACCTCGTGCGAAGGGGCATCACCCTGCCGAGGCGGATTGCCGCCGAGGGTGGCTCAAATGGCGGCCTGCTGATCGCAAACATGCTGACCCGCTATCCTGAGCATTTCGGGGCTCTGTTCTGCACAGCACCGCTTATCGACATGCGTCGCTACACCAAGCTCTTGGCGGGCGCGAGCTGGATCGACGAATATGGCGATCCGGACAAGGTTCACGATTGGGCTTTCCTGAAGGAAATCTCCGCCTATCACGCCGCAGCGCCGGGACAGCCCTATCCGCCTATCCTGATCGCCACCACGAAACGCGACGACCGCGTCCATCCGGGCCATGCGCGCAAGATGGCCGCAAAACTGCAGGCTCTTGGCTATCCCGCTTACTTCTACGAGGCCAGCGCAGGCGGGCACGGCTGCGGCGAGGACAATCGGGAGCAAGCCGCATTCATCAGTCTAGGCACCAATTTTCTCCGCAGCGCAATCGGCTTCAACGATCACCCTCCGGAGACGGCGGAACGCGTTGCAACGCAAGAGGGGCATTTGAGGTCCATCAACAATTCATTCGAGCAGGAGACGAAATAGTGCAGTGCATCCTTTCTGAACATCAAGGAGTGAATCTCATGGCGAGAACGCGAATGGGCGTAGCGCGGGCAACAGCAGCGGCGGTGGCCCTGATCATGGTGGGACAGCAGGCCGTCGCCGCGGAGCCTGCGCAAGCAGAGACCGTCCTGGCGGAGACGGGAGCCTCGGTCACCGAAGCGCCAATCCCTTGGCAGGTCCGCCTGCGGGCGTTGGGCGTCGTTACGAAAGATCTGGGCTACGTTGATACGCTTCCCGGCTCCGGTCTTTCGTATTCGGACACGGTGACGCCGGAACTCGATATCTCGTATTTCTTCACCGACAACATCGCCGCCGAACTCATACTCGGTACCACTTATGCCAACATCGCGGGCCAAGGGACGATCGGAGGGTTGGGCAACATCGGCAAAGTTTGGCTGCTGCCGCCGACACTCACGTTGCAGTACCATTTTACCGATCTCGGCGCGTTCAAGCCTTATGTCGGCGCCGGCGTGAACTACACGATCTTCTACAACCAGGACACTGGCAGCGCTGATGCTCTCAAGGTGAAGAACACGTTCGGCACGGCGCTGCAGGTCGGATTCGACTACATGGTGGACCAGCACTGGGGCCTCAACTTCGACGTGAAGAAGCTTTTCCTGAAGCCGGACTTCGACGTCACGGTGACCGGCGCGAAGCTGACGGGGAAGGCGGAGCTCGATCCCTGGCTGATAGGCGCAGGTGTCACCTACCGCTTTTGAATATCAGAGTGAAGTCTGCTTCCCGACTGCCGGTTTAAATGAAGGGCGCCTCGCGCGCCCTTTTTTACGGTCGACACTGCAGCGCAAGACCTCATGAAGCTATTGTCGGGCGGGGTTCTCTTCCGGCGGACCAAGAAGATGCACTGGCCAACCGGCCTTGCGCCTGAGGTGGAGTGCTTAGAAGCGCTTTGGATCGGGACGGGCTTTGGTATTGTGGGTGGAATGCTTCAGCCAGACCATTTGCCAGCATCGTCTCCCGGACGTCATGTGTGAGCTTCTTTGTCAGCGCAAGGCGAACACGGATCTCCTAGCAGGCCGTTGAAGAAGTGTCCCGTTTGGCCTTGAGGATTGCCTCGTCGCCGTTGTGATAGAAGGTGATGTCGATGGAGCCGTCGTCGAGCAGTTCAGCATGGCCGTCGCCTGTGACCTCGTCCATTTCGTCGAATCCGACCCATGTGAAGAAGACCGTCGACGGGCCGTAGCCGAGTTCGAGGGTTAGATGAGCCAAACGCCAGTGGGGCGTCCTGGGGACGACGCGCGCGAGATTCTGGTCGTGGTGGCCAGCCCAATACGATGTGAGAAGTTGCTGCCGGTGCGGGTACCGGAGGTCGCCGATAGTGACAGCCGATGTTCGACAGCGGCAAGGACATGCTCAGCCGTCAACGCGCCGAGGGCTTGGCCGGGAATGGTGGTGATGGAACCAATCCAGAAAGCGGCGGCTGCCCAGGAGAACGCCTTCGCGGGACTTTGACTCCAGTCCGCACACCCTGCTCAGATAGTCCGAAAAAGAGGTCAGAAGCGGAGCATCCGGATTATTATCTACACTGGGAACAGAAGCATGGAAGCGTTCTGGAGCCACTCGCCGCGCGTTTACCAGTGCCGACACTGCTCCAAGCTGACTATCTGCCATGACCACCTGCCGAACGTAGTCCGTTGATGCCACCGGTACCCTTCGCGGTCTGCTCCAGCGGGAAGATCGGGTCTGATCGACCCTGCTGACCTGTGCGGCGGCCTCTCTCGCTAGGGCGTCCCCCTTCCTGTCGTCCTCCTCCGCCGCTTTCGGCTGCTTTCGGCCCGCCGCCCTCGCCAAGGCGTCGTAGTCGGTAAGCGCGTCCTCCGTCTCCTTTAGGGGCTTCATCGCGTGACTAGAGTTTAGCGCGTGTTTGTAGGCGGCGGACCGAATGGTCGTCGAAATGCCACTCAGCGCCACCGCAAGATGCCCTAGGGCTTCCGCCTCATGATCTGACAGCGGCACGTCACGATTAGAGCCGATTGCCCTGCCTTCTTCCAGTTTCACAATGTTTGTAGTCATTTCCTGCTCCATCGCGTTGACTGAGATACGATGGAGACGGAAGTGGAGAACAAATTTTTACAAGCAACTAAGATGATATTCTCGTCAACGGGACAATAGTGGACGTTGAGGGCGGCGAACAGGGTGGTGGTGCCGTTGCGCTTGTAGTCGTGCCTCATCGTACCGAGCCGCCCCTTCTTCATCGGCAGGCCGGGTGGGTGCGGTCGAGCGCCGGATCTGGCTCTTTTCATCGACCGACAGAACGATGGCATGGGCCGGCGCATCGAGATAGAGGCCGACGACGGCGCGCAACTTGTCGACGAACTTCGGATCATTGGAGAGCTTGAACCTGGCGCCAGCGGTGGGGTGCGAGACCATGCGCCTTCCAGATGCGCCTGACGGCGCTGGCGCTGATTGCGGCGGCTTGCGCCATCATGTCGGCGGTCCAGTGGGTCCTCTCGCCCGGCGGATCGGCAAGCGTCAGTGCCACGACGCGCTCGCCGACATCGGGACCGAGCGGCGGAATGCGCCACTGTCGCGTCTTGTCGCGCAGCAGCCCGTCACAGCCTTCCGCGGCAAAGCGCTCCTGCCAGCGCCAGACGTCGGTCTTCGACTTGCCGATGCGGCGCATGACCTCGCCGGTGCCGACGCCGTCGGCGGGCAAAAGCACTATCTCGGCGCGCCAGACATGCTTTTGCGGGGCGTTGCGATCCCTGATCAGCGCCGTCAGACGGACGCGATCGGCCGACGAAACGGTGAACGATCTTCCTGTGCGCATGCGCCAGACTCGCACGCGCAGGCCAGAAAGGGAATCTCTGATTGGACTCCTATGTCAGGCGGGAACCACTAGACGCCGAGACCGCCGATGCAGACATGTTTGGTGTCGAGATAATCCACGATGCCCTGGAGGCCGCCTTCCTTGCCGAGGCCCGATTCCTTGACGCCGCGGAACGGCACCTCCGGCGTGGTGATCAGGCCTTCATTGACGCCGGTACTTCAGTCCTTCCATCACGCGGAAGGCGCGACCGAGATCGCCGGTGTAGAAGTAGGCCGCGAGGCCGAACTCGGTGTCGTTGGCGAGCGGCGTGCCCGACCTGAGACATGGGTGACGTTTTGTACCGGACACGGATGAAGTGCACCCCTCGGGTGAGCGTTTGCTCGATAATATCCACTGAAGTGAAGCAGTCGGTCTTAATGCTGGAACTCATGCCACCCGACCGACCCGGGAATTCGCAGCAGCGGCGCCGTCGAGTGCAGAACGAATGCCGTCAACCAAGGGGTCGATCTCGCTTTCGGTGATTATATAGGGCGGACAGATTCCAAGCACTTCTCCCATATTGCGGATCATGACGCCGTGCTCGCGGCACCGCCGCTCGACATCGCCGATCCTCAGCTCGGGCGCGAAGACGCGACGGGCGCACGATCCTCGACGATCTGAACCCCCGCGATGAAGCCGCGGCCGCGGGCTTCACCGACAAGCGGATGGTCGCCGAGCGCGTCCGCGAGGGCTCCATGCAAGTGATCGCCGAGACGACGCGCCTGGGTCACGAAATCGATCTCGCTGTAGATCCTGATCGCCTCGGCGGCGACGGCCGCTATCACCGGATGACCGGAGTAGGTGAAACCGTGACCGAACACGCCGACCTTGTGGGCCTCGTCAGCGGCGCATTGATAAATCTTGTCGAGATAATGACGCCGCCAATGGGCAGGTGACCGGATGAAAGCCCCCCGGCGATCGAGAGCATGTCCGGTTCCATCCCAAATGTCTGGCTACCAAACCAGTTCCCGGTGCCTCCGAAGCCGCAGACCACCTCGTCGGACAGCATGAGGATAATTTCTCACTTTCTTGCGAAGATCGGGGGTGTCCACGGTCATTCGTATTACGCGAGATCCGCGAGGCCAAAAACCATCATACCAGAGAGGCGAAACTGCTATCTAGGTGTTTAGATGCAAGAAATTAATCCTGCATTGTTCCCGCACCAGGAACACCCGAGAGGATACCAAGCAGTATTGAACCTTGTTGAAAATGCTCTCGGCGCGCTGGGCGTTATAATTTCTCGAAGGCGATCACAAGGACGTCGCGATAAGCGTACGGCATTTTCAGGTTTTCGGCCACAATCGACGATACATCGTGAAAGGTTTCGCGGTCGTTGCAGATCACAAAATCATTCGGGGAGTTCATTTCGACCTCGCCGAGGAACTCCTTTGAGGCGTCGGTGATCATGCTCATGCCGCCGGTGACGTTGACCCGCCCAATCATATAGCAAGCAATGAAGTCCACCCCGTCCTGGTGAAGGCCCTCGGGTGCCGGTTTGCCATTTACACCATCGCGCGCGACAATCCGGTAGGGATGGATCTTGATATTCCAACGATCATGTCGGGCGGCTTCACATAGAATTCTGCAGAAACCTGTCAGAATCTTTTCTAAGACGGGATGGTCTATAAAGGAGTTTTCAAGGGGCTCGAAGTGGCGCTTGAAGCCGCCATTCAGATGATTGACACTTTTTGATTGTTCGTAGGGGGCGTGGGGTAGGAGCCTAAAGATTCCGTCAGTCGCGTCATATTCAAAAGCGCTATAGCGCCGGTAACGATATGTTCCGCCGTCACGCATGTATTCATCGAGAAGAAGTCGATTCCAATGGTCAGCAAAGTTCTTCCAGGCTGCATCAATTTCGATGCCAAAGCAGGCTTCGGCGCGCTCGCCTTTTGAAAACCACCATCCATTTGTCACCAGACCGTCAGTGCATTGTTGACTGAGGTTGGCCGGCGCCTGGGGTGCGTTGTTTTCCACGGGTGTCTCCCTTTTGGTGACTTGGCGAGGACGGAACGCTTTGGACAACGCTATGTGGGTTGCGGCTTGGTATTCCCAAAGGTCGCGGTCCCTAATGTATCTCGGCGTCCTGGCTCGGATCGACCGAGGTAAAAAGCGTGTGTGATCGACTATGTAGCTGACGCTCCCGCTAACGCCCTCGAGGGCGGATGCAATGGCCCGTTCGCACATCTGGTGAATAGTACTGCCCCATGCACCTGAAACCGCCTCTTGGGACCAGGCTTGCTCAAGCCCTTGCTTCAAAACGATTGATGCCACGTCAAGAGAAGCGGTTTCGAGGTGACGCAGCGCGTCGAAGATAATGGCCGCGGCAGGGGCCTCGCGGACTTCGAGAACCTTTTGGCCGGTTGTGATGTGTTCAAGCCCGACAAAGCGGCCGTGCCCGAATTTGCCGACCGTGTTATTCAGGAACGGGATTGCGTCGACCAATGCAACATCACGGTCATCAATTGACACGAGACTTCCGTCTGCAAACCCGAGTTTGATCTCTACCGGCTGCTCTGCGGGAATGTGGCGCGTCCAAGCAAATGCCTCCTCGGGGATGGAAAAGTTCTCGGGATCTTCCAAAGGCCCCGACTCGAATTCCCGACACCAGAGGTTTTCGTCCGCGCTCCACGTGCGGTCCGCCACAAAAGTCGCTCCACACTTGGACAGGTCGGAGGTCTTCTGTTGTCGGGATATCACAGAGCATTCATACGGACTGCCGAAGTTGCCGGAAAATCCTGAGCGCTTAATGCTATTGTTAAGGCGCGGAAGACTGTTTTGAGAAAGGTTTGCTGTATGAAGAACCAGCCGTGAGTTGATTGACCTAGCATGATTAACAACCAAAGATGCGATTATGGGACGGCTCAACGAACTGCTCAACGGATAGATGCCAAGGTACTTGGCGTGGGCTCGAATGGCTGATTTCACGCCTTGTTCGACAAAGGCATCCCGCCCTTCGAGGCAGACAAAGCGCGCGCCGAACATGGCTGCCGTCCGTTCCAACAAAGGCTGATCGATGCGCGTTCCGACATCCGCTGCGACAGCTTCAATGTTCGCAAAGCCAAGGCTTTGCAGCTTGTAGAGAAGATAGGTGCTGTCGAGACCGCCGCTGAACATGGTTGCAACTGGTGCGGTTCGGTCCGGAAAAGCCTCCAGATCTTCAAAACTCGAAATGCCGCCGATGGCGGGTTTGGTGGAAGCCAAGATGGGGTTCATTTGGATGTCCTGCTCTCAAACCAGATGCCAGCAAACGTCGCAGCGAGGACGAGGCCTGCGCCTATCAAGCTCGGTACTGTCAAAGGCTCATTCAGAAGAAGGTGCGCTAGAACGAAACCAAAAAAAGGTTCTGTTCCCATCAAGAAGCCAACCCGTGTCGGTGTGGATTTTCTCACTGCGGCATTTTGAATGTAGAATGCAGCGAGGGTGCAGAAGAGTGCAAGGAAGGCAACAGCGCCCCAAAACTGAAGGGTGGCCCTCACAACAAGGCCTGAAATTCCGAACTGAGCGACGGCCAAAACGAAAGTAAGTGTTGCCACCGTCGATCCTTGGATGGCCGTCAGGGCTGCAGATGAAATCTGCCGGCCGGCCAGAAGGCGTTTGGTGGAAACGACCATAACCGCTCGCAGAATCGCGGCCCCCAAGACAAGCGCGTCACCCGGGCTGAACCTGCTGATCCCGCCAGTGAGAATGCCGACACCGATGCACGCTATGGCAGCACTTGCCAAAATGCCCGTAGGTGGAAGTCGCCGTGATAGCCCATAGTCGATGCTCGGCGTGAAAATCACACAAAGCGATATGATCAAGGCCGTGTTCATTGCGCTTGTCGATGCAACGCCGTAAGTTTCAGCAATAAAGATGCAAAAAAGTATTGTTCCCAATGCGAAGCCGCGGATGAAATCGCCCCAGGAGACCAATGCGATCTCATGTCTTGCAGCCACTGCCGTAATGATCGTAGTAATCAGGAAGCGATAAAGAACAAGTATCGAAACCGGCGCGTAGAACAGTGCGCCTTTCCCGACCGGATAGCTCGCCCCCCAAACGAATGCGACTCCCAGCAAGGCTAGATCCACCGAGAAAGATGGCGTCCGTGTTTTCCTGACAGGTATTGGAGAACTTTCGAAAACGTCCACCTTCAAAGTTTCCTTTGTGTTAGCCATCCACCCCTGCTGCGAGGGTCAAACAGATCAGGTCGTTCAGCCTCTTGGGCGATCCGTGCCGCGGCGTACTTGTTTTTGGTAACGCAAGTGCCGTGCCGATTCGGAAAACCATTGCTAGACAACAACCTGGTCGCCTTGATAGTTCGGCGGTTCATGTCCATTGTTGTCAGAATGCCGACAATGACTTCAACTGCAGGGATCCTACCGGCAGGGCCTCAAGGCGAACACGCGGCTCCAAGATGCCGACACGATGGCTGGTTCAGCCATGCTTCGACAGTTGCCTGTTTTTTCAGTTCCTTTGCTGTTCGTGCGCTAACCGCAACGCTCCATACTAGTCTCGCGTGGCTGTCCCCGTGGGGTGGGCGGCAGAAAGCGATTAGGCCCGCTGAAAGAGGCGAACCGCATCCGAAGGATCGTAACCAAGAGAAGGACCTGAAGCGAGAGCGAAGGTTGCGGGAGGCCGCGGCGGGCCTAAAAGGCAATGCCGACCGCCCCAGGAAAGGCTGACAAAAACCGCAGCGGCCGACTGTCCAATAGGGTGCGCCGGGCCAGGGCGAGCCAAATGGCAGGGGCTGCCGGGGGACCCTAAGAAAAGCCTGGGTTCACGAGCACCCGGCGCGCGCCATCAGGCGGCCAGCTACTTGGAGGGCGGGTGTATCATGCCTGTTTGTCGGGCCGAACCAGATCCATGTGGCTGACGCCGAGGGCCAATGCCAGTTCATAGATCGTGATAATTGTCGGATTTCTTCGGCCTTTCTCCAAGCCGCTGATGTACTGCTGACTGAACCCGGAAATCTCCGCAAGCTGCTCCTGCGTCAGGCGCTTCCTTTGCCTGATCCTCTGCACATTCCGTCCGACCAACTTGCGCATATCCATGCACGCAAGCCAGCGGATCAGGCGGCTTGAGTTTATCAACTATAATATGTAATCCACATTTAGCAGGCACAGGGCTTCGCGGGTCCATTGGCCGGAGATAGAATTAGCGATGTTGCAGCCCAGATCGAACACGCCGTTCGCCGACGAGGTCCCCTGGTCGGACCGCATTACAGCCTACGACAAGGACCACTTTACAACCTATATGAGGCTCCTGGACGCCTCGGCCGACAACGCCACTGAAGAGGAAATGGCCAAAGTGATCCTCGGCATTGATCCGGCACGCGAACCTGAGCGCGCACGCAACGTTCTTCGCAGTCATCTCGACCGTGCAAACTGGGTGGTGACGAGCGGCTACAAGGATTTGTTCGCCAGTTGACGAAATGGGCGGTGCGGTCGCTTCGCTTCAAGCAACGAAGTCGCGCAACCGCCATGCATCGACGTATCACCACAGCGCGGATGGCCCAGCGCTTCGCTGTCTCATCATTTTGTCCTCCGCTCGCCAATGGCTGCTTCCCAGGAATGGGTGCGGCGGCGAATCATGACAGGAACGGGTCCGCCGTCTGAGCCGCACCGCATCCGAAGGGCCGGATGGACAACCTACTGAAAGCTCACAGCTGGCTAAGGGTTGCGGGACGCCGCGGCGGGCCTAGAAGGATGCGGCGCCACCTGCTGAGAAAGGCACAAAACAGAGCGAATTGCGAGAGTCTAACGACGCGCTAGGAGGCGCAGCGGAATGGTCGAGACGCCAGAGCCAAGAAAATCGGGGCTCGACCCACCGGCACACGGCACGCGCGGTGATGGGCGCGGGCGCCCACTACGTGCGCAGGCTCAACAGAATCTCACACGGATCAGCATCGAGGGCCGCAGTTACGTCGAGAAACTCAATGACATCGAGACGCCGTTCGCCACCCTCATATTTCGCCACGAAAGATTGCGGACGACCAAGCTTCTCAGCCACCTGCGCCTGCGTCAGCCCTTTGACATTGCGCAGTGAGATCAACTGGGCCAGAAACCGCTGGTGGCGGGGAGATCGAAGAGATTTGGGCATTTAGGTGAACCGGCAGGTAGAGACCGGCTCAGCGACTAATCCCCGTTTCGGATTATCCCATTTTGGGATATTCTGCCTTGGATCCAGCGATCAACATGCGAGGTTCGCGGCAGACATGAATCAATCAACGGGAACAGATAGGACTCAAAGCTCAACACTGCTCGACGAAGTCCCTTGGTCTGACCGTCTTACCGCCTACGACAGGGCGCACTTTACCATCTATATGAGGCTCCTGGACGCCTCAGCCGATGAGGCGCCCGAAGAGGAAATGGCCCAACTGATCCTCGGCATTGATCCGGCACTTGAACCGGAGCGCGCCAGGAAGGCGCTTCGTAGTCATCTCGACCGTGCGAACTGGATGGTGACGAGCGGCTACAAGGAATTGTTCGCCAGCTGACAAATTCGCAGTGCTCGGTCATAGAAGCGTTCCTGTGCCATTGGTCAGGCTGATCGGGGCCTGCACCACAGACGCGCCGGCAAAATGGACCCGGTGGCGAGCACAATTCAGTTCCCAGGAAATCGGGGTTTGGCAACTGTCCGAGCGTCTGACGTGATAGAAGGTTCCGCTCTGTCTGGATGGGTATTAGCCCGGAGCAGCACTCCATATCGTACCGGCGCTCGACGAAGGGTCCACCTCTTCGCTTTCAAGCCGCATAACCGATAGCCATCGCCCTAAGTCAAGGGTTAGAGATTACCGGCAGGCAGGTATGCAAGCGGGCCATCCTCGGAAACTATATAACCGCACGACTAGCTGTGAGCTTTCGGGAGGTTGTCCATTCGGACCGGACCGGGGAGACTGGAGTTACCAAGCTTCAGCACTCACCGGAGGGTCCGAATGAACATCCATAAGAATGCCCGTCTCACACCGCTGCGTCGAGAGGAGATGGCGCTGTCGGTGATAGAAGGCGCTTTCTCCAAAGCCCATGCGGCGCGTGTCTACGGCGTGTCGGCCAAGATCGTGGCGCGCTGGGTCGAGCGCTACAAGTCCGAAGGGCGGGCCGGCATGATCGACCGTTCCTCGCGGCCCGCCAATATGCCGCAGGCCACCGCTGCGTTGATCGCCGAGCGCATCATGGCGCTGCGGCGGCAACGTTGGACCGGCAAGCACATCGCCCATGAGGTCGGCGTCTCGCCCGCCACCGTTAGCCGGGTTCTCAAGCGTGCCGGACTGTCGCGGTTGCGGGATATCGAACCGGCCGAGCCGATCCGACGCTACGAGCGCGAGCATCCTGGCGAGATGATCCATATCGATATCAAGAAGCTCGGTCGTTTCGAGCGCATCGGTCATCGCATTACCGGCAAGCGCACCGGCAATGCCAGCTCGCGCGGCAGCAGTTGGGAGTTCGTCCATGTCTGCATCGACGACGCCTCCCGCATCGCCTTCTCGCAGATCCTGCCCGACGAGAAAAAAGAAAGCGCCATCGCCTTCCTCAAGGCGGCGGTGGCCTACTACGCCAGCCTCGGCGTCACGATAGCCCGCGTCATGACCGACAACGGCTCCTGCTACAGATCAAAGGCCTTCGCCAAGGCCTGCCGCGATCTCGGCCTCAAGCACGTCAGGACAAGACCCTATACACCCAAGACCAATGGCAAGGCCGAGCGCTTCATCCAGACAGCACTGCGCGAATGGGCTTATGCCATCGCTTATCCGACTTCAGATCACCGCGCCGCAGAGTTGCCGGTCTGGCTGCACAGATACAATTGGCACCGTCCCCACGGGAGCCTAAAGTCCAAAACACCTATCAGTCGCCTCGCTCTAACCGAGGACAACCTGTTGAGGCTCCACAACTAGCTCGTCAGCGACGACACACCCGCTCGAGCACCCATAGACTATGATCACCGGCGCGGACTGGAAGAATACGGCTGCATCGCCCGAGCCGGCGGAACAGAAGATCTCGGCATCCAGTCAACGCTCGATACAAAGCGCGCGATCGAATGGCCCGAGCACAAGGGGATCAAAAAGCTTCTCAGACAATTGAGGACCCTTCGGACCCCAAAAGGGCTATAGCCTGATTTTGGGTTCGCACGCCTAGCTTCTTCTTGGCATTGTCCAAATGAAAAGCGATCGTGCGTGGCTTGATACCCAAGATGCGGCCGGTCACCCAGGCTGAATTACCCCGCGCTGCCCACCTCAGGCACTCATATTCGCGGGATGTCAGCGAAACCCCATCCACTGTTCGATCGCTCGGCAATTTGCGGCGAACGCAACGATGAAAGCAGGCCGCCATCAGTTGAAGAGCTTGTTCGTACCGCTCAGCGACCCGAAGAAATACTGGACGAGGCTCATCGGCGGCAAAAGTAACCGCAGCGATGCGGCCGCGGAGATCGACAATTGGGATCGTCAAACCGCAGCAGATGCTGAATTGAGCCGCCTCATCGAATAGCTGCTGTTGAGCCGGCGACATTTTATCGCCTCCCAAATTCGATCCCCAGTGAAACGGGCAGCCGCCATTTCGAGCACGCAAGACCACAGGATCGAGTTTCTCATACTGATTTTCCAGATACTGTCTGGTCCAGCGGGGTGGATAGTTTGAAATTAACCTCGGTTTGCCGGAAGGCCGTGCTGGCAAGGAGAGGTAGGCAAAGAAGATTAGGTCAAGTCGTCCGGCCGCCTCAGCCATGGCATCCCGGAAATCTGCCTCATCGATACTCTGTGACAGTCTTTCAAGGAATGTCTCGAAAACAAGTGGCATGTGCCTCGTCATCGTCGCGCTCGATTCTTCCTCTTTCTGCACGCCTTCCGGCTGCGTCGTGTATGTCCCGACAAACGTGATTGAATTCGCGGGCGTCGCTGGGCTGACCGGGCTCCAGAATGCTGCCACACTTTCGATCTTCGTCGGTCATCCCAATCATGCTGGGCTCACCCGATGGGCGTCTGGCAGACGCCTCATGATCTCAACAGCTCAATCAGAGAATCTCCATGCATTAAATCATGACCGCCCCTGCACCGACCAAATCAGGAGAAATCATCCTGCGCTGACCAAAAGCCATCATTGACCCCAGCTTTTGCAGGAATTTGGGTCGGCATTAGCATAACAATTCGGATAGCCGCTCATCCCCCACCCGGGGCGCCGTGATCCGCAAAGAAGTGTTGCGATGCTTTCTTTTCTTTGATAGGCAAATCGTCTCAACAATATTAAAATGCCTTTCCTTGTGAACGGGGTGGCGTGTGAGTATCGTCCTTCTATATACCTGACGTGATAAAATTCACCGCAATGATTATGGCCCGCTGCAATGATGTAAAGGGCACGTCTAAGCTCAATCTGCATCGGAACGTGCAGATGACCTTTACCAGACCCTCGATCCCGCACGGGCCATAATGATACTGATTACGTGGGTCAAAAAGGGCGCCCTGCCGGCGGGGAGGTACACCCGCAGGGCGCGCCGCACAGAGGTCCTGGTCGTTGGGCAACAGGACAGCGGCGGCAGAACTGATTCGGTTACAAATCGTGACTGAAATAGCCCGGAGCATGCTCAAGATCAGATATCTGGAATTCAACAGTTTTGGGTCTGCTCGGCGCAGTAGCGCGCAGGGACATGCCTGCCTCCGGACTCGCTCCTTCGCGATCGCAAAATCATACGGCACCCTCGGCCTTCAGCGCGCGATAGGTGGTATCGACCGACTTTACCGTCGCGTCGACAATGATGTCGATCTCTTTTCGGGTAATGATCAGGGGGGGGGCATAACCGAGGATGTCGCCATGCGGCATGGCCCGTCCGATGACACCATTCTCAAACAGAGCAGCTGCAGTGCGCACCCCGACCTGAAGGTCGGGTTCGAATGGTATCCTTTGTTTTGGGTCCCGCATCATCTCTACGGCCGACAGGATACCCACTCCGCGAACTTCACCAACGATGGGATGTCCCGCCAGCTCGGCCTTCATCCGGTCTTGCCAATACGGTCCAACATCGCGGACATGCTCCAGAATATTTTTTTCTTTAAGCAGTCGAATATTGGCGAGCGCGGCTGCGGCACAAAGCGTGTGCCCCGAATATGTCCAGCCGTGGCCGAGTGCGCCGTGCTTCTCAGTTCCTTGTTCCAAAACCGACCAGACACGGTCGCCAATGATTGACCCGGAGATGGGGAGGTAGGCGGAACTCAAACCCTTTGCGATGGTCACGAAATCCGGACGCATGTTATACAGGTGGGAACCGAACTTCTCGCCGGTTCGCGCGAAGCCACAGACCACTTCATCCGCGATTAGAAGGATATCGTATTTGTCGAGCACCGCTTGAATGGACGTCCAGTACCCTTTGGGGGGCGGCACAATACCTCCTGTCCCAAGTACCGGCTCTCCGATAAAAGCTGCAACCGTTTCCGGTCCTTCGGCCAGGATCAAGGCTTCAAGCTCATCGGCACAGCGCCGGGAGAACGCTTCCTCGCTCTCCTCGACACGCGCCTGGCGGTAATAGTGCGGCGTGGTTGTATGGCGCACCAAATCCAGAGGCAGGTCGAAGAAATTGTGAAAGAAGGGAAGGCCAGTTAGGCTACCCGTGACCAATCCAGACCCGTGATAGCCGCGATTTCGCGAGATGATCTTTTTCTTTTCGGGCCGGCCAAGAATGTTATTATAGTACCAGACCAGCTTGATGTTGGTTTCGTTGGCATCGGAACCGGAGAGGCCGAAATAGACCCTTCGCATGTTCTGACCGAAATACTCGACCACGGCCTCTGCCAACAGGGCGACCGGCTCCGTACCTTGGCTGGCATAGACGTGCGCGAACGGCAATTCGTGTGCTTGCCTGGCAATGGCCTCGGCGATCTCCGTGCATCCATATCCCATGTTGACGCAGTAGAGTCCTCCGAAACCGTCGAGGCTCCTTCGGCCTTCGGTGTCCCAGATATAGACGCCTTCCGCACCGGCCATAATCCTATTTGGCGTTTCGCCTCGGCTGTGCTTGGCCAGATGCGTAGAAGGATGGAAGACGAAGCTTCTATCCTTCTCCCGGAGTTGCTCGGTTCCCAGATTGCTCAAGCGCATGTCCCTCTCCTCGCGATAAATTGGCGGAGGGCACTCGGCCAGCCACCTGTTTAGCAAATAGCATACCGGAAACGTCCCTTGAGTTTCTCGGGAATGCAGGTTATTCGCCGTGAAATTCGCGGGATCGGCCCGAATTGCCGTGAAAACTAAGGCGTCACCTTCGCCTTAGCCGAGGGTCGGGGGCGCGTCCTGCAAACACGAACAGCTTACGACGCGCATGCGCCCAGCATAGTGCCCGATTAGCGGGCGATATTGACGGATGAATAGCGCTCGGGACGCTGTTCCCGCCGGCCGCGCGAGGCACGATAGAGCGCCGGCGGCCATGTTCCGCCGAACTGCCGGTCATCCCTTACATTCTGACGGTCCGGATCGGTCTTGCCCTTCCCAAGGGTGGTAATGAGGTGATCAGGGGCAAAGCACATTCGCCTCGATCAGCAGGCAGCGGGTTCCGTGCCGCGGCACAGGCTCCAACCTGGTTGGCCAGCGCTGAGAGGCTGAGGTCGTGCCCTCGCGCATATTGATAGCTTTGGCGGTGCGGCGGCTGGTGCTCGGCAGACTTCTCGAAGGAGCATAGCCAGAAGGTTCGGCCCGGCAAAGACGCGCGGCGAGAGCTCCTTGCCATTGACATCTTGATTCGCAGCCGACCAGCGCCGCCAAGTTCTATCGTCAGCGTGTTGCCTTTCTTGCGATCGCAAATTCGTGGTTGCTGCGCAGGGCGAGCCGAGCTGCGGCTCGCAGGAGGGGGCGAGCCGACAGAATTGCGCGGCCTGAAAAGCTGCCTCCATCAATGCTGGCCGCTCGTGCAGTCTCGAAACGCTGGATCAAGCCTCAAACATCGAACAGCCGCTCCTTTTCCTCGCGAAACCAGCGCCCTCGCGCGACATGATCTTGTCTGACGATCCGACGCTTCGAGCGGGGCTCCTCTAATAGGTTGCACATGACCTGCAGCTTTCAGCCAAACTCAGCAAATCGGACGTCGTGCTCTTCTTATCATCGCTCGGCAAGCTCGGAACACGCTGGCGGACGTTGCTAAGGCTAGTCGCCGCCAGCGGATGGCGAGGATGTTTGGGCGGCTAAGTGCTTTTAGGTGGCGATTATAAGCCGAGATCGCGATAGGTGCTTTCGCCATAGCTCCTGGCGCCATCGCCACGCTGAGCGTTTGAAAGCCGATGAAATTCGCTCGGCCAATTGGCTAGCGCGTGCTTGATGGCCTTCATCTTGAACGGCACGTGCACAACACATTTGTCCCTGATGATAGGCGGACAGCTCACATCTTGTTGCCGCGAGCCGTTAAGGTTTGCTGCGATTATCGGCAGACCTAGATCAAGAGCCAATTCCATTTCCCAGCGCACGAAGCGAAAAAGGTTTTTCGTCTTCTCACCGATCAGGACAAGTACCTGGCTCGATCCATTCATTCTGTTGCGAAGATTGCGTTTAACATAATCTTCGTCCTGTGCTCGGCTCGTCATATTGTCCAGATCGTGAGCGTTCGCGAATTCAAAACTCACATTCTCGCTGGCGTTCCACCCTTTCATAAAGCGGTATGCCCAAGCGTCTTCATCGCCGTCAAATATTACATAGGTCGGATCGCTGTATGCCATTGTTGTCTCTTAGTTGTTTTGACGAGCAACCCACTGGGTGTGCTCCCGTGAGAAAGCCAGTTCGGCTTCGTTCACCGCGGCGGAGAATGCCTCATCCGAGTTGGCGTCCGTAATAAGGTCGGCAGTCAAGCCGATCTCGTGAGCTGTCAACGTGTAAGCCGATGCCAATTCGTTAAATTTCTTGATCTGGGTCCACCCAATAAGGGAGGCGGCGATGACAATTAGCGGCTCGGTCGGCCAGCCTGGCATCGCGGGGTCAGCGATGCGTACTACGATGAACGAGAATCCCAGAGCGTATGCAAAAATACCAAGGCCCATCCAGACTTTCGCGGACCTCTTGTTCGAGCGCGCCTTCTTCTCGTACCACTTCCGTTGGTCGCAGATTCGTCTCTGCAGATATAGGTCTTTTCTTTCTTTTAGCGGGGAGTCCCTTATCGACATCATCTGGTCGGTTGTTTGGGGGGATGCTGAATCGGTGCCGCTCAACGCGCTACCAAGGTGACGATTGCTATCAAGGATACCTTCCATGAGCTTTCGAAAATCAGCTCTGGCGTCAGCGGCGCGCGCGTCATCGAACGGCTGTGCTCGCATCGCGAAGCGCCAAGTCAATGTCTTCACCGACTCTGCCAGAGCTCGAGCCTGATACCAGACCTGCTCGGGCTTTGTGACCGACCGGAAAATGAGGACTCCCATTGAGCAAAGAAATACCGCAGCATAGACACCGAAATAGGCTTTTGATGGCGACAAGTCCAAAGAGAGCACCGACGCTAAAAAAAGAAGAACGTACTCTGCCCGGATCAGGCGCAGAAACGTCGCCTGCTGCTCGTTGGATGCCACGTCGGCGCTATTATAGAGTCCAGGATATTTCATTTTTGAAGCACACCAGTCTATTTTGTGGCGGTAAATTCTTTAAGCCAGGATTTGGCAAACGTGAGGTTAGCAGTCGAGCTTACAGAGCCTATTCTTGAGCGAGGCGCGGTCCCTCTGTTCATAAACAGGAATGCAGGTCCTGTCCCATCAATGTAAGGGTATAGGCCCAAAAATTCTTGCCCGGAGAATGTTTCCGAAGAATTTTTTGCCACGGGCAGAACCGCTACCGCGGTCCGAAACCCATCGAAAAAGCCAAGCTCCCAAGGCATCCATCTGGATCCTGGAGAATTGTTTGAATGCACATAGATTAGCGTCTTTGACTGCCTCATACGGGTCCGCAGCAACTCGGCGGTGGCCGAGGAGACTTTTGTGCGGTCCAGTTGTGAATCTTCGACCCAATCTACGTAAGCAGTGAACCCAAGCTCCTCGAAAATTCGCTTCACACCGAGAACGATCTCTGCGTCCTTGAAAGAATGTGACAGAAAAACGTCGAATGACGATCTGGCTGTAGCTGCGGCCGTCTCTTCCTTTAGAACGATCGATGCGGCTCTATGTCCTCGACTGGCATTCGCAACTCTTTTCAGCTCTGCCTCGGTCAGTAGCACTATTCAAATCCCCCCATGATCTGTTCGCAATCTATGAACTTGACGCCCATTCGATTAAGCGACCCTTGTCTTGTGAAAACTGGCACCATGCTCTCCAGCCGGTAGCGCAACCTCCACCTTCTCAAAGACCACGTCGGGTGGCAGGAGTGACCGGCCTTGTCACCCACCTACGCGATCCCGGCACAGCCATGCTCCTCGCTTAGAAGGCTGCGGAGACCAGCAATGTCAAACAGGACAGACGATCTCCTAATCTCGAACAGCAACGAACTTAGGACGTAAAAACGCGATCTCCGAATGTCCGCAGGCGTCGAGGGCCGGGTTGGTCGCCAAGGCCGAGCGGGCCAGCTTGCACTCCCGCTACCCGTCGGCTTGCCAAACCCTCGCTGTAGATTTCGCCCCCTACACGGATGCGCTGACCGCGACTAAGCTCAATCGCCACTGATCGCCAATCCAGGGCGAAAGTTCCCCCCTTGAAGTAGCGGTAGAGGCATTTTTCGGCACTTCGCATCTTAGATATGGACGCCTCCTCAACCAGGCACGATCCGGTTTGGCTTCTCGCCGTAACCGTGCTGGGCAAGTGCGTCCGATGGCTGCTTCGATCCTCTCCTGGAATAGATCGGTTCCAGATTGCTCAAGCGCATCGTCCTTGCTCGCGATCAACTGGCGGATAGCGCTCGGCCACCTTTTTCCAGCAATTAGTATACCGCAAATGTCCCTTGAGTTTCGTCGGAATGGGTGCCTTTTGCCGACGAATCTACGGGATCCGTGCCAAACGCCGTTGAAACTTAGCTTTTGGGTTACCGTTGCCTCAGGGCGGACAAAGGTATCGGTGAATTGGACTTCACTGGTTTCGTGACGACAAGGCTATAGTATTGATCAATCCCCAAGCCTGCCTGCAGCAGTCCCTCCATGAAATCCTGATAGGCGGCCATAGAACGAGATGCGACCCGCATCAGATAATCCACGCGCCCCCCAATTGCCCAGCAGTCCAGGATTTCCGGAATGTCTTGGATAGCAGTTTCGAAGTGTCGTTGGTCCTCAAGACGATGACGATCCAGCACGACCTCCACCATCACAAAGATCATGCCGCCGATGAGGGCAGGACTCAGCCGCGCATAAAATCCCTCAATAATCCCCGCGGCCTTGAGTGCTCGGAGCCGCTCCGAACAGGCGGACGCCGAAAGATGAACTCGTTTTGCAAGCTCACTTTTTGAAATCCGACCGTCTGCCTGAATTTCGGAGAGGATCCGCAGGTCCCAACTGTCGAGTTGCACGGGATCGGGTTTCGACTTCATAACCTATGCTCTCAGCGATGACATCGCGTTGTGTGCCGATCAATTCTATCATCAATTGAAACGAGCGAATGTAGCAGTGGAAGGCATCCGTTCCAGGCCCGAGATGTGCCAGAATGGGGTACGAAAATCAGCTGAGGGTGAGCGATCCGCTGAGAAAAGCTGCAGAAGTAATTTGGCTATCGCCCCAACGCCCAACGGGGCAATGGTGCAGCTGGAGAGAATAGTCGGCGGCGGCGGAGACCATGATAAATAGATAACCGATTTTCTTGAATCTCGCTGCCGTACTTGATAGACGCGCGACTGCATTCGACCCTCGATCGCATGGACGGCATACTCAATGCAGTATTCACTCGCACATTCAACTATTAGGGTGAATTGAAGGCCTTGCTTGGCCGGCTCGCCGAGGCGCAGGGCACCGCAAATGCCGCTCGTCTTATGGCTTGCCCGATAATTTGGCGCTCGGGTCTGGCCGAAATCGCCCAACCGGAAAGACTCAAACACCGATGTTGCGTGCGATGCTGTCGGCTGCCATACGCTTACGCCACTCAAGAGGCCCGGAATTGTGAATGGAGTTTCCCTCAACATCGACAGCCATGACGACGGGCATGTCCTGCACATCGAATTCATAGATGGCTTCCATGCCCAGGTCTTCAAAGGCGACAATCCGCGCCGCCTTAATCGACTTTGAAATCAGGTACGCAGCGCCACCCACTGCAGCAAGGTATGGCGTTCTGTGTCTTACAATCGACGCGATGGCCGCCGGTCCCCTCTCCGCTTTGCCCACCATCGCGAAAAGGCCGGTTTCGGCGAGCACCTTGTCCGTAAAATCGTCCAAGCGGCTGGAGGTTGTTGGACCGGCGGGTCCAACGACTTCATTCCTCACTGCCCGGACGGGACCGACGTAGTAGATCACGCGGCCCCTCAGATCGACTGGGAGCGGCTTGCCGGCATCAATCAGTTCGACCATTCGTTTGTGGGCAGCGTCACGGCCCGTCAGCATCTTTCCAGAAAGCAGGAGCGTTTCACCGCAGCGCCACGATGCCGTCTCTTCCTTCGTAAGCGTATCTAAATTGACCCGCCGGACGCCGGCTGGGTTCAATTCGTCGGCTCCGATGTCGGGCCATTCGCGCAAATCGGGCGGCTGGAGGCTGATGGGTCCAGAGCCGTCCAAAGTAAACTTCAGGTGCCGGTTGGCGGCGCATTGCGGGATGAGCGCCACAGGCTTGGACGCTGCATGAGTAGGATAGGTCGCAACCTTGACGTCAACGACTGTCGTCAGACCACCAAGGCCTTGGGCGCCGATACCAAGCGCGTTGATCCGCTCATAAAGCTCAATCCGCAGCCCCTCTTCTGCGCTTGACGCCCCCCTTGCGATCAGTTCCGCCATATCTATGGGCTCGTTCATGGCCTCCTTGGCCAGCAGCATCGCCTTTTCAGCGCTACCACCGATGCCGACAGAGATCAGTCCAGGTGGACACCACCCGCTGCCAAGGGTCGAAACGGTATTGACCACCCAGTCGGAAACGGAGGCGGTGGGATTGAGGGTGGTAAAACGTGCCTTGTTCTCCGACCCGCCGCCTTTCGCGGCGATGGTGATCTCAATCTGGTTACCTTGCACCAGGTCGACATGGACAACTGCCGGTGTGTTGTCGCGGGTGTTGACCCGTCTAGCGAGGGGATCCGCAACGATCGATGCCCGAAGGGGATTGTCCGGATCGAGATAGGCTTGACGTACGCCCTCATTCACAAGATCCGCGAAACTGGCTGTTGACTTAATGCGGGCATCCATGCCGACCTTTGCGAAGACAACCACAAGTCCGGTGTCCTGACAAATCGGGCGCCGCCCAAAGGCCGCCATGCGGGAGTTCAGCAGAATCTGACCTATGGCATTCTTCGCCGACGGGCTCTGTTCTCGCGTGTATGCGTGAGAAAGAGACCGGATATAATCTGGAGGATGATAGTACGAGATGTACTGAAGGGCGTCGGCGACGCTCCTTGTGATGTCGCTACCGGCCATGGTCCGTGTTCTGTTTCCCACCGGATTTTATCCAAATGAACCGAGGCCATTGACCATTTTCAGAATCTGGAAGCTTCGCACCCCCTGCTCGCCGCCTTCATATCCATAGCCGCTTTGTTTGACTCCTCCATAAGGGGCATCAGCGGAAACCCCTTTCAGGTAATTCACACTAACAGCGCCCGCAGAAAGACCGCCCACAAGCCTCTGTTGCGTATCGGCCGCGCCAGTAAACAAGTAGGCGGCCAGACCGTACTCCGTGGCGTTGGCTTCATCGATCGCCTCTTCGATCGTATCGAAAGGAGCCACGGTGAGAATTGGTCCGAACGGCTCTTCATGAAGCACTCTCGCTTCCTTCGGTACGCCAGTCAGGATGGTTGGCGGCCAGTAAAACCCCGGTCGGTCAAGGGGGATGCCACCGGTCTCGATTTGGGCGCCGCCCTCTACCGCATCTTTGGTCAGGCGTTGCATGGCCTCGATTCGCCGCGCGTTTGCCATGGGACCCATCTGCGTTGCAGGGTCATCCGGTGGACCGATCCTGATTTTTCGGACCGCCTCCGTCATCCGGAACAGGAATTCCTCATAGCGGGATCGGGCGACAAGAATCCTGCTGGGCGCATTACAACTCTGGCCCGCGCACTCGAATTTGTATTCCGAAATAGCCGGTATCGCCGTTGCCAGGTCGGCATCTTCGCACACAATAACCGGGGAATGTCCACCGAGCTCAAGGATGCAGCGCTGCAGATTATTCGCGGCCAGTGTGGCCAGCTGTTTCCCAACAGCGGTCGACCCCGTGAACGTCAAGACTTTGACAATTGGCGAACTGAGCAGATGCCGTGATATATGCACAGGAACACCGAACACCAGGTTGACCACGCCTTCCGGTATCCCTGCTTGACGCAAAGATTCCACGACATGGACAGCCACGCTTGGCGTCTCTTCGGCCCCTTTGAGGATCACCGGGCAGCCTGCCGCCAGCGCGGGGGCGAGCTTGCGGGCGATGAGAACGGCTGGATAGTTCCACGGCGTAAAGGCAGCGACGACACCGAGGGCCTCCGGGACGATCATCCTGTTCGGACCCAACGGAATCGGGGTCGACAACTCATCGGCATGCCGGCCATTCCATTCCAGCGTTTCGACTGCGCGCGCGTACTCTCCTGTTGCTTCGGCAATCGTCTTTCCCTGTTCGGACGACAGGTCCCTGGCTGCGGCGCCAGCTTTCTCAGCCAGATTGCTGGCGGCAGAGACGAGGATCTCGCCACGCTCTTTGGCGGGGCGTGAGGACCACGCCTTGCGGCTGCGTTCTGCCGAAGCAAGAGCTTCATCCAAGTCTGGAACCGTAGCCGAGGCCACTGAGGCAAATACCTTCTCCGTCGCCGGGTTGATCACCGGCAAAGTGGCTCGGCTACCACCGGCTCGCCATTTGCCATTAATGAAGAGCTCGTAGCTCCTGGCGTGGGACATCGCGGGCTCCACTTGTGATTCTGGCCATGCGAGCGCCGTTTCAATTTTCGAAGCCGCTGAGCTCGCTTGAGCCAGTTTCATCGCGATGGTCGCAGCGGGTCAAATATCGATTAGTGCCTAAATCCATCTGGAATCCAGATCGATCTGTTCCGACAGGAAGGAAGTCATGCCGTTGTTTACAGATCGATGGTTCTCAGGTCGCGTCAGGAGCCGATGCTACCCAGCCCCGGCTCTCAATCAATTCTCTGGCGACCTTCGGAATGAGCTTGCGGACCGCAGAAACGGCCGCAGAACGCTCATCTTTGGGATTTACAGCAAGCACCACGGAGCGGGTAATTACCGGATCGACTATCTTGACCGTCCGGACCAGCCCTTGAGAGGCTTCTTTCTGAACGGCAGACGGGGCGAGAATAGAATGCGCTTTTCCCTCTACGACCATGTTGATGATCGTTGAGAGCGAGTCCACTTCAAACTTGACGTCCATCGCGCAACCGTGTTGTGCGACGACATCAGCCACCGAACGCCTGACATTGTTGTTGCGCATGGGAACCGCCAGGGGGAATGCATGCAGGTCGGCCAGAGATATCGCATCTTCAAACGGTGGCTCGCCGGACGGAACCACCAGACAAAGGTCTTCGCGCGCTAGCACAGTCATTCGCCCCACACTGTCCGCAGTGCGGTACAGAACCGCCAGATTGAAGCGTCCAGCCGCCATCCATTCCTCTAGCGGTCCCGTCATACCCTCGACCATCTTGAGGGACACCTTGGGCAGTTCGTGTCTTACCGTCTCAAGCAGCGGACCGCTCAGGACGCGAGCAGCTCCAGACGGAATGCCAATAGTCACCTCCCCGGCGGGGGAAGCGGCTGTGTTGGTCAATTCCACCTCGGTAATTCGAATTTCTTTGAGAATCGCCCGCGCCCGCTCCAGGAGTTTGGCTCCTGACGCCGTCACGCTCACGCCGGTCCTGTCGCGTATCAGCAGCTGAGTGCCGAAGCCTTCCTCCAATTGGCGCACATGCAGACTCAGCGCACTCTGGGCGACATTCAGAAAGCCAGCGGCCTTCGTGAAACTGCCTGCTTCGACCACGCCAACAAAGTATCTTAACTGCCTGATTTCCACGGGTACTCTTCCGAGGGCGGACTGCAATGATGTAATCTATCTCGAAATGTGATGGCGCGACAGCAATAATTGCAGAGCGACATGACGCCTAACTGTCGTGTCATCTCAGTGTGGTTTGACCAAAACCGTAACCTATGTGTCCAGAATGGACCCAACCCGCCGAGGCTTCAACCGGCCAACTCGGCGCCCTGATCCATGGAGATGATTTCTCGGACCCTTCGAATAACCGGTAGATCGACCATCTTCCCGTCCAATGTGAACGCGCCTTTGCCTTGCGCCGTCGCATCTTTTTCGCCGCGAGGACACGACGGGTCCCTCGAGTTCTTGTGCGCTTGGTGAAAAGCCCCATCGATGTTTAAATGGATCGCCTGCGGCCCCACGAAGTTATCATTGTCTAAGAATCGCCGATGCTTCCTATCGAGCCGAGACTGCCGCATGGGGAACAGAACGGAAAGGTTCGGCGTCAAAAGCAGGTCGAGTTCTGGGGCACCGCCAACAGCTGCACTGAAGTCTTCAGTACCAAGCGCCATTGCAACCAGCGGCGCTAACAAGATGGGAAAGGAGGTCATTGCTATTGCCGCTGGCGGACTTCGGCCGGCCACCCCATTTCCTCTTCCGAGAGGTGAATTGTCCAACCAACCCTGCTGACTAATGACGAGCATGATCGTATCGTCAACGTGTCACAGAATTGCTTGCAAGCTCACGGCCTCAGCTGGGCCAACGAACATTGAACTCCGTGGACGAAGCCTGGACCCGTCGTCATCCAAGTCAATCCGCGCCTCGATGAGGGGACAGATCCTCAATTGGTTCAGCTGGCTTGCAGTATTGCACCTAGCAGTCACGGCGAGGACTGGGATTTGCGAAGAAGGCATTCTCGCAGTGCGGCCGTACGGTACCTCATTCCTGGCACACTGGATTAGATCGCTGGCGACATTAAGATCAGGTGTGACCGAGGTGAAATTTTATGTCGAAAACCTGAAGGCAGGGCGTCAGGCAGGGCGATTACAGAGATCCTATCGGACATGTCATCGCAGTTTCATCCACCATTGCTCGACCGAGGCGACACTCATCGTCCCATCAACCTAATCCATTGGTCGATCACGCCGTTCACGACCCTTGGCGAAGAAGGAATCAGCAGCCCCTAGGCTCAATTGGAAAGCGGGGCGGGGTCCATACGTATCTTCGTTTCCGGGCACCTCATGCTAATGAAGCCGCGACAACAGGTTGGTTATGCACCCAGGTGCTGGCCAATCCGGCTTGACTGGAAAGTTTCATACCCAGGCCTGGCACAGGCGAGCGTGATGCCGCTCTCGCTATGTTGGACCGCAGACGCCGCGACGGCGCATCGACTGGCGCTGGCGAAGCCTAGGACGCGCCAGTCAAGGACCTGCAAAGAGCAAGATCACGCCGCGCGTTGCCTTCAACGCCCATTTGAGCAGAAAGCAACAAGCCTCGCGTATAGCGATCGATGACCGCACGAAGCGCCATCCGGGCTATGATCTCAGTCAGCACTGCCCTAAGGGGTCAGAGGAGGGTTCGGTCAGTCAAGACCTCAGACGGCATGGCCAAGGTCAAGCTGCGAGGATGTGCCACCGCGGGCGCGGCATAACTTGGCGGGCTACAATTTGGTTCGCTTGCCCAGGCTGCTGGCAGCGCCGGTAGTCGGCCGCGCCGGACTGGCACCTACGTCTGGTCCATGAACGGTTGCTTTAGCAAAACCGAAGTCCTCGCCAAAACTCTTCGCCGACGTGCGACGACCGCGCCGGTGCTCGTTCCGGGGTCGGCAAGACGAAGACAGGCCTACTCTGGATTTATGCCCGCGATGACTGATTAGGGAGGGAGCGGACCGCCGGGCGTCTTATGTCTATGCGCCGGACCGAAAAGGCCCAGCGTGCGATCGCTCATCTCGCAGGCTCTCTACCGGAACTTGCAGGTCGACGGCTATAGCGGGCCATCGCTTGCTGGCCGACGAAAAGCGGCTTCACGCTCGCCTTCTGCCATGCCGCGCCCGATCGAGGCGCTAAGAAGGATCCGCGAACTCTAAAAGATCGAGGATGACATCCGTAGCCGAGGCCAACGAGGCCTTGCTGCACGCAGGCAAAAAGTGCTCAACCATCACGGCACTGGACCCAGGGCGGCTAGAGAAGCTCGGCCAAATCAGTCAGAAGACCAAGCTCACAGCGGCGATCCCCTACACGCTCTCGCGCTGGGAAGCGCCTCTCGCGCATCCTGGACGAGGCCATATCAAGATCGACAGCAACGTGGTCGAACGCTCAATCATACGCAACTCTTTTTGCAGCTCCGGCGGTGGCGCTGAGCACTGGTCAGTCATCGTGTCGCTGGGTGATCGCCGGGATTGGCCGGATAGCCTGAAGCTAAGGCCGTCGAGCCAGACCCTCTGACCTGCCACTGAACTTTCAACCAGTGGCGATTAGCCTCGGCCGTTTCTGTTATGGCGCGGTTTGAGCAACGGGCGGAGGCGCGAAGCCTTCATTGAGTGCAGCGTCGGAGCCGGTTGCGGCGAGGGTTCCGGCGAAGACCGCCGGGGTCAAATAGCGAGCGAGGAATGCGGCCTCACGGTGTTGAACAACACCAGGAAAGAACACCCACAGGACCGAGGAACGCAAGTTTCTTTATCCGTGGCATCCTTGGGCCGGGCGTTGTGTTCACGTTCATGAGGTGATCGAGAACGCCGACCGGGAGGTTTTCCGCTGCAGTCTCTCCCGCCACGCCTCCGATCGGTGGCTGGAAGTTCCGGCCTGGATGTTTGATCGCGGTCTGCACCGCGTGGCGCATTGCCCTGCCCCACATATCGATCCCAGAACGCTTGGCGTCTTGGTGACACTGCTGCAGGACCCGACGGCCAATTCCCACACCCCATCGCAATTGGAGGATTCGGGCGCAGCATCGGGTCCTCACGAAGCGAACCGGGGAGAGGTCCATACCGCGCCAGCCTACGACATATCAGTTCGATCTTCTCCAACCCGCACGACGCGCAGACCGCGCAGATGCCGCCATTCGCTCGCGCAGCCGCCGTAAGGCGCGAGATGCTGGCGCTGATTCCGGGTGCACACGAAGGCTACGTCGGCTGGGAAAGGCGGAAGCGATCCGCAAGATGGTGAGCGACCACGTGCCCACGAGCCGGCATCACGGGGCGCCCAAGCATGGCGACGCTCTGCTCGCCGACCTTGTCCGCTGCCGGCGCTGCGGCCGCGAGCTGACGGTCCGCTACACGGGAACCAAGCACAACATTCCGCGCTATTCCTGCTGGCGTGGTCTGCTTGACAATGGCGAGCCGCGTTGCATCGCCTTCGGTGGACTCGCGTCGATCGAAGGCGTTCATCCTCTGCCGGACGGTCCATGGGTCTTCAGCCGATCAACGCTTGACGAACCGGCGGCTCAGCGCATCGTTCATCGCGCGCGGCAAAACCCAAAATACCCCATGGGATCGCATCCAGATCAGCAAAACCTATTCACTCAAATGACATAGACAGATGAGTGTTATGAACAGGATTTAGGTCCTGCCTCCATTCGGCAGTGGCACTGCGGGCGTGGTCGAGGCCGAAGAACAGGCCATCGTTCAACAGCTCGTCTCGCATTCGGCCGTTGAGGGAATCGCGTAGCCATTTTGCATCGGCTTGCCCGGCGCGGTGTAGTGCCATTCGCTCCTGTTCAGCCGCTGATAACAGGCCAGTCAGTTGTTGCCCACAAGAATCAGGATCTCGTGGGCGCGCCGCACCACTGGCGGATCTATCATTTTGCCATTCAACGAGAATGCGGACAGTCCACGCGTGGCGGCATCATTTGCCGCCGCGACAACTTTATGGGCCCACTCGAGCTCCTGGGCGCTTGGCGAGAAAGCCTCATTGAATATGGCCACCTGTGTCGGATGGATCGCCAAAGCTCCGGCAAAGCCAAGCCGCCGCGCCCGCACCGCGGCCTCACGAAGTTTATGCGTGTCCGAGAACTCGCCGATGCTTCCTATGAAGCCCAGCGGGAGCAAGCCGGCCGCGCGGGCGGCAAACAGAACAGAAAGGTTCGGCGTCAAAAGAAGGTCGAATCCTGGGGCGCCGCCAACAGCGGCGCTGAAGTCTTCAGGGCCAAGCGCCATTGCGACCATCCTTGGATGCGCCGACGCAATGGCCGCAAGCCTTTGCAAGGCGCCCGGGGTCTCAATCTGGGCAAGGAACCGGATGCCTCCCTGCGGAAGATTTCTTTCACGTTCTAGTTCCGAAACCGCATTCGCGATCTCTATAACCCACTCTGCCGAATCCGTCTTCGGAAGAACCAGTGCGTCAACACCCGCCATCACGGCTGCATCGAGATCGGCCGCCAAGGCGCGCAGACCATGATTCACGCGGACCAAAACAGATGCGCCTTTCCGGCCCACCTCTGCCACGCATTCAGGAAGCTGCTGCCGTGACTCTCCTTTCCGATCCTGGGGCACGGAATCCTCCAGGTCGAGAATGACGCCATCTGCGCCCCGCTCATGGGCCGTCTCTACAAAGCGCGGAACGTGAACAGGAACGAAGAGCAGGGATCTCCAGCGCGGTACAGACATCGCGCCTTCAACGGCCGCAAAGGTGTCCTTGATCATGGAGACGCCTTTGCGGCCGATTTTAGCGCGGGCGCTGCCAGTGAGCTTTCTAGGCGGCCGGTGCGCTGAAATGATCCGAGGTACACAGGCATTTTGTAAACCGCGAGCAGTCTCACCTTACTGAAACGCGCGCTCACGCTGACGCGGCTCTTTCGCGCAAAAGCGCCCGCACCTCCTCGCGGACAGCCTCGGTATGAGAGCCAAGAGCCGGGACTGGGCGAAGCGAGGGGAGCTCCGAGTTGAAAATCGCCGCCGGCGCTATCGTCTCGACGGCTCCATCGGGTGTTCCAACCTGCACCCTGCGAATGTGTGGATGCTTTGAAACATCCACCACTTCGTTCAGTCGGCCATATGCCAGGCCGGCCGCCTCGAGCTCCTGCATCGCATCGTGGCAGGATAGTTCAAAAAACCGCTGTTCAATGATCTCATCAAGTTGCGCACGATGAGCGAGGCGCTCCATATTGTCAGCAAAACCAGGTGCGCGTGTGAGCCCGGACTGCTTCAGGAATTTCTCGCAGAAATTCACCCATTCGCGGTCATTCTGAACCGAAAAGATGACCTCTTTGCCGTCGGCACAGCGATAGGCACCATACGGCGCGAGCGACGGGTGTTTCACGCCTGCGCGTACCGTCTGGTAGCCGCTGTAATCATTTTGCAAAACCGGCACGTTCATCCAGTCGGCGACGGCATCAAACAGTGACACCTGGATGCTGGTCCCTTCGCCGGTGACCTCGCGGTGGTACAGTGCCTGAAGAATGGCGCTGTGCGCTGTCATGCCCGCCGAGATATCGCAAACCGAGACCCCTACACGCGCAGGCCCCTGTTGGTTGCCGGTGATAGCGCATAGACCTGTTTCGGCCTGGACGATCAGATCGTAGGCCTTCAAATGGGAATACGGCCCTGACTCCCCGAAACCAGAAATGTCGCAGGTGATCAGCCGCGGATATCGTCGACGCAGATCAGCGGACGCGAACCCCAGTTTTTCTATGCTGCCCGGCTTTAGATTCTGGATGAAGACATCAGCACTGGCAATGAGCGTGTCGAGGACGGCGCGATCCGCCTCCAACCTCAGGTCTAGACAGACCGACTCCTTACCCCGGTTGAGCCAGACGAAGTACGCGCTCTGCCCCCGCACCAGCTTGTCGTAGTTTCGGGCAAAGTCCCCTTCGGGCCTTTCGACCTTGATCACCCGGGCGCCTGCGTCAGCAAGGCGAGACGATGCGTAGGGAGCTGCAACGGCCTGTTCGACCGCCACAACCGTGATGTCCTTGAGACTGTTTAGCATCAGGGCGCTTCCTACGCGGCTTTCAGGTTTTGTGCCCGACGCCGATCAAGCATGGCGAGCAACCGATTTTGTTCGTTGCCTACAATGGAAAGACCTTCGTCGATGCCCATGCCAGGCTTCGCGAGCATCATGTCCGCCTGTGTTGCCACCGAAATGTGAACCGTCGCTCGCGCGGAGAGATCCGTCTCGCTGCAGCTGCCTCCCACATAGGCGTCCACGTTGTTCTCTTTGCACAGAAGCACCGCACGGGCGCTGTCGGCGATCGAGCCCACGTCCGGCGTCTTGATCTGCACGAGATGGGTCGCCTTAGCCTCCGCAAACAGACGCACATCCTCTAAGGTGTTGCAGCGTTCATCGACAACGATGCGCGCACGTGACGCGCGCGCATTCAGAATGCCGACGATCTGCCCGTAATTTTCGACCTGCGCCGGCGTAGACCCGAAGTCGGCTGGCGATTCGATATTCACCGTGAACTCCGGAACCGCGTCAGCAACCTTACTGATGAAGTCGGCGATGCGCTGGACGTCGAGCCCGATCTCCATACCGATCCAGCCGTACACATCGAAATGCAGCACCGGAGAATAGTCTGGTTGGCCGATTTGCTTGACGCGGTGCGCCACCCATTTGACGAAATCCAGAAAGGTTTCTCCCCCAACGCCGAATTTGCTACGCGAGTTGATGAGGCCATGCGGGATCACATCCACCCCCTTCAGGATCATTTTATCGACATTGATTTCGCGCGCATCACCGCTCTGGCAATAAATTGGGACACGACGATGCGGCATGGATAGGCAAAATTCCGAACAAACCACCTCCGCCATGGTACGACGCGCAGCATGGGCAGCAGCGCTTAAAAGGGCTTGGCTGACCCCATATTCGATGCATAGTGGGAGTCGTTTCCCAGTATGGAGATCGAAGACACTGGAGCAGGCTGTCAAAAAGCTGGACGCATCAATGTTTAAGAGCCGCGGGACAACAACACGTGACGTGAGATCCATGATGGCTCCGACGTCAAACAGGGGGTCACGCCCGCCAGCCCCTGAGTATTGCACTCCCATCATATCGCCCCAGGCGACCATATCGTCTTCCAGGACAAGCCCGACGCTTAAGCAAGCTGCCGGAACACGGATATCACGGAAGCCGGGCGTCAATGGCTCGCCGACGTAAACAAAACCGTCCTGGCCAACCCCTGCCCTAATGGCAGCTTGATCGTCATAAAAGAAGGCGCCGTTGCCGGGCGTGAGAATGACGTCTTTGATCTGCACTGAATTATACTCGAGTTTGGCCAAGCTATGAGCTGCGGCCGGATTTGCGCGCTCTGTCCTAAGTTATGCCCCGTTCGGAATCGGTTTTGCCAATATAAAGCCCCGAACGTGCCCATCTCGTTTTAAGATACGATAAAGTTGTTTTACGGGCGTCAGCGGGGACGGCACCGTCCGCCTCCCCTCTTGGTCGCGGTGCGCCGGATCGTCGCCCCTGCTTCCATAACAGAAGCTAGGCGATCAATCCGTCCGGCCAGCTCCCATCTCGGACCGCCACTTTCAACCATGGTTAGTATAAACCAAGCGATCAAGGATCAAGCAATCTTTTTGGCATGATTTTGGAAGACAGGATCAGCCGCTGATCGATCCGAGGAGCTGGCCTATAAGCTCCAGTCGAGGCCAGTGCCTTCATACCGGAGTTACTACAGCTGGCCAAGGCGCGGCTAATCTGTACCTCTAGTTATGCAGCGGCCGCGCAAGGATGGCTACCCCTTCATTGCGGTCGACATGCGCGCCCGATCCTATGGCTAGGACGATTGATGGCCCAGGCGCTCGGATGTCAATGGACGGAGCGGAAACAGAATCCATAGAGTGTAGGATACCTATAAGATCTCCCGACCTCACTTCATCCAACACAGAGCAGCGAGGTTCGAAGATACCCTGCGCGGGCGATTTCAACTCGTCTGATATCAGCGTCTCAAGGGTCTGACTGGACCTTTTGTTACGGAAAGACACGTCCTCGACTTTTCCTTCGACGAGTCCAAGCATAACGAGCGCGTTGCGAACTCCAGCTTCATAAATCGCTAGAGCTTCTGCGCTAACCGTACCACCGCCGAATTCCGCGCAAACGAATACCTTCCCTAGGCTATGTGCCCAACTGTCGAACATCCCAGCCGTGTCGTCATGTTGCCAGAGCAATGTTACGGGCAGCTTAAATGCCGCTGCCATTGCGAGCGTCTTAGCCATGAGATCCGCATCAGCAATTGGATGCGTGATGACCGCCGGGGGAAAATCCCACGTTGGGCCGAAGCTGTGCAGATCGAAAACGATGTCGGCATTTGGCAACAATACGCGTGAAACCGCATCCGCGATTCGTTCCGTAACAGACCCGTCGGCACGGCCCGGAAACACGCGGTTCAGATTCAAACCATCAAGCGGAGTATTGCGGCTCCATGCTTGAACTGCCAATGGATTAAGCACTGGCAGCACGATGATCCTACCACTGGTTTGCGCTTGTGGCAGCCACTCGATAAGCCGCCGCGCGACTAATGGCCCCTCCATTTCATTGCCATGATTCCCACCGGTGATAAGAAGGCGCGGTCCATCGCCCTTATTAAGACTAAAAACCGGAAGCGAGAACTCTTCATGGTCGGCGCCTCCCGGCACAACGAGGTGTCCTCTGCTCACGCCATGCGCATCGAGATCAAACGTAAGATGTGGTGCTTCGTTCATTGCTTAACCTATTGCGGGTGATCTGGCGACTTTGACCGGGCATATGGTCTTGTACACGGCTATTTTTTTCGCCTGGAACTATGCACACGCGGTCACCACTTCGCCAATATAATGTCCGAGACGGCACCATCGCGTTTTCAGATGACCAGGGCTCGCTCTGCTGACCTGTCCCTTGGTTCGTCACCTTGATCCCGGTGCACTAAGGGAGGAGGAAGGTCAAAGTCGCGGTGGGTAGCCGATTTCAGAAATCGCGCGATCAGCCGGTTGACGTTGGCTAGCTGTTCGTTGTTCAGACGGGCGAAGGATCTGTGCGATCCGGTCAGCGCCGTTGACCTCGAATTCCATCCTGGCGCGCAGCAAGAGGATCGGCAGGTCTGAGCTTGCTGGCGAGCAAGGCCGGCCGATCCCAGACATAGTCCGAATCCTTGATCCGCATGTGCCAGATGATAATTGCAAGAGCTTTACTGGTTTCCGTTTTGGACCAGGTGGCCATTTTATCCGCCCGTTGAAGCCCCGAACAGATGCTTGTCGCCAGTCCGTAGGAATAGGTCGGACGCATCATCAGGAAGTGGATCTGCCACGCCAGTTAGGCAGCGGCTTCCTGTAATGTTCGCTGCATGCTCGGTCGAGAACGCCACCAGACGGCATAGAGGACAAGCATCCAGATTAAAGGCAGAAGCATCAAAAGAGAAGCGACTGCAGCAATCGTCGGGTCGATTTGGTGGCGGATATTCTCCAGCATCTTCAAGGGCAACGTCCGCACCGACAGACCGCCGACCAAAGACGTTATGACCGCTTCATCGAATGACTGGAGGAATGCGAACATGGCGCCGCCGATCACTCCCGGCCTGATTAACGGCAGTGTTACGCGAAAAAACGTTTGCAGTGGTCCGGCACGCATACTCTTGGCCGCCTGCTCTAACGTCCGATCGAAGTTGGCCAACGTCGCAGAAACGATCACCACCACAATTCCAACAGCGCCGATACTGTGAGCGAGGGCGATACCACCCTTTGTGCCGATTAGACCAATCTGGATGAGACCCAGATAAGTCGCGATACCGACCACGATAACTGGAAAGGTGATAGGCGTGATTATGATCATTGTCAGCACGCCGCGAAGTCTTGCGCTTATTCGGCTCAATCCGAAAGCAGCAAGTGTTCCCAATAGAGTAGAAATAACAGCTACCTCGACACCAATCTCGACGCTGGTCCAAGCTGCTCCGCTCCAAGATGCATCGCCGAAAAACGAGCGATACCATTGAAGCGACAGGCCCGAAGGCGGAAATTGCAAAAATGCCCCGGAACTGAACGACATGATGACAACGATTATCCCTGGGAATAAAAGAAAGGCCATCACCAAAACGATAAAAACGATCGCGACGACTTTAGGCCATCGCCTTTCCGCCCCAGGCACGTAGCGCCGTCCCGTCCACCGTTTGACACGATAGGGACGCAGAATTTCGCTGAAGTTTCGTTTGATAACAAGAACAATGGGTAGTCGGGACATCGAGCCCTTCGGAGCTCGAGTTTGGCTTTGCTCTTGTTTGCCGGAGAGGTCAAGCCCGACCATGGAAAGCACCACAATGGCAAACCCGAGAAGGATGAAGGACGCAGCGGCAATGCGCGGAATATCGAACGAGCTATTCACCTCGGCCGCAATGAAGGTTGAAAGCATGGCATCGCGCAATCCCCCAAGTGCCGCCGGCGTGATATAGAATCCTAGGCAGAACACAAAAACTAGGAGCGAGCCACTCCGTGCGCCTGGAATGCTAAGGGGGAGAAATACACGCCTGAAAGCGGTGAAAGGTCCCGCTCCCATACTGCGTGCAGCAGCCATCAAGGACCGATCGATCCCCATCATCGCACTAACCAAGGGAAGTATCATCATCGGCAGCATGATGTGGACCATGCCAATATAGACCGCGGTTCGGTTATAGATGAGTTGCAGAGGTCGATCGATCAATCCGACGTCCAGCAAGATGTTGTTGATGACCCCGCGATCCCCAAGAATAACAATCCATGCGTAGGTACGCGCCAGCCCACTGGTCAAATAGGGGATGATCACGAGAGCGATGAGCGTCATGCGCAGAGTCTTGGATGCCGTGACGATCAGATACGCGGTTGGATAGCCTACGATTAAGCAGATGGCAGTTGCGACCAGACTTATTTCTATCGTTTGAAAGAGCACCCGCACATTAGCTGGCTGGGCGAAAAACGCTCCGTAGTATTGGAACGAGAAATCGGGGGCATTGACACTGCTTAGGAAAAGCAAGGTTATAGGGGCACCGAAAACCACAAGCAAAAGCGCGAACGCGGGCGCGGTTAACCCAAGTGGCACCTTGGCCATTCTGCGCAAAAGCTTCATGGATATCCCTTATCAATCGCTTATGGCGAAACGAAGCGAATGTCTGACCGCAGCCACGTGAGGCAAACCTCCTCGCCTGGCTGGAAAACAGGTTGGTCTGCCGCGACATGTTCCCGGACGATGAGAACATTGTTGCCAACGCGAACATGGTATTTTCGCAGAGGGCCGGCAAAAATCATATCGTCGACCGCACCGGCAACATATTGCCGCTGGTCCGTTTGAGCCCACTCCGCAGTCTTCGGAAGTACACTGATGCGCTCTGGCCTTATCATCGCAACGGTGCCGATTTGCGGCGCGTTGCCCCCTCTGGCCAGCAACAAGGCATCCTCGAGAATGTTCGCCTCACCCAGAAATTTAGCGACAAAGCACGATGATGGCCGATCATAGAGGGCCTCTGGTGTATCGATTTGCTCGACACGTCCTGCGCGCATTACAACAATCCGGTCTGACAGAGTAAGCGCCTCCTCCTGGTCATGCGTAACGCACACCGTCGTGATACCGAACTCCTTGTGCAAGCTCTTCATCTCGATCTGCATCTGCTCACGCAGGTTACGGTCGAGTGCGCCAAGCGGTTCATCAAGTAATAGGAAGGGTGGATCGGCAATCAGCGCGCGGGCTAGCGCCACGCGCTGCTGCTGACCGCCACTCAATTGGGATGGCATGCGACCGCCGAATTCCCCTAGATGCACGCGCTCAAGCATACGGGCTACCCGAACCTTCCTCTGATCGGGAGCCATGCCCCGCATTTCGAGAGGGAATTCCAGGTTTCGAGCCACTGTGAGATGCGGGAACAGCGCATAGCTCTGGAACACAATTCCTTGATCGCGCCGGTAGGACGGGACCGAAGCCACTGAATGGCCGGCGATCATAATATCACCCGAACTCGGGGCCTCAAAGCCGGCCAAGAGCATCAGGGTAGTGGTCTTACCCGAGCCGCTCGGGCCGAGAATCGTCAAGAACTCGCCGCGACGCACGGTCAGCGACAGATCCCTGACCGCCGGAACACTCCCGTACATCTTGGTAACACTGCTGAACTGAATTTGTGGCACCGATTGGTTCACATCTGCAGCGTCAACTTCCGAACGGGGGGCGGTATTCATTGCGTGCATGTTCACTGTGGCTCCTCCACCATCGCTGGCGTGCATTAGCAGGCATTTGCCGTACCTTCTGCCGTCGTACCCGATGCCGTGAGCGGAGAGGCTAGTGGGCTACCCCGCTCCCCGTCACATTTTCAGCATCAGTTTCGACTTTAGCCCGGTATGGAGTTACCCCGACCGGACTTTCGCACTTCAACCAACCCTACTGCAGGATCCACTCATTCCACCGCTGGATAAGCATCTCAGTGTTGGAAACACCGCTGGGGCCTACCTCATTGTACCATTTGCCGTTGATGGAAACGCTGCTCTTGATGTAATCTGGGTGGGTAGGGAGCTTGCGCGCAACTTTCTCGGGAAGAAGTTTGAACGCATTGCCGTTGCTTGGTCCCTCAGGAAACAATTGGCAAAATGCTGCCTGACGTTCCGCGCGAGTGGCGAATTCGATAAACTTCTGCGCAGCCTTCGCGTTGGGTGAACCCTTTGGAATGACCCAATAATCCCACTGCAGCTTCGCCTGGTTTCGATTGATCTCCGTCGCGGCGCCCTGATCGATCAACAGTAGAGCTCTTCCGTCATACGATTGAGCGATGTCAACGACCTTATCATGCAACATCTGTTGAATCTCTGATCCGCTGCTCCACCACTTACGGATGTGCGGCTTTATTTTGTCCAAACTGGCAAACACCCGGTCGATATCCATCGGGTAGAGCTTATCGGGAGATACACCGTCCGCTAACAGGGCCTCTTCCCAGGGTCCTTCTGAACCAAACTGGCCGGACACCAAGGTGCGAACGCCGGGAAACTTATCAGCATCCCAGAATTCAGCCCAGTTTGTCGGCCGGGGTTTATCAGCTGGGAATACGTCTGTGCTATATACCATATTATATGAGTAAATCAAATTTGCCACGCCAAACGGTTGCTTGGCAAATTCATAAATTCCGTCTAGCTCTTCTTTCCTGAACAAGGAGTAATCAATTTCTTCAAGAATTCCTTTCTTAGCTGCGACCAAGCCGGACCCTTGCGTAAGCGCCCCGACATCTACCGTGACATTGCCCGATTTTACCATCAACTCGACCTGTCCCATACCCATGTCGTCGGTGATTGGGTTGACCTTGATACCGGTCTCAGCTTCAAATGGCTTAGCGTAAGCCTCAATGTTAGCCTTTCCCCAATCGCCGCCGCCTAGCACTACGTTGATCTGGTTGGGTGTTTGGGCCGCAACGCGGCCCGCAATTGAAGACAGAGCGCCAGCCGCCATGGCGGTCGATGTCGCCTGCAGCAATCGTCGGCGATTTATTTCGTATTTCATGTCGTTACCCTCTTCTTGTGATCTCAGCCTTGATTAGCCAAGGTTGTTTTGCTTGGACAATGTCATGGTGCTAGAGCAGCCTCGGCCAAGTTGACCCAGTATCCAATGCCGTATGGCAGTGCTTCATCGTTAAAGTCGTAGGTTGGATTATGGAGAGCAGCAGTCGATCCATTTCCAAGCAGTATACATGCCCCCGGCCGCGCCTCTAGCATGTACGCGAAGTCCTCTGACCCCAAACTAGGTTTGACTTTGGGGTTCACCGATGAATGGCCGACCAGAGCACGCGCCACCTCTGTTGCCCGACGCGTTTGATCGGGATGATTGACAGTGAGGGGCTCCAGGCGGCGATGCTGAAACTCGACCTTCGCCCCGGAAGCGCGTGCAATATTTTCCGCGCACGCCTCAATCTGTTTTTCAGCGAAGTCGCGCAAAATCGGTGACAGTGTCCTGACTGTTCCGGCAATCTCCGCGCGTTCGGGAATGATGTTGTAAGCTTGTCCGGCGTTCAGCTTTGTGACGGAGATCACCAGGGACTCGGTGGGGTCCGTGTTGCGTGAGACTAGTGTCTGCAAGCCTAAAATGATCTGAGCTGCAACAACGACGGGGTCAATTGTCAGATGGGGAGCGGCCGCGTGACCCCCTCTGCCTTTGACCACAATATCGAACTCGTCGAGCGCGGCAAAAATCGAACCTTCGCAAATGCCGAACGCACCAACCTCCATGCCTGGCCAATTGTGCATGCCAAAGACCTGAGATATCCCGAAACGGTCCATGATCCCCTCCTGGACCATTCTTTGGCCGCCGCGGCCATCTTCCTCGGCAGGTTGGAAGATCAGGGCAACGGACCCTTTGAAGTTCCGGGTCGCGGCGAGGTATTTCGCGGCGCCAAGGAGCATTGCAGTATGCCCGTCGTGACCACACGCGTGCATCTGTCCGGACCTTTTCGACGTCCAAGGTTTGCCTGAAGCTTCGAGTATAGGCAGAGCGTCCATGTCGGCCCGCAACCCGATAGTGGGCCCATCTCCGAGTTGACCTTGGATCAACGCAACCACGCCGGTTTCAGCTATCCTGCACTCGATGTGGTTAATCCCGAAGGAAGCCAGCTTTTCCGCCACAAATGCCGCTGTGTCATTCACCCGATAGTCAAGCTCCGGATTCTCGTGCAGGTACCGGCGCCAAGTCATCGCTTCGATCTCGATCTCCTTGAACCTGTCAACGCCAACCATAGGCACGTTCCCGCATTTGAGTAATTTGGATCAGGCGCCGGTGCGTAATTAATGATCGATGCCACCGGTGTTTTCGTCAAATGCAGTTTGGATATCGTAACCATCTAGAACCGAGATAGCCCCGCGTTCAGGCCTCGGTGTTGGCGCCGGCGACTGCGACCCGATAACAAGCCGTTTGCCCTCAAATGGATAAGCTTCGGCCTTAGAGGACCAGCTGCGAAGTGCTGGCAATCATAAACTCTGGCTCTGCTGGCAACGGCCAATGGCAAAGGTCTGAGTAGGAAGAGCTGTCACCATCGCGACACTCCTCCCCCTCCCACGACCTACTTTCCAGGACTGCATGCGCTTTGCCACTCAATCCGCAAACCGCAGACCCTAGGCGGCGTGGACAAATTCGATGTTAGCAGGGTCGCTTTCCTGCGATCGGGTTGTTAGCATTGGGAATGACACTGGAAGAAGAGAGCGAACGAGCTACGTCGATGCTGATTGGCAAGGTTGTTCGCCGTGTCATGCGCCACCGCGATGGAGAGGTGGTGATCGAGTTTGAGGATGGCAGCCGATTTTTCGCGGATAGCGACAGCCCTCTCGAACTGTCCATCACCTTGGCGGAATAGTATATCCGCCTTACGGAATTTCGGACGTCGATGCGATTGACGTAGCCCAAGAGGATTGATTCAAGGCTGCTTTTTGGAGGCAGGTTTGAGCAGGGGCGATCTCACCGAAGCAGAATGGCGTGTTCTCAAGGGCTTGCTGCCCATCGACCCTGACAAACGCGGCCGAGGTAGACCTCCCAAGCAGAATCGTTCGATCATCAACGGCATTCTCTGGCGGCTCCGCTGCGGCGCTCCATGGCGGGATGTCCCGCCCAAATACGGCAGTTGGAACACCATCTATCGTCGGTTCCGACGCTGGAGCGAGGCCGGGGTCTGGGAGACCGTGGCGGTAATGCTCGCCGAGGTCATGGCGGACAGCGGCCACTACAGCATCGACAGCACCACAGTTCGCGCCCATGTCTCGGCAGCGGGCGGAAAAGGGGGACTCGTGCACCGGACGCCTTCCTTGCGGACAAGGGCTACGATGCCGATACCATTCGCGCCGATCTCGCCGAGCGGAAGATTAAACCCGTCATACCCGGCCGATCAAACCGCCGCGTGAAGATCGAGTATGACCGGGCGCTCTACAAGCAGCGGAACCGAATCGAGCGCATGTTCGGCCACCTCAAAATCAACCGGGCCATTGCCACCCGCTACGATCAATTGGCCAATAGCTTCCTCGGAATGGTCTACCTAGCCACCGCCAGATACTGGCTCAAATTTGTCCACGCCGCCTAGCATCACGCCCGATAAAGTGTTGGCGGGATTTCGCTCAGGAGTTCCGCGCCGCGCTCTGTCACGAGCACGTGTGCGCCGGCACCAAATAGGTAGCCACTTTCGCTGCACAAAATGTTTGGCATGTGCAGGGTCATGCCAGCTCGGAGTGGTTCATTTACATCGGGCTCCAGGCTTAGGTCGCCGCGCTCAGTCCAATTGATGCCAGTTTGGTATCCTGTTCGTTGGCGGAAGACGCCCTTGCGTCCAGATCGCTTCAACACCTCGCCCCCAGCAGCGTGAACGTCCGCCGGCGTAGCACCTGGTCGAATCGAGGAGACAAGGGCCGCAATGACCTCTTCAGCCAAGCCGTGCAAAGATTCGGTTTCGGGATGTTTGCCAAGGACTGCGCATCGAACCATTCCCACTGTATACCCGTGTTTCGAAGCCCCTATCTCCAGAAAGGCAGGTTCGTTGTTGCTGAGAGGATGATGGGTCGCTGGCGCATGGGGCAACTTCACTCGCTCTCCAAACAAAATGGTACCCGGCGCAAGCCCGATATCCCCAGCGGCGTTGCTGGGGTCGTTTGTTACCGCCGCAGCTAGGGCCGCTGCCATTTCGATCTCCGTAATGCCGGGACGAAGCGATTGCTGAAAGGTTCGAATTGCCACGTCAGTGAGTCGAACAGCATCGCGCATACACGCCAACTCAAGTTCTCCTTTCACTGCTGACACTGACGAGACCAGTCGGGTGACGTCAGTAATCTTCAGATCCGGGAGCTGGTCTTGGACTGCGCGCACGTCGGCGGGCGCGAGATTCCAGCAGCCAAGCTCGAAACCGACTCGCTTATTGTCCAGTCCGAGTCGACGCAATACATCGGCGCAGACCCTGCCAAAATCAGGCTGATGTGTATAGGTTTCAATTTCCTCGATGCAGCTATATGAACGTACTGCCTGCTCGTCATATTCTCGGACAACAAATATCGGGACCCGACCCGGCATCAGAATAAGAGGGAAAGGCGCGAAATATCCACCGCTCCCATCGTAGCCGCTGAGATACTTCAAGTGGCCGTGCGCCGTTACTACGATTGCGTCCAAGCCTGCCGTAGCAACCGCATCCAGCACATTGTTTTGCCGGCGCTCATACTCTGATATCGGAAACGGTACACCAGTCAGAGGAATTGCGGAGCGTGTCGTCGCCATATCTCACCTCAATCAGTGTGTCGTGGTTTGGTTGCGCAAAACGCGCGATCGCGTCCATGTTCGAAATTGAACAAAAGCTTCGCCGGCTCATGCGGGGTGACAATCCCCTTTCCTGGCGGCTAGCGTCAAATGCTGTTTTTATATCGGCTGCATCTCGCAGCGAGATGCGCATAGTGCCTTCATCGGCCGCTCAATGCAGGCAACGCTGGTCTCCGACAGCTTTGTTCTCGCCAGAGGATCGCCGACAAAGGCGCCGAGTTGCTCGGCAAGCTCGTCAGCCTCGGCCAGAAGAACCATGCTGACGACCTTGAGCTTGGCAGCGAGTCGGCGCGCCTTCGCATTCTTGCCGGCGAAGCCGCCGACGCCGGGGGAACTGTGCCGGCGCCACGCAACAGCATGTTTGCACTGATGTAAGGCCGCTGCGACACCAGCGACGGCTCTCCGCCGCCACCTCCGCATCTCGCTACCAGATGACACTAATACAAAGACTGCATTTGGCGCATCCGACGTGTAAGAGGATCGTGTCGCGCGAAGTGGTTAAGCTTGGCGGAACCGAATCGGTCGGAGCAATGAGCAAAGCGGCGGGCGCAGATGCGGATGTAGTTTCGCCGAAGACGTTTGCGCCGCTCAGGAATACGACATTTCGCTCAATCTGGTTTAGCCTCTCAAGTCTCTTCCCTTGGCTGGCTGATGCAGACCGTTGCTATCAGCTGGCTAATGGCAACGGTTCCGACCTCCGATCTGATGGTTGCGCTCGAGCAGGCTTCGTCTAACCTGCCCGCTTTCATTTTGTCCATTTTCGCTAGGGGTTCTCGCCGACAACTTCAGCCGTCGAAGAGTCATGTTCGCCGGCCGATGCCTAATGGTAATAGCATCCGCGATGCTACGGCTTCAGTGGTGCTGGGCTTTATCGCCCCGTGGATGATCTTCGGCTTCAGCTTCTTGATCGCAAGTGGTGCCGCGCTCAACGATACCGCCTGGCAGGCTTCTGTTGGCGATATTGTGGACCGACGCGAAGTTCCCGCTGCCGTCACCCTCCTCTCCATTGGCTTCAACACTGCACGGACCGTGGGACCGGCGCTCGCGGCATCATGATTGCGTCGTTCGGACTTATGACGGCTTTCGCTATGTTTACACTCACCTATATGATCCCTTTGGTCACCATATGGCGATGCAAATGGAAGGTTCGCTCCTCACTTCTCCCACGTGAGTCAATGAGGACGGCCATCTATGACAGGCTGCGCTTCACAGCGATGTCATCGGAAATCAAGACGGCGATCGCCCGCGGAACCTTCTTTGGCCTGTCGGGCATCGCCATACTCGCACTGCTGCCATTGGTTGTCCGCGATCAGCTGGGCGAAGGACCGCTCGCCTATGGCACCATCATCGCCGGCTTCGGCACAGGCGCCGTCATGGCTGGCGTCGCCAACAGCCTATTAAGACGGAGCTTGTCAGAAGAGCAACTAATGACGCTGGCATGCGTCGCCTGTGCGGCGTGCTCCCTTTTTCTGGCACTGCCTCTTCCATTGCGAGCGGCGTCCTGTTTCCCCTTCGCGAGGGTCGCGAGGCCGAGCCCGACCCTTTGGAGGAATTCGACGCGCCGGCAGTCGCCCTCAGTCTCAAGCCGAGAAGCGGCCCCATCGTGGTCAAAGTCGAGTACCTCATACTCGTGGAAAATCTAGAAGAATTCCTCGCCATGCGCGGGTGCCGGCATGTACAGAGTCGCGTTGGTGCTCGGCACTGGACTCTCCAGCGCAACCTTCAGGAGCCTGTGCTATGGACGGAGACATTCCGTACGCCGACCTGGACCGACTACCTTCGCCTGAATCATCGCCTTACCGAGGCCGACAAGGAACTGGACGAGAGAATCATCCTCCTCCACAAAGGAAAGCATTCTCCACGAATAACATTGTCAATCGAGCGCCCCACGAGTGCTCCACGCAAGCCTGAGTCATCAACGCCTTTTTTCCCCCGCCATTCAACGAAACGGCCAGCGTGCCACCGCAGGCTGAATGAAGATACATAAGAAGGCACGTCAACTGCTAACCACATCGGGCGGGCAACAAGCATCGCCGCCTTCGGGTATATGACAGACAGAATGTAGCGGACTTGAAAAATGAAAGGCGCTCACCCACCGCCAACATTTCTCGGCTGGTTCCCGGCATTCAAGGTCCTGCGGCTATACGCGAAGGCGGCAAGCCGCGTTGAAGTCGTCGATATTCAGTCGCATCGAAGGACAATGACGTGTTGCCCTGATGCCACTCTCTGCGAGGTTAGCTTGTTTCTCGGATGAGGAGACAGACAATGGTCTGCCCCCTGAAAGGTCCTCCCTGAGGTATGTGTCCATTCTTGAACTCGGCTCGACAATGATAGCGAACCCTGTTGACCGTCGCACTGTCAGTCTCGAATCAAGTGCTCTCCTACAGCAGATGCGATTATCGCCAATGCGTACTGGTAGCGCCCGAAGCGCGCGTTATCGGCAGCCGCCGAGGGCCGTGATGCGGCCGCGATCGAGCCTTGTAGTAACAGACGCGCTCTCCGGTGGTCGGGCCAGCACCTTACCCCTCTTCCCTATGGCCCCAAGGCAGAGCAATTGCCAATGCGGGACATCCCGCTTCTAAGTCTCCTGCAACATTATTGGAGGCCGCGACGGCCCTGCTCGTGACGATCAGGGGTGGTCGCCGCACACCAGCGGGATCATTGCCCCACAAGCGCATCCAGATTCCGGCCGGGCGTTCCGCTGTCAATATCAAAGTCGGCCGGCGGGCGCTAAAGTGTCGATCCTCACCTTGCCGCCAGGTGAGTTCGACCGATATGTTCCTGCTACAATGGTAAGCGGCCTATACTGTCGCATCCTCAACAGTCAGCGGGAGACAGGACGACCCTATGTTCGAGCTCCCTCCGTATGGACTCCTCTGAATATAACAAGGGCTTGTATTCGCCCCGTTGCCAATCGTGATTGAGGTCACGATAATGACTTGAGATCGGAACACCCGACTGACCTGGATTGTTAATAAAGAGACTGTCATCCCATGACCCAACGTCCATGATTATCCGCACTGACGGTCCTTCTGAAACAGAGAATTGGCCGCTTCGGTAACTCGAAAAATTGAGCGTTGAGCTACTTCCGCCGAGGGCTATGGCGCCCAACGACCATTGTTCAGACGTCAGTGCCTGCAGAGGGTGGCGCAAATCAAGCTTATGTATACTGCCCCATGCCCATGAGGCAGAATCGTCGCCAAATCGACATATGCATTCACTCCAGGCAGAAGTTAGGGATTCCATTATGGAATGCTTCAACTTTTCACTAGGCTCTGCCTGTTCGAGCCAAGAGGCTATGGCCGAAGGCTGTAAAGGCACGAGCAGTGCCAACACTTCATCGTCAGCGCTTTCTAAGCGAGCTACTGTCGGGCCAAGGTGTTTGCTAAGCCAAATCTCAAAGAACGCGGCGGCTGGCGAACTCGCATCCAAATGCCGGTCCCAGTTAGAAAATAAGTGCAACGCAGGCATGTTTGCAACCGAACCGAGAAGAGTGTCTAGTTTCGCAAGAATACGAACTGCTATCGGCGAATACACCGAACATTGCAGCGACATGCAGTCCCGCAACGAGATCTTCTCTGATCGTGAGAGAGTTGTATGAAGGGTATCATGTCTGCTGCTGTCAGACCACTCGTAGCCAAAAGCAGGATGCGATCTACTCCATTCCTCCGGAACATTCATTGCGTTGGCAGTGGCGACAAAACCTTTGGCGGGGTTCATCTCGAACGGCCCATCGTCCGGTGACAAATACCCTTCCCATTCGAACCGACCGTCTCCTGGAACCGGAAGCAGGCCGTCCCAATTTCTTCGGACCGGAGCCGCACCTGACGGTTTCCACGCAATTACATTCGACGTGTCCGCATAGATGTGATTAACTGAAGGACAACCCCAGTTTGCTAGACTGGAGGTGTATTCTGAAAATGTCTTAGAGCGCATTACGGCCAAGCTGGCCATGTAAGGTGCCATGCCGGGATCCATCCATACGGTTCTCAGTGCGAAGGCGCGGTCTTTTTCAGCATTTTGGTTTAAAATGGGTCCATGGCGTGTGAACTGAAGCTTTACCTCCTGGTCGGTGTGGGCGCGAACTGGAATTTTCTCGTGTATAGTCTTCACCTGCTCCCAGGCCCCTTTATATAAGTATTTATTTCCCTCACTCTTGGTTTCGTAAACATAAATATCTTCTTGGTCAGCGCCGAAAATAGTCAGACCAAAGGCGGCTGTCCCGTTGTGACCCATGGAGATTCCTGGGATCATAGGCTCTCCAGCGCCAATTACATCGAGCCCGGGCATACTCAGGTGTACAAGATACCTGATGGACGGAAGGACGTGCTTGCGATGCGGGTCTAGAGCAAGGATTGGTCGCTCCGTTGTGGTTTTTGTTGCGGATATGGCCCAGTTGTTTGAGCCCTCTTGGAACACCGTCTGCATGATCTCATCACTCGGTGTTACGCGGGTCCAACGGTCAGCTTCCTGAAGACTTGCTGCAAGTCTTTCCCTCGAGAATGAGACGGGACAGATTGCCAAGCGAAAATCCTGCAGTACTCGATCTGTCATAAAGGCGAGGTCAAGGCCCTCCGCTGGTCGTGGCGCTATCGGAGGTGACAATTCTTGTCTCAACCTGTCGAGGCGGGTACCTCGTTCCACACCTGCCAATGCCATCACCCTGCAGCGCAGAAGCTCCGAAATCGCATTTCGGGTTAGTGAGTGCGTTCGCACGCGAACGACGTCTTCGGGTTTCCAATAGTCGGGAGTGTGACCGAGGAGGCCAAACTCGGGTGGCAAGGCAATCAAACCGTCATGGCAACTGTCTACGTAGGAATTGATCCCCTCGGCAAACGCTGAGCATATCTCTTCGGAATCCGGGCCGTACGCCTGCCATTCTGCACTCATGGCTCCGCGAAATAAAAAGAGACGCGCCGCCCGATCCTGCTCCAAATATCCGGGGCCAAAGTCTCGTGACAGGAGACCGAGACCTCGTTTGCGCGCAATATCAATTTGCCAGAGGCGGTCTCGAGCTGCATTCCAACCCTGCGCGAAAAATAGGTCGTGCAAGTTCTGAGCCTTGATATGAGGAACCCCCCATTTATCAATGTCGATCGTGACCTCACTCTTAAGCTTGTCGGAGCTGTGGCGGTCGAAGGTTATGTTCTTTAACATGTGTTGATCCGTTTGGTTCACCCAAAGATGGTCGGGAATCTGCCAGAGGACGACGTCTGCAGATTGTGGTCGGTTGCGGGCAGAGGGTTGAGGCCGCACTCTTGCAACCTGATCATGTGTGGCGAGCCAATCCTCAGCGCGCCTGGACGCGAACTGGCACGGTGGGCTGCGCACAAGCTCAGCGGGATCCTACTCTCGCGCTTCCGGGAACGAGGCGCTTGCCGAGAACGCTCTGATGTATGTCAGCCAATACGTACGAATACAATATCCGCACATGTTGTCTCGCTGGCCTGAGGCAACGCATTCGATACACAGTAACTCGGTCGAACGGCCTCGTTGAAGGATGGCTCCCTCAATGCGACAAGATCTGGCTGAGAAACAATTTCGTTCTTTCGTGCTGCGGGTTTCTGAAGAAGTCGTGCGGTGTACCCTCTTCGACGATCTCACCTCGATCCATGAAGATTACTCGATCGGCCACGGCGCGCGCAAAGCCCATCTCGTGGGTGACGCATACCATGGTCATGCCGTCGCGTGCGAGTCCGGTCACAGTCTCGAGCACTTCAGCGACCATCTCTGGATCGAGCGAGGAGGTCGGCTCATCGAAGAGCATGACTGCAGGCTCCATACAGAGGGACCGGGCAATTGCGACGCGCTGCTGCTGTCCCCCGGAGAGCTGAGCCGGATATTTGTTCGCCTGTTCGGGAATGCGCACGCGCTCTAGGAATTTAAGCGCGATCTTTCTAGCCTCACCCTCTGGAACGCCCTTTATCCACATCGGCGCCGCCATACAGTTCATCAGCACGGTCATGTGCGGGAAAAGATTAAAGTGCTGAAAAACCATGCCGACGCTTTTGCGAACTTCAGCTACGTTGCGCATTTTGTTATGTAACCTAATCCCAGTGACGGTAATCTCGCCATCCTGGTGCGCTTCGAGCCGATTGACGCAACGGATCAGCGTCGACTTTCCCGAGCCTGAGGGCCCACAGATGACGATACGTTCGCCCTTGCGGACGGTTAGGTTGATGTCAGTTAGTGCTCTGAAGGCACCATACCATTTGGATACATTCTTAGCTTCGATGACTTCGTCGCTCAATATTGCATCTCTCTTGTTCATTGGCGCATCTGTAAGTGCCTTGAAAATGGCCGAACCAACTTAGACGTCTTTTTTAGCTTGACCAATGAATTCACGATCATCGCTTCTTACTTCTGGCAAAATGGTCCTCGATCCGGGATTGGACCAGTTCCAGGCAGGCGGATAAAATCCAATAAATCATTGCCGCTGTTACTAGCATCTCCATAGTATGGAAGGTTGGCTGGCCGAGTGAGTGAGCTAGATACGTCAGCTCCCAAACGCCAAGAACCGAAACGAGAGAGCTGTCTTTGAGCATTGAGATGAACGTGTTTCCCATCGGGGGAATGATAACCGGAAGCGCTTGCGGCAGAATGATTCTGCGCATTGTGAGCGCAAAGCCGAAACCTAATGACCGGGATGCCTCCCACTGGCCGCGATCGATGCTGGCTATGCCCGAACGGAAGATCTCCGTCATGTAGGCACCACTGCATAGCGAAAGCGCCAACACGCCTGCAGGCACGGCATTAATAACGTAACCTACCTGGGGCAAGCCCATGTAGATCAGATAAACCTGCATGAGAAGCGGCAGACCCCGGAAGCATGAAGTGTAGAAGCTGACTATCGCGTAAGCCATGCCGTTGCTTGACAGTTTCGCAATCGCGCCGATTATTGCGATAGCCGACGCAAATAGCAGTGACATCGCTGATACGTAAACTGTAGTAACTACCCCCTGCGTAATTAGAAATGGCAGGTTTGCCCAAATAAATGGCATGCTTAAGTCAAATGCCGCGAAGAGCGAAAGGAACAGTAGCACCAACTCAAACCATACGATCCCGATTTGGATTTTGAGCGGGACAAAACCAATCAGCACGAGGTTGAGGCAGAACATTGCGGCAATTACAAAAGCGATCGCAATGCGACTGTAAAACTTCACTTGTGCGTGATCGCCAATCACGGGCCGTAGGAGTTCGCCCATCGTGGTGCCCGCTACGTTGAAGATAAGAAAAACCGCGAGCACAATTGCAAATATGCAGCCGATAAACCATGGCTTGTGGACGAGCACCTCAGATTCAACTGTATCGTGGTAAAGCATAAGCATTTTCTTCCTAAGAAGAGGCGCCCCCGGGAAGGGGACGCCCACGATTGTGTCATGTTATTTATCGACGCTGAAATCCCCCCCGAACCACTTGACCGAGAGTTTAGCAAGAGTGCCGTCATCCTTCATCTTCTTGACCGCGGCAGCGACCTTGTCGATAAACTCCTTATCGCCACGCTCGATTGTGACAGCGCCCGGGGCGTAGAATAAGGGATCGCCAATAACCTTCAATGGATAGCCAGATTTGATTGCCGCAGCCGCCGTCGTTCCTTCAGTAATGACGCCATCGAGACGAACACCATCGCCGAGGCGCAGGTCGTCAAGCGTAAGAGAGTTAGCACTTGGATAAGCCTTCACTTGGCCCGCTGTAAATTGATATTGTATTGGCTTAGCGCCGATCCATGCCGGTGTGAGCTTGTGATTGGCATACAAATCGCCAAGAGTTCCCGCTCGGACGCCGACGATCTTGCCCTCCAGGTCGGAAGGCTTCGTCGCTTTGCTATCCTTGTGAACGACAGCGACTTCGCCTTCGTAGAAGTACATGGCCGGGAAGGCGAATTTTTTGGCGCGATCGTTGGTCGGCGTCATTTGACCCATGGCCATGTCCCAACGCCCCCCCCACTGGCCTGCCTGAATGATATCCCAGCCCGGGGTCACGAATTTGATCTTCACGCCCAAGTAGTCCGCAATGCCCTTCGCGACCTCTACATCATCACCGTCGAGTTCATGTTGGTCGTTCAAGTGAGACAAGGCTCCCCAGTCGGACCCGACCGCTACCGTCAATGTCTGTGCCGCGAGCACACGATCAAGGACTTCGCCGGCGCAAGCCTTGGCTGACAAAGACATCGACGCAACCGCCATGGAGACTGCAACTACGACCGTCGTTACATGATTGTTCATCTATAGTTCCCTTTTTTCTCGTTCTTATTTTCTTGAAAGCTACCTTCGTCGCCACCGAGAGGAGTGTCTTAGCGGTGCGCCATTGCTCCCTGCTGATTGGACCCATCCCGGTCCGTCATTTAACGAACGACACCTTATCGCTCTGCATTGTTGGCATTCAGCGAAATCGAGTTCGATGATGCAGGTTTCCTGCGAACTACCCTTGGCTTTCGCCGGATCGCTCTGGCGATTTCACAAAGCACGGATACCCTGGCCTCAGAGAGGTCGGCGAACTCGCCAACTCGCTGGACTCCGAAGGCTGCAGATTGCATCGCCACAAGACGTCTTGTTTGGAAGGATCTAAACTGGACTGGCGCGTTGAATTACACCTTGCAGGGCTGACTCTGGTCACGTGGGAACTGCGGTCCAAGCCCCTCTCTCTCCCTAATCTCGACCTCCCTAATCTCGACCTCCCTAATCTCGACGACCTCTTCGCCGGCCGTGTGCGCACCCGCTACTCAACCGTCGGGGCGCTCGAGGAAGAATGCTTCTCTGCCGACATCGTGGTCGGGGCCGTGCTGATCGCCGGTGCTGCCGCGCCAAAGCTCGTCACCCGCGAAATGATGTCCGGCATGAAGAAGGGCTCGGAGCTGGTCGACGTCGCTATTGACCAGGGCGGTTGCTTCGAGACGTCGCATGCGACGACTCAAGCCGAGCCCACCTACGAAGGCGACGGCGTTATCCACTATCGCGTCGCCAACATGCAGAGTCGCCCATGCCATTTCGCGATTTCTTGCCTTGCGAGTTCGCACGTATCCCTCTGGGTCAACATCGTTGATAGACCAGAGAATTTTTGACTCATCGTAGCTCGGACAGCGGAGACGCGTTACAATTGTCAACCCGTTCGGACCCGGTTTAATCGAGATGTACTCGGCATACTGCGCATGATGGCTCATGCCTCTTGTAGCTGGAAGCGTTCGGCAAGTTAGGTCCTACTTGCCACGCGAGAGCGGGGCCGCAAGTATGCGCCGGCCGCAATACAACGCTGATTTGCTGCGTTGTCGAGGACATTTCGCATAGAATGCGCGCCTGCCGCTGCTATGATCATAACATGTTGTGATTTAGTCCAGTCCGAACTCCCGAGGTTGGGTCGCAACTCTCGATAGCCAGCTGGCGCCGGGGGCGCCTAGGCATGAAATTGGATCCCATGTATGACAGAATTCAAACAACGGCAAACCGTCGGTAACGCGTCGGAGAGCGTACTCGAATTCGACGGACAGCAATACCTGGACGGCCGTGCATCGGATCCTCGCGAATTTGGCTGGATGCGCGGTGCGCCGCCGCCGCCAGACAAGCGTGTAACATTCGAGAATGAAACTGTTTGGACCTTTCCTCAGCTTCGCTGGTCGCTATCGCATATGCGTGAGCTGCGGCCCACAGTCCAAGTGTGGCGAGGGCGGGGCGGACCGTCGCAGCTTGAGTGCAGCAACAGGTCTACCGAAATCGATGGGCTCACGTTCGTCGACATGGACGACCGCACCAACCGGTTCGAGGAGGCGCTATTCGACACCTACACCGACGGCATTTTGGTCCTGCATCGGGGGCGGATCATATACGAACGATACTTCGGCGCACTCGCGCCGCACGTACAACATTCGTGTCAGTCAATCACCAAATCGTATGCGGGCACCCTAGCCGCGGCGTTGGTGCATGAGGGCATTCTCGACGACAGGAAGACAATATCGCAGTTTGTGCCGGAATTACGAGGTACAGGGTGGGAAGATGCAACGCTCCGCCAAGTCATGGACATGCAAACTAACGTTGCTTTTACTGAAGATTACACAAGTGTAGACAAGTCATATAGATGCGAATACCTGCGTACCATACGAAAGGAAGGGGCGCACGGCAAATTTGTCTACAAAGGCGTCGATACCAATGTTATGGCTTGGGTTATGTCGCGCGCAACGGGCCGGTCGTTCGCACAACTGTTGGAGGAGCGCTTATGGTTGCCACTGGGCTGCGAAGAAGACGCCTATGTCGAGATCGACCCGACAAACGGTATGCCGAGGGCGCATAGCGGACTCAATGTGACGTTGCGCGACTTGGCGCGTTTCGGCGAGCTGATGCGATGTGAAGGCTCGTGTAATGGCAAGCAACTGGTTCCCGCGAGTGTTGTCTACGACCTTCAAGATCTCGACCACCCCGCCAAGCCGGACCTCCCATTCGGCTATACATACCGAAGCCAATGGTGGGTATCACACGACGAGCTTGATGCTATTGAAGGTCGGGGCCTTTACGGCCAGAACCTGTACATAGCGCCAAAGGCGGAGATGGTGATTGCGCGCTTCGGGTCGCACCCCGCTTGCGACCACATTGATCGGATTAGAAGGCCGCAGATGCAGGCATTGGGGAGGATGCTCCGCGCGTAACTTGATGCACTAGACGGTCACCGCGCTTGTTTAGGAATTTCCTGCAAATTCGCGGTTGAAGAACTGGGGCGCCTACGCCGAATTCCTGCGTTCGGCTAGGGGGCAATTGGCGCAAAAGGCCTGTAGACGCTGCTACGCTTATGAAGTAAATACCAGAAGCCTCGCTTCCCATATGCATAATGCAGACCGATCTGGCTCGCTTTTGCTGAGGAAACAATGATCACCGAACATTGCATATTGATTGGGGCCGTCGCGACTTTGTATTGCGAGAATGGAACCGGTGGACCTATTGTATTCTTGCATGGTGCCGCTTTCGGGCTTATCCGTCAGCTTGACCTGAAACAAAACCCAACCCAAACATCAACGAGACCCAGGATCAGACCGAAAAATGGCCGCCTTCAAATCGGAATGCTGGCCGGAATGAAATCGGAATGACTGGCCGGCTTCAAATCGGAATCGGTGGCCGGCTTCATCGGAATACGCAGGCAATGGTATCGGCATCAGTGGCAGCGCTCTTGCGCTGCTTCTGGACGGTGAGATCGGCGGTTACCTGGGAAAGCCGGGCGACCAGCGCCTTGAGCCGCTGCTGGGCCGCGCTCGGCGGCAGCGTCGGCTGCAGCCGTTTGACCTCGCTATAGCGGGCGATGACGGCGGCGTCGATCCTGTCGGTCTTCTCCAGGAAGCCCATCGCCTCGGCGAATCAGCGTACGCTCCTCGCATTGGCCATGCCGCAGGCTACTCCCAACTCCCACGACAGCAGGAAGGGAAGCCGTTCGTAGCCGCCACTGGCCTCCATGACGACGAGCTCGACACCATTGACCTAACACCAGGCAGCAAGCTCGGCTATGCCTGCCGCATCGTTGCGAAAGCGGCCCGCCGCTCCGCTCGGCACGACATGGGTATCGAGCCAGTCTTTCGAAACATCCACTCCACAGATAGTCTTGTTCACGGTAACCTGCCTTGTGCGTGCGATTGGAGCCAAGCGACTATTCGGTCGTACGTGACGAAGGCGAAGATCCCAGGCTCACCCACGGTTGTGGCCGGAGGGGTGTCGGGCGACTTCGCCTTGCTTCGAACCGGATGGCCATCCGGTTCGAGGCTCAGTCGCTTCCATCGCACAAAGTCCTCTGCGTGCAGATACAAGGGGTTAACCTCGAAGAGTCAGTGTCGGAGAAAATAACGTGCTGATTCATCGGACTTTAGGGCCGAGCTTGTTGGTCGCTCGATAAAAAGCATGATTTTAGGCGGAAGCTGTCCTGCATGCAATTTCAGCACTTGTTTACCCAATTCCTTGTCTGCTTCCGTGAGACGATGGTTCAGGCGAAGGTAGTCGGTCCAGGTCGGCGTGCGGAATGTCTCTATCCATTGCATAGGCTCCTGAAGGTTGCGCTGGAGAGTCCAATGACGAGCGCCGACGCGACTGTGCACATGCCGGCGCGCCCGCATGAGTTCCAGGAATGCTTCGCGATTTTCCTCGGGCACTAGGTACTCGACTTTGACCACGATGGGACCGCTTCTTGGCTTGAGATTGAGGGCGACTGCCGGTGCGTCGAAGTCCTCCAAAGCATCTGGATCGGATTCGCGGCGCTCGCGAAGGGGAAACAGGAGGCCCGTGGCGGCGACCAGCAGAAGGGCTCCAGCGGAGCCCTCCAGTGCCAAGGTCAGTGAATGGTTCTGGGCCACCGTGCCCCACACCCAACTGCCCGCTGCGATGCCGCCATCGATCAATGCATAGTAAATCGAGATGGTGCGCCCCACGACCCAGCGCGGGCTTGCCAGTTGCACGGTCACGCCGACCCCGGACCAGGCGGTGACCCAGCCCGCGCCACCCATGGCGAGTGCAATTGCCGCCACTGCAATCGAAGAAGTCAGCGCAAGCGAAAGGGAGCATGCCGCGCAGGCGACGCATGCGAGCGTCATCAGCCGCTCTTGTGACAAGCTCCGTCTGAACACGCTGTTCGAGATGCCGGCGAAGACGGCGCCTGTCCCGAATCCGGCCATGAGCGTGCCATAGGCGAGCGGTCCGCCTCCCAGCTGGTCGCGGACAACCAGCGGCAGCAGCGCGAGAATGGCGATGCTCGCCAGACCAAAGAGGGTTCCGCGAGTGATCGCCGTCTTAATCTCCGACGACATCGCCGTGAAGCGTAGCCCGTCATAGATCGCCGTCCTCATCGACTCACGTGGGAGAGGTGATGAGCGAACCATCCACTTGCAGCGCCATATGGTTACCAAAGGGACCAGATAGGTAAGACTGGTTACGGCGAAAGCCGTCATCAGCCCAAAAGAGGCAACTACTATGCCACCGAGCGCCGGGCCTACGGTCCGAACAGTGTTGAAGCCAACGGAGAGGAGCGTGACGGCGGCGGGAACGTCGCGTCGGTTCACCATATCGCCAACCGAGGCCTGCCAGGCTGGATCGTGGAGAGCGCCGCCGCATGCGATCAAGAAGCTGAAGCCGAGGATCATCCACGGATCGACAAAGCCCAGCACCACAAAAGCCGTCAGCATCGCAGATGCCAATACCATAAGGCACCGGCCGGCGAACATGACCCGGCGCCGGCTGAAATTATCAGCCAAGGCCCCGGCGAAGACGGATAAGATGAACGCTGGCAGGTTTGAAGAAGCCTGAACCAGCGCGACCATCAGATCGGAAGTCGAAATCGTAGCCATCAGCCAGCTGATGGCAACAGTCTGCATCAACCAGCCGAGCGAGCTGACCTGCGTGGCGAACCAGATTGAACGAAAGCTCGGATTTCTGAGGGGCGCAAATGCTCCTGGCGAATTTGGATCGGCGACTTGGTCCGCAAGACTGCTCATCAATCTAACTCTTGCCTATGAGCCAGTTTTACATTGCTCCGACAGCCAGCAGCCGCCCAACCCGTTGAAGGTCCGAATCGGCCAATGTGCGCAAATAGTTACAACGCCCGGCAGGAGATTGAACTCGCTGCCGGGCCGATGCGCCTTGGGAGGAGGCGTAGTTGGAACCTTTGTGAAGACTTGGAACCAGCCGCATCAGGCCAGCCTACACTTACAATATGAGGATCAGACCACTCCAGGATTTTAGTGCATTGAATGGGTACTCTTCCAGCAATCCTCGCCAACAAATGCAGGAGATCGGCGTCGAGCTCCTAAATCTGCATAATATCGGTGATTCGCGGGCGAGCAGTGCAGTGGGCACATTCTCCAAGCTAAACGCTGAACGGGCTTTTTGCTTCTCAAATCGCCATAACAGGGAGAGATGGGCAAATACTACTTCAATATGCTCCCAAGGACGCTGAGTTGACTGCAGCCTCAGCAGAGCTCTCCGCGTGCCTTTTTGCGGCTCCCCGCGGTGCTCGCGCCCGCCGCGCCTGCAAAGGCTTTCCTCAACAGTCGTTCAGTTCGAGCAGCCTTTGCCAACTCTGACTCAAAAGCTGCCCGACTGGATTGACGGCCTCAGCTTCTTCGGCGGGTCACTGAGGCGATCCGTCTGCTACAACCTGGTGTGGCCAAGGCGCTGTGGTTCGCGCCGACGCTGAACGCGACCGTTGCGACAATGACCGAGCAGTACGACACTGCCATATTGATCGCTGGGAAGCGCGCGAAGGGTAAATTCAACTTGCCCACCACCGCGATCAAATGTGCGCCGGGTAATGGCGCCGCTAACAGGATCGACCACCGGAACCGGTTACCGGCAGAGTCGGTCTGCATCCGGGAATTGCAGGGCCATCCTGTGTATAGGCTTAAATTGCGCTATTCTTCTCTACTGTGACAGGCGGGAGCCGCCGTCGACGGGGATCACTGCGCCCGAGACGTAGAACGCGTCGTCCGAAGCAGGAAGGCGATCACCGCCGCCTGCTCCTCCGGCGAGGAGACGCGCTCGAGCGGATTGGCGCGACCATCAGGCGTTGGTAGCTGCGTACGTGCAGCGCTCGAGTCATGTCGGTGGGGACCACGCCGGGCGCCACCGCATTCACGGTTATACCCTACAGGCCCTGCTCGCCGGCCTGCTGGAGCGTGAGATACGCGATCCCGGCCTTGGCCACCGAATAGCCTACCGTTCCGGGATAGCCCGTAAGCCCGAGGATCGAGCTGACATTAATGATCCGCCCGCCCGGCTGGCGCATCCGCGGCCGCAACTCGCGGGTCAGGCTGATGACTGCACGCAAGTTGATATCGATCAGCGGGAACAAAAGGCATCGTCAGTATCGGCGAGCGACTTCGAACCGCCAATGCCGGCATTGTTCACGAGGACGTCGAGCGTCTCGATCCTTGCGGCATCCAAGGCGGCCAGAACCCGCCCTGCGGCGTCGGGCATGGCCAGATCGCAGACGAGCGCCGTCTGGCCAAGGCCCGCAGCTGTGTCGTGCACTTTATCCAGAACATCCACTAGCAACACCCACGCCTCTTCCGAGCCAAGCCACGCCGCTGTTGCGGCACCGATCCCGCGCGCCGCGCCGGTGACGACGACAGTGTTTCTGACCGGAGCTTAGGCAAGGCTGCCTCCGTCGACCGTAAGCGCGGCGCCGATGGTGAAGCCCGCCGCATCGTCCAGCAGATAGCCGACAGCTGTCGCCACCTCGGACGGCAACCCCATTCGGCCCATCGGATGCGCAGCGATGATCTTCGTCCGGCGCTCGACCTGTGCCGCTTCTCCCCGGGCGAAGGCGACGCCGGCCTCGGCCAACGGCTGGCGATGGTTCCGGGGCAGACACAGTTTGCGCGGATATTTCTGCCGCGTGGTTCAGCGCCAGCGTGCGAGTCATCATCACAACCGCCGCCTTGGTCACCGAATAGATCGGCACGTCCTTCGAGGCCTGCAGACCAGCAGTCGAGCTGAAGAGCACCACCGATCCGCGGCCAAGCTCGCGCATCTGCGGGATGCAGCTTGCAGATTCGCCAAATGGCCCCGACGTTGAAGCTGAACATGGCTTCGTACCCTTCACGTCTATCAGCCGCTTCATCGCACCGTAATGCCAGCGGCCGCGACCAAGCCCTCAACCGGCCGGCCAAAGCTCTCGCGGGCGAGGTCGACCAGCCCTTCCAGCATCGCCGGATCGGTCACGTCGCAGACAACTCAACGGGCACCAGGACAGGCGGCCAGAGTTTGGTCCAGAGCCTCTTGCGACAGGTCAGCCAACACCAAATCCGCTCCACCCGCCGCCAGCAGTTTGGCACTGGCCGGGCCAAGCGCGCCACCCGCCGGTAATCAGCACCGTTTTTCCGGCAAAGGTCGTGTCAATCAAGATTGTAGTCCTCCTCCAAGATAAGAACTCCCACTGTACCCGCTCTGAAAGCGAATACCGGACAGCGGATGATCCGCGTCATTCCAAATCCATTGGTGACCGCCGCAACGGTCGAGGCGCAGGACGGCTTGCGCCGCCCCAAGAACACCGCACTCTACCGGCGTTCCTGTCTGAGAGTTTTCAGAGACATGAGGACGCACGCTCGGCGACCTGATGATGTGTGGCGAACCAAACGTCACCCTTTGCTTTGGCGCGTCGAATTAATTCTTCTACGATCCAGATCCGTGAGCGATATCCAATGACGTGTGGATGCAGAGTCAGCTGAAATAAATCGGCATCTTGATAGGCCCCTTCGAACTCCCGAATAAATACAGAAAGCACGTCGTCGACTGATAAATCTGGCCGTGAAGACCCATCGGGACTCATCCAAAGATAAGTGGCATCGTCTCGAATCCATTCGACCGGTATTTCAATCACTCCCGTGGGTTCCTCGTCTTCCAGCAGCTCATAGCAACTATCATCGGCCATAAGGGATGAGTCGTATGTCAATCCGGTTTCACGTATGATCCGTAGAGTTGCGTCGGAAAAATCCCAGGAAGGCGTTCGAATTCCCGTCGGGCGTTTGGAAGTGATTTTTTCAAGAGTGTCGGCACTCCTCATCATTAAAGAGCGCTCGCTCTCTGCGCTCAGTTCCGAGTTTAGCTCGTGTATCCAGCCGTGCATGCCAATTTCATGGCCTTCATCGACAACTGCGCGTTGCTCGTCTGGATACAACTGAGCGATCACAGCGGGAACGAAAAAACTCGCCGGAACGTCGTACTTTCTCAAGAGTTCCAAAGCCCGAGGCATCCCTCGTCGGCTCCCGTACTGACCCCAGGATAATCTGCTTAGCGATCGCCCTCCCCTGCGCAATTCGTTCGACTCATGATCGACGTCGAACGAGATGGCGAAGGCACAGCGTTTACCGCCGGGCCACATTGGTCTTAGTGCCTTGCCCGCTCTGACTTTGTTGATGCGCCGCCGCCAATGGCTTTCAGGCCATTCCCAGGGATTGAGTGCGGTCGAATTGGCCACCAGTTCCTCCTGAGCAGTGTCTGCATTGAATTCCGCCGAAAACTCAATGAGCGGAACGCGGCACCAGCTCAGCTGGCAGCCCCGCAAGCCGATCAGGCCGTCGCTTGAGTTTGCGCCTTGATTACGACAAGATGGCCCAACTCATTCAGATTTTCTCACTCTCGCGAACAAGCTCATCCATAACCGAGCGCACGGCGCTTTCTGCGATTGCAACAATCTCCTCCGCCTCAGCTTTGGTTGTAACCAGCGGCGGAGCAAAGCCCAAAATGTCCCCGTGCGGCATGGCCCGAGCGATAAGACCACGGTCACGGGCGGCCTTCGAGATTCGCGCACCTACCTTGAGCGCCGGATCGAAACGCTTCCGATTGTCGCGATCGGCAACGAACTCGATTGCGCCCATAAGACCGACGCCCCGCACTTCGCCGACGATCGGCAACTGCGCGAACCTCTCCTGCAACTGCGCCTGGAAAAACGCGCCGACGTCACGCGCATTGCCGGGGAGGTCTTCTTTCTCGACAATATCGAGGACCGCGTTGGCCGCGGCGGCGCCGATCGGATGACCAGAGTAGGTGTAGCCGTGCGAGAATGCCCCGACCTTGTCGGCTCCATCCTCCAGGACTTTATACACCTTCTCACCGACGATTGCCGCTGAAAGCGGGAAGTAGGCCGACGTCAAACCTTTAGCGATCGTGATGAGGTCTGGCTCGATGCCATAGTGCTGTGAGCCGAACATGGAACCGGTGCGGCCGAACCCTGTGATCACTTCATCGGCAATCAGCAGCACATCATGTTTTTTGAGGACCGTCTGTACCGCTTCCCAATAGCCTTCCGGCGGAGGCGTGATACCACCTGTGCCGAGGACGGGCTCGCCAATGAAGGCGCCGACGTTGTCCGGGCCGAGCCGCTCGATCAACTGATCAAGCTCGGCGGCGCGGCGAGCGGAGAATTCGCGCTCGGTTTCGCCCGGGGTTGCGCCCCAGTAATGATGTGGAACACCCGTGTGAACAATCTGCGGAAGTGGCAGGTCCATGTGGTCGTGATAAAAGCTCATGCCCGTCATCGAGCCCGACACGACGCTGCAGCCGTGATAGCCGCGTTCACGGGAGATGATCTTCTTTTTGGTCGGCTTGCCACGCAGGTTGTTGTAGTACCAAACAAGCTTGGCCTGGGTCTCGTTCGCATCCGAGCCGGACATGCCATAGAACACCTTGCTCATCTTGCCCGGCGCCATCTTCACAAGGCGATCGGAGAGGATCGCAAGCTCGTCGGTCGTGTGCGCCGCATAGGAGTGGTAATACGCCAAGCGATAGGCCTGACGCGAGATCGCATCGGCGACTTCCGTGCGGCCATACCCGACATTGACGCAGTATAGGCCGGCAAAGCCATCGATAAATTGGTTGCCATGCGCGTCCTGGATGCGGATCCCCTTCCCTGTCACCACGATCGTTGGGTCGCCGAGCTTGCCAGTGGCGAAATCTTTAAGCTGAGTGAAAGGATGCAAGACCGAGTTGCGGTCCTTTTCGGTGATCTCTTTGATGTTGATGGTCATTGAATGCTTCCTTTCAGGCCGCGATGTTGCCGATGCAGAGGTATTTGGGTTCGAGATATTCGATAAGACCGTGCCTTGAGCCCTCGCGACCAAGGCCGGATTGTTTCCAGCCGCCGAACGGAATGCCCGGCCCCGTAAATTTTGGAGTATTCACGGCAACCATGCCATATTCGAGCCGGTCGGAGAGCCGCATGGCTCGGTTGAGATCTTGGGTATAGACGTAGGCCGCAAGTCCCATCTCGGAATTGTTGGCTCGCGCGACCACCTCCCGTTCGTCGTCGAAGGGCAGGATTGCAGCGACAGGTCCAAACGTTTCGTCCTTCGCAATCACCATGTCATCGGTCACATTAGCAAGCACGGCCGGCGTGACGAAGTTCCCGCCAAGCGAATTGTGCTGTGCGCCTGCTACCATTCGAGCCCCGGCTGCTAGAGCCTCAGAAACCTGGTGCCTGCATTTGTCAGCACCAGACGTCTTTGTCATCGGACCGATGTCGACACCTGGCTCCAATCCGTGCCCGACCTTTAGTTTACTGGTGGCCTCGGCAAATTTTTCCGTAAAATGCTCGTAAATCTCTCGCTGCACATAAATCCGGTTTGCCGCGAGACAGTCCTGACCGGATGTCGCGAACTTGGCTGCCATGCAACCGGCGACCGCAGCGTTGATCGGCGCATCGCCGAAAAGGATGAAAGGAGCATTGCCGCCAAGTTCGAGCGAGACTTTCTTCACTGTCTTCGCGGATTGCTCGAGAAGGATTCTGCCGACCTCGGTGGAGCCCGTAAAAGAGAACGCACGCACGTGGGTATGCAACAACAGCCGTTTGGCAAGTGGCGGAGCTTCGCCCGTGATCACCTGAAACACGCCGGGCGGAATGCCAGCATCCCCGGCAAGGCGGGCAAGCGCGAGGGCCGACAGTGGCGTTTCGGGTGCCGGCTTTACAATCATTGTGCAGCCAGCGGCCAGTGCAGCTCCAGCCTTTCTGGTGATCATTGCCGCTGGGAAGTTCCATGGCGTAATGGCGACAGTCACCCCGATCGGCTGCAAATGCACGGCCAGCCTGCTTGCGGGGAGATGGCTGGGAATCGTTTCGCCGTAAGCCCGCTCCCCTTCCCCTGCAAACCAATCTAAAAAGCCGGCAGCGTATGAAACTTCGCCGCGGGCTTCAGCAATCGGTTTTCCTTGCTCGGCCGTTATGATGACAGCCAGGTCTTCGGCGCTCTCCCGCATGCCTGCCGCCCATTTCCGCAGATATGCACCACGCTGTAACGGAAGCATGTCGCGCCACTTGAGGAACGCTGCTCTTGCGCAATGGACCGCGTCGTCAACGTCGGCGTCTGCGCAAGCCGCAACTTGAGCGATCTCGTCACCGCTGGCAGGATCAAACACGGCAAGAGTATCTGATTTGGAGAGCCAGGCGCCGTTCAGATACGCATCACCACGCAAAAGGTCTGGCCGTTTGAGCCTGCGTAATGCCGTGATTGACGTACCCCTCATCTAAGACTCCAATGGTATGCTGATGCCTTTAGGTTATTGCTGCCACAGCGCCGATCGGCAGCGCAGTTGATGCCCCTTTAGCTGCATTCCTGCAAACAGCAGCCAATTCGCGTAGAATTGGACACGGCTCACAACTTCACTTGCCAGGAGGCTTAGCGACCGCGAGCGAAGGTCGCGCTGGTCGCCGGCGGCGCGGAAAGTAGTTGGTTCCAGCGCCGATCTCCCGATCCCGAGTTCCCGATCTGGCCTCGTGGCATTAAGTTCTCGACCGACACCGATCAGGCGCACTGACGCAGGCGCAACCGCCTCGAATCTTAGACGGAACTCGCCGCAAGGCTACTTTCGTCCGGCACTGTGCAGGGTGACCGCGACCGCTTCAGACACGATGGCATCGCGGACGACTTCATTCGGAAGGAGGTCTTGGGGTCCCGAAATTGAGGTCCCCGCGATAACCCAGACATTCACTTGGTGAAGTGGTGAAGTCGCACGAAACAGCAGAAAAGGATGAAGCGAGCCCCGGGCAAAAGGCGAGCTTCGCTGCCGAGCCATCTATCGGGAACAACGTGTGCTGATGTCGCGACGTGTTGCACGGACGGGGCGGACCATACTCGCGTTCCCACCGGCGCGCAGGGTTGGCAAGAGCCCGCTTCAGGCGCGCGTAAACTCGTCCTCAATGCTCCTCAAAAGCTAAGTCCTCTTGCGTCATCCGCGCATTTGTAGAATGGGGCAACGTTCACGCCGCGCTCGCGTCACAGGTGGCTCATTTCGGCCTACGGATCTTAATCTCCGCTGATGCAGAGAACTCATGTGCTAGGCGAGATTCTCCTGTCCCAGAGGTTGGGCATGCCGCACCTCTCAGACAGCGCCGTCCTTAAGCTAGATCCGTTCATCCGCTCGCCGCAGAAACAAATTTCAACCGGCTTCGAACGGACCCAGTGAGATCGCAAAACGATTTGGGTCACATCCAAATCACCTAGTCCACGACGATCAAGCGGCGATCAACATCTGCCAATCGCTCACCGCCCCTTTCGGTTACAATAAATGATTCAGAGATGGCGGCGCCGAACCCTTCGAGCCTAACCCCCGACTGAAAATGGAAGCACATTCCTGGTTGTAGGATGGTCTTGTCGCCCGCGCGAATACTAACCGTGCGTTCGCCCCATTCCGGCGGGAAGTTGAGTCCGATTGAATAGCCGGAGCGGCCTATCTTGATATACCCGTTCCGCTTGAGGATATCTTGCCACACCGCATTAAGCTCCTCAACGACGGTACCAGGCTTTGCCATCTCGAGCACAGCATCCCCGCCTTCCACTATAACCTCAGCAAGACGCGAGACCTCTGCGGGTGGCTTTCCGATGTGGACGGTGCGGCACAGCGGCGCACAGTAGCGGCGTCGGGTGGCGCCGAACTCCATGAGAACCAGGCCAGAGGTCGGCAAGGGCTCCTCGGTCCAACTGAGGTGCGGAGCGTTCGTTTGTTCGCTAGTCTGGATAAGAGGAGGACCGCTAGAGTCGCCATATTTACCGTCCACCCCTCGTGTCTGGGCCCGGTACACCTCCGCGACGACCTCATGTTGCGGCACTCCAGGCCTTAGGTTAGCGATTGCCGTCTGCATCGTATGCGTTGCAAGGTGGCCCGCTTCTCTCATGTAGACTAGTTCAAGGTCAGATTTTATAAGCCGTGCCCAATTGACTAATTCGCGGCTATCAGAGAATTTTGCATTCGGAAGGCCTTTGACGAGATGTTGATGTGCTCGGGCAGTATAGAAGTGGGCGTTAAGCTCGACACCGATTCGATCAGATCCCCAGCCGCGCGAATTGATAAGCTCGCAAAGATCGTCAAATGGATGTAATTCTGGATGTTGAAGTCTATGATCGGAAAATGAGCTTATATTTTCTCTAGGCAGATCCGTCGTTATATAAGCGGAATTTACATCGACGAAACGTCCGAACCAGAGGGGCATGTCCGACTGGAGATGCACTAAGACCACCTGAGGCACGTAGAACGAATAGCCGTCAAAGCCGGTAAGCCAATACATATTCGCGGGATCCTGGCAGATCAGCAAGTCCAGCCCCGCTCGCTCCATCCGCTGCTTCACGTCATGAACACGACGCCGAAACTCCTCGGGCGGAAATGGCTTCTCATATTTCATCTCGTCGAGTCCTTCAAAACAGGCATTCCTCGAACGGATCAGGCATTCGTCCTGTCCGCATACTTTCTCTTCGTATCACGTCACAAGAGGCTGTTTTCCCCGAGGATTTCTTCTTGTCGCGGAAAATCTGCATTTCCTAGGCACTTGCCGTACGTTATCCGCATATGAGCGCCAAATTTTCGGTGGCTCTGCGTCTCCGGTGGAAGATCATGCCCTCCCTATGGTGAAGACGCACTCTGCCTGTCGCAACAGAATTTCAAGCACGGGCGGCAAGATCTACGTGGGAAGCGCCGACGAGACCAGCGAAGATCGGGACGTTGCGGCCGCCACGCTCATGCAGCATCCGGGGCGTCCGCGGCCCAATGGACGGGGTTTGAGCACCCCCATCAGGCCGGCCACTCCTAATATGTGAGCATGATTCTCTGGTACAAATCAGCAGCCTTGGTCAGTTGATCGATTTCAACGAACTCGTTGTTCGTATGGGCTTGGGCAGTACGCCCGGGTCCGATAATCACACACGGGATCCCAGCCAATGACAGCTGATTTGCATCCGAGCCGCCGGTGGCTCCCTTCTGCTCTCCGGTCCCCGCGACGTGGGCACAAGCCGCTCCTGCGACTGCTGCAATTTTGCTCGACCCGGAACTGATTGGAGGCGGGTCTTCCAATGCGGGAAGCAATGACCGAACATTGATCTTGTCTTCGCCCTGGCGAAGGCCTTCCAGTATGCTTTCTACCTCCGCCAACGCGTCCTGCGGCCGCTCCCCGGGTATGAGACGCCGATCGACCCAGATACGGCATACCGGCGGTACAGTGGTAAGTTCCAAACCTCCTTCGATGAGGCTCACGGTCAGCTGTGATGACCCTACCAATGGGTGCTGCGCCCGAGACACAAGGGATCGATGGTGCTCATCAAGTGCCAATACCACCTTGGCCATGCCCGTGATCGCGTTCACTCCGAGATGAGGCTTCGACGTATGAGCCGGTACACCCTGAACCTCGATTTGCCAGCGGACAGAACCCATGTGAGCTACAACGAGCTCTAATTCGGTGGGTTCACCGACTACCGCACCCTCATAAGCGACACCGGAATCGGCTATAGCGCGGGCGCCAAGTTTGCGGTACTCTTCGTCAATGCTGGCTGCCACAACAACCGTGGCCCGGGGCTGCCGTTCACCAAGTGAGCTAAGCGCAATCAACATAGCTGCAAGTGAGCCTTTTGTGTCGCAGCTACCTCGCCCATATATTCGCCCGTCCCGTTGCTCACCCGAGAATGGATCTGATTCCCACCTATCGATAGGAACGGTATCCATATGAGCAATGAATAGAATACGCCTATCGGGTTCTTTCCCAGGTACCCAGGTCAGGAAATTCGAGCGACCATCGGCCACCTCCTGTATCCCGTAAGCCAGCTTCCGCTCCTTGCAAAAACCCTCGAGGAACTTGGCTACACCTTGCTCTCCACTACCTTTTGGCGACAGCGATGGATTGATGCTCTCGATCTTTATAAGATCTTGGAGAAGTCCGATAGTCTCGGCGCTCTGGGTCGACATGTACTCTCCTGTGTGCATGAACTAGCCGTGTCGCTCTTACTTCGACCAGCTCTTGGCCAGATTGATTACGCGATCGACTTCATCGGCGGTGTTGTAAAGATGCAGGGAAAACCGGAGCATGCCTCTGCGTATTGAGACGATTACCCCGTTCTTCGTGAAATGCTCGTGAAGCGACCGAATGCGGGCGTCGACTGGGCGCCCTTCAACAAGATCGCTGGAATCGCCAACGGCTACGATACTTCCAGTGTGAGCGCCTGGTGGCCCGCCGCAGACCGGAAGCCCGATATCTAAGAGACCAGTGGCCATACGTTTTGCGAGTGAGGTAACGCTCTGGTCGATCGCCTCGGTTCCGATATCAAGTAGCTGGCCCATTGATGCATATGCAGCCAACATGCCAGGGAAGTTGTAATGCCCGATATCAAAGCGGGGCGCGCCAGAGCGCAACTTTACAAAACTAGGTACCGGAGCTGATTCTGGCGCGTTTCCGAAATCTACGCTGAAGCGCGCAAGATAGGCCGGGCTCAGCCGATCGGCCCATTCTTTACGGCAATATAAAAAACCCGATCCATAAAGACCCATCAAACCCTTCACAGTGGACACTGCTACACCGTCTACGCCAAGTCGATTGACGTCGGTGTGGAGTATCCCAACAGATTGCGTCGCGTCCGCCAAAAGAAATGCACCGTAGTGCCTACAGGCTTCGGATATCTGCTCCATGACGGTCCGAAACCCCGGAACCATCGTCACCGTCGCCAAGGCAACAACGCGGGTATGAGAATCAATCGCCTTTACGAATGCATCAGGGGGAATTGAGCCGTTATCCGGCTCTACGACTCGCAACTCGACATTGTAGCGGTCTCTGATCTGAATCCATGGCAAGATATTATTTGCGTGTTCCAATTTTGGGCATAGAACGACGTTGTCTCCATCTCTCCAATCGATCGCATTAGCGATGATGTTGATGCCTTCCGATGCATTCTTGGTAATTGCAATTTCATCGTGATCTGAATTGATAAATTGTGCGAACCTAGCGCGAGTACGCTCGACGTGTTCGAGCATTCTTTCTTCGTCGTTTAGGCCATGCAGCCGATTGTTCAAATGAGGCTCGATTGAAGCCAATGTTGTGCTTGATATGAGGCCCTGGTTCGCGACATCCATGTAGATGGCGTTTGCTGTGGCTGGAAACTCCTTTCGGAGGATGTCCAAGGGAAGCATATGGCTTTCTCTCCTGGGAGTGCGGACGGCGGTTGAGCTACCTTGTTCAGGCGATCGTTCCGGCAAGGGTAAGAATGCCGCCAGACTGGTCTGCGCTGACCTGCCCATTTTACACGGTGCTCGTGCCGACTTTGGTCTAACATTCGGTCTCCCACGCCGCATTCCTGCGCCAAACCGCGATTCACGCAGAGATCGCGAGCCATTCTCGCGGATCACTGAAGCGTCTCGACGGAATGCAGCTGCAACAACTGCCTCACGAGAGATCAATTTGGGTAATTCTCAGACCGCGGATAGGGCTTCTTACCAGTGCTTGGAGCGACGTTAGCCTGACTGAGCCGACGACCTTCTCCTCCAGCCCCACACCCATGCGGATCATAGTTCACTCGCGGCCGACGCGCGAGGGCCGTAAGGCATCCGAAAGCCGGGGCCGGTTCATAGCCTGACTCTCATGGTCTCCGATTTATGCTGCAACGCCGACACCCTTGGTGATGTCGCTCCCTAACACGCTTGCCTCGAACTGATGCGAGCGTGCTGCAACTCATGTTTTCTGCGCCTGAGCAACGAGATCGGTAGGATCTTTTCGACCGGGGATCGCCCCCACCCGATCGAATCTGCCGTTCTTGCGCTGGCCCGCAACTGCTCACCAGCAACGCCCATCGATTCAGCGGCACCCCTCAGATAGTTATACTATGCCGGTATTGTGCGCAGATGGCGAAAGAAACGCCGATTTTCTGCGACTTGGACCGACTTTAGCGCCGAGAGGGCGTTTGGCACTTGCTACATTTTGGACGTACGGACTGGCGGCCTTGGCATTGGCCGATATCATCATGAGCAGAGATTGTGAATGGATCTGGATCGAATTGACCGGAAGATTCTCAACGTCGTGCAGCGCAACAATCGCCTTACGACAGAGGAATTGGGCGAACTTGCCGGACTATCGGCTACCGCTTGTCAGCGGAGATTAAAGCGACTTCGAGACGCTGGCGTCATCGAAGCGGACGTTGCCATAGTTTCACCGGAAGCCGTCGGTCGGCCCCTGCTCCTGCTGGTATCCATCACTCTCGAGCGCGATCGCGCCGATATCATCGATCGTTTCAAGCAGGCAATTCGGCGGACGCCTGAGATCATGAACGCTTACTACGTTACGGGTGAAGCGGATTTTATTATTACGGTCTCTGCTCAGGACATGGCCGAGTACGAGGCGTTTACCCGTCGTTTTTTTTACGAACATCTTGAAGTAAAGGGGTTCAAGACAATCGTTGTAATGGATCGGATCAAGGCGTCGTTTGCTCTGCCAATTGCTGAAGAGTAGCCTTCAAAAGAGCCCGCCCAGGCAACCACCACGCGCCTTCCGCGGGTCGCAGTTGTCCCGCACTTCTGAATGTCGGCTGTCCTATTTTGAATGGTCCCGCATATATACCAGGGCACCTCCTCTCAGCCTGCAGGTGTTATGCGCCAATGACCAAAAAACGATGATATTCTGCGGGACCAAGGCGCCCTTCGCGCAACCAAGCTCTTTGGCACTTGCTACATTCTGGGCGGAGCGGAATTCAGGATTGTCGGTCCCCGGCTAATTGGAGCGGCTTCAGTCGGCGGAATAGCTGGGGTGCCTACGTCGCACAGAGGATGCTGTGCTCCCGGCAGCGCGGAAACGGGTCTCCCGGCTCTCGCAAGGACAAAGCGTGAAATTCGCCTGCAACCGGCAAGAAAGGAAAGTCCCCGTGGCAATTCTCAATAGCGTCGCAGAGTTTCTCCCCGAGATAGTGGCTTGGCGCCGGGACATCCATGCACATCCCGAACTGGGCTTCGACATCCCCCGTACTTCGGCATTTGTCGCCGAGCGCCTGCGCGAATTCGGCTGCGACGCCGTCGCGACCGGCATCGGCAAAACCGGCGTCGTTGGCGTCATCAAGGGCAACGGCGTCGTGAGCGACGGTAACCCAAAGGTTATCGGATTGCGCGCTGACATGGATGCGCTGCCGATCAACGAAGCGACCGATCTGCCCTATGCGTCCAAGAACAAGGGCTTGATGCATGCGTGTGGGCATGACGGCCACACCGCGATGCTGTTGGGTGCCGCGCGCTATCTTGCCGATACTCGGAATTTCGCTGGAACGGCGGTCATGATCTTCCAACCTGCCGAGGAGATCGGTACCGGCGCCGTTGCCATGCTAGATGACGGTTTGATGGAGCGGTTCGGCATCGAGCACATCTACGGAATGCACAATCGTCCGGGCTTGCCGGTAGGTGTCTTCGGAATCCGGCAAGGTCCAGTGATGGCGGCAACTGATAGCATAGAAATTAGCATTGAAGGGCGAGGGGGGCACCCTGGAAGGCCTCATGAATGCATCGATCCGATTCTGGTCGGCGCTCAGCTTGTGACGGCCCTGCAGCATATCCTGGCTCAGAACATTGACCCTGTCGACTCGGCAGGAATTTCGTTCCACCAGTTCCAGTCCGGGCAGAGACTAGTCCCCGTCGTTCCGCAAACAGCGGAGTTGGTGGGCACCATGCGGACGCTAAAGCCGGAGGTGCGCAAGTTCGTGAAGGAGCGGGTGGGCGAAGTGGTCGCCGGCATCGCCCAGATAACCGGCGCGAAGATAGATATTAAATTTCAGAGCTTCGACGCAATTCTCTTCAATGAGGTCCAGCAGACCGACCTTGCGAGAAGCGCGGCCAAGGGCGTGGCCGGTGAAAACAATGTGCTCGAGACGCCACCGGTAATGGGGGGGGAAGATTTCTCCTTCCTGGCGCAGGCGCGGCCGGGTGCTTTCGTCTGGTGCGGGAACGGTGACAGCGCCGGCCTGCATCACCCTGCCTACAATTTCAACGACGAGGCGATTCCTTATGGAACATCGTACTGGATCAAGCTCGTAGAGAACACGTTGGGATCCCGTCCGACGTCTTGATGATCGGTCTGACAAGGGCCGCAGAACGAATGAATAACTGCCGTCTTATGCCAGGCTTGAATGTAGCGGACCTCGTAAAATGAAAACTCGTTCATCCGTGCCAACATCTCTTGAGGGTCTGTCGGCGTGCGAATGCCTGGAACTCTACCGAAGGCGGCAGCTCTCGCCTGTTGAAGTCGTCGATGACTGTCTCAGCCGCATCGACGCCAACAACCCGGCGCTGAACGCATTTTGCCTCGTCGACCACGAAGGGGCCAGGTCTGCTGCCCGGGCCTCGGAGGGTCGATGGATGAAGGGGGAACCAGCCGGAGTACTAGATGGCATTCCGGCCACCATCAAAGACCTCACCTTGACACGAGGCTGGCCGACAAGACGTGGCTCATTGTCCGGCAGCACCGAGGGACCCTGGACTGAAGACGCCCCTGTTCCAGCCCGTATCCGTGAGACCGGTGGCGTTATCCTGGGCAAGACAACCACTCCAGAATTTGGCTGGAAAGGGGTAACAGACAGCCCGGTCTACGGGATCACCCGCAATCCCTGGAATCCTGACCTGACACCAGGCGGGTCGTCGGGAGGGGCGGCAGTTGCGGCTGCGCTCAACCTTGGCTTTCTTCATCAGGGTAGCGACGGCGGGGGATCAATCCGGATACCGGCGAGCTTCACGGGGACCTTCGGCTTCAAGCCAACCTTCGGCATCGTTCCGCAATGGCCAGCTAGCGCCATGACAACGCTGTCTCATTTGGGGCCGGTGACCCGCACCGTTGCGGATGCGATCCTGATGATGAATGTGATTGCACGAAAGGACGCTCGCGATGGCTATGCGGGTCCGGCGTACCTAGGTCTCGACCCCGATCCAGCAAAGACCACCATCAGGGGCCTGCGGATCGGCTACAGTCGGAACCTCGGCTATGTCAAGGTGGCGCGAGATATCCAAAACGTTACCGATAATGCGATCGACCAGCTTCGAGCTCTTGGGGCCGAGGTGGCCGAAGTCAATCCGGGATTTGCGGATCCGGTGGAGGTGTTTTCTACATTCTGGTTCGCTGGCGCCGCCCGTATTGTGTCACGAATGAACAAACAGCAAAGACAATTACTAGATCCTGGCTTTCTGGAAGGTGCCGAACGCGGGCTGAAGATCACCCTTACCGAATTTCAGGAAGCTGAGGCGATGCGGTTCGAGCTCTCCGCTCTGATGGCGAAGTTCCACGAAAATTACGATCTCTTGGTCACACCGACGATGCCTATCGCGCCGTTCCCCGTCGGGCGAAATGTGCCGGATGATAGTTACAAGGGGTGGGTGGACTGGACGCCCTTCACCTACCCTTTCAACTTGACCCAGCAACCAGCAGCATCGATTCCATCGGGCCTGGATGATCAAGGGCTGCCCGTCGGGCTACAACTGGTCGGCGCGCGCTATTCCGACACCTCCGTCCTAGCCGCGGCATATACGATCGAAAGTCGCCTGGGGCTTCCTTCTTTCGCGAGGAGCAGATTCCACGCTGCCACCCCTTAAAACTTGAGACTGCCGCGCTCAAGCACCTGACGGCCTCCAAGCGGTCAAGCCACGGACGCGAATGTCATTCGATAAAGGGGCGCGGCGTCATAGATGGGCAGTCCTGTCCTACGACGGATTGCTGACGTCACCATCGGGGACAATGTACATTCAAATAGGAGTGCGTCAATCTTGGGATGTGCGGCGCGAAGTCGCGACACAGACTGCAACCCGGGGACTCCATTTCGGTAACACTAGCCGGCCGCGTATTACCTTCGATGCCGCCGATGGCTACTCTTGCCCCTGCGGATGAATCCATGCCCAGCAGCTCTTCGCCGCAGTGTCTTGAGTCTGCGGCCAGACGGCGAGCTTTGCGCCGGCCGGAAGCTGCCGGAGGAGCGTGGGCGCCAGTAGCAGGCTCGACATGGCCACGGGAAGTTTGACAGACGTGGCCAGTGCAGCCTGGCACCAGATACTGAAGCCGCAGTCCCTGGTTATCGCGACGGCTCCGCGCTCAACCAACCGCCTGGCAGCTGCAATGTAGGCCGGCTCGAGAGAGGCATCGCCAGGACTGACCCTCTCCGCCAAAGCCCCGGCCGCGGTCTCTATTATAATTGGGAAGTCGAAGTTGCCGGGTTGAAGACCGACCCCGATGCGGTGGCGGAAATTCACCAGGGCGCAAGTCCGATCTCCAGCCTGTGATTTTTGCAACACTGGCCATCCAATGAGGATCCAACTGCCGTCTGATCGTGACAATTCAGCTGCGTCAAATGCCTTTGCCGCCAAGATGGCGCGTATCGTCAGGTTGTGCTGACCAAGCTGGGACGCTCTACGAGCGCAGGAATCCTGCATTCGCCTGACGCTTCCGGCTCGGTTGCAAGGCTCGGGAATAGTAATGACGAAACAGTGGATCAGCACGCCGTAAGCCCAGTGCAAAAAATGCGGGCTTCGTGCCGAACCTTTTTTTGGAACGGCGGGCGCGGATCTCATCATTGAGATTACCGGAAAGCCTGTCCGGACTTTTCCGAAGCCGCACTGTTATCCTGTTCGAGAGCGACGCATCGATGGTTCCTTTCCCCGCCTCATCGACAAGCTCACCCGTGTCCACTTGGCTCATCCACGACGACTTCGGCAACCATGCTCTCTCCGATCAGCAGCGCTTCCACCTCTTCGAAAATCGTCGAGGAGCGCTATCAGAGAAAATCCACCCTGATCACCGCCCAGGTCCCCGTGGCAAGCTGGCACGACCTTATTAACGACAGCACGGTCGCCGACGCTATACACGACCGCTCGTGCACAATGCACACCGCATCGCCCTTCAGGGCGAGAGCATCCGAAGAAAAAAGCCTCGGCCCTCTTGACCGACTCCGAGAACACCGAAATCAATCAGCCCTACAGCAACCAGGCTGCCGAGGACCAACCTCGACGAACTGTCGGACTTTTGTGAAAACGCTGTCCGGGAATTAGCGGAATCGCTGTCCAGCTTTTGAAGCGCGCAATAACACTATGGCCGTCATCGAAATGAGCAAGGCGAAGTGCTGATTGCCGCGTTTGTTCCGGGATTAAGCGCCAGCCTCTCAAGAAGATTTATGCCGACTCGCCATCATTGTTGAAACTGCTGCAGCGCTCGCACGTTGAAGCCGGCCAGGCCGGGCATACGATTATGCGGATCGCCTTCGCCCAACTTCAATTCTGGACGCCAGGGCTCGATGTAAGGGACCGGCGAGCGTCAAAAGACTGCGGATGGGTCGCCGCTCGTCCCCTGGGATACGATCTCTGTCGGATTTTGTCGCGCCTGCGACATAGTGGTTGTGCGGGCCAGTTTAGTACCTGATATGACCGTAAGTTTGATATCAAACTCAAAGCACTGGCCGACGTGCATTTTGCGAGGTTGGCACGGTTTTTGAAGCGATCATTTCGCGTCGGAGCGCTCTCATCCGCCGGTTATCATCTGTTTTGGCATAAACCCTGCATAAGGCTTTATTGATGGTACCGCAACCCAACTCGCCGTCTTTCGAGCTACTTGGGCAAAAAGAGCACCGCCAGCGGAAAGGGTCGGGAACCGGAGAGGGAACCGGGTGGTGGACCTATGTTTGTGGAGGGGGTTGTGAAAAGGGTCAGCCATGGTGCTTCGAGCCTCTTGTACTCGTGCAGGTCGTCAATGTTGATATAGCGGTTGGCCTCCATCCAGTTTTCATTGGTTTCGTGACAGCAGACAAACGTCAAAGGAGATAGCTCATGCGAGTAGCCATCGTAACGAACAGTGATTTCAACGGTGTGATTAACCGGTTCGGTCAGCCTTGTCCGCAGCCGCCGCAGCCTTGGCCGCATAGCGGCACGTTGGAAGATGTGGTGGCGGCACTTCAAGAGGGCGGCCACGAGACGGTAGTGTGTGAAGGCGATAAAGGACTGCTCGCCAGTCTCGAGCGGTTCATGCCACCTGATCCGCAAGGTCGCCCCTCGGGAATGGTCTTCAACTTGGCGGAGGGAATTCAGGGCGAAAAGCGTTACACTCATGTTCCTGCCATGCTTGAGATGGCCGGTGTTCCATACACTGGATGTAGCCCCTTCGGGATTGGGCTGACGGGAGACAAAGTCATTACCAAAATGCTCATCCGCGATCAGGGCGTGCCGACTCCGAACTTTCGCGTGATGCGTCGCGGCACCGAGAACACCGGCGACCTGAGATTCCCAGTGGTAGTGAAGCCGCGGGAGGAGGACTGCAGCTTCGGATTGCAGATCATACATGAACACTCTAAGTTGCGGCAGGCCGTCGAAGTGATCGTCACGCAGCATGCTCAGGATGCGCTAGTGGAGGAATACATCGAGGGGCGGGAAATCTGCGTTGCGTTGCTCGGAAACGGGGAGCCCGAAGTTTTGCCTCTAGTGGAGCAGGACTTCGGTGACCGCGAAACGCGTGTTATGAATTGGGATGCGAAGTACGTGGCGGCCGCAGCGGTGCCCAAGATTTGCCCGGCGAAAATCGAGAGCGGGCTTGAGACGATGTTACGGGATATTTCGGTTGCGACCTTCCGTGCCTGCCACTGCCGGGACTATGCCCGCGTCGATTTCCGGATCGATCGCTCAGGCCAACCGTTTGTCCTAGAGATGAACTCGGTGCCGGCCCTTGGTATACACTCCAGTTATGGCACAGCTGCAACGGCCGGCGGACACAGCTTCGTAAGCTTGATCAATCGCATCCTCAATGTCGCCCACACCCGCTATTTCGGAATCGGCGTCTCATAGTGGATTGATCGGATCAAAAGAGTCCGATTTCGGGATTCCGTTTTGCGGTTTGGCGTGCGAGTTAGATGCATGCGCAATAGCATCCCCCTTCACCGTTTTGGCCAGCGACCGTCAGCGCCTGCAAGCGCTCGTCGCGGCGCCAGGAAGCCCGCAAGCACGTTCGGGGGCCGCATCGTCGCGCTGTGCTTCGAACCACGAAGCCAAAGCATACTTGGACCACCGGCTAGGTCGAGCGAATGAACCGCACCATCAAGGACGCGACGGGCAAGCGTTTCCACTACGACGATCATGACCAACTGCGTCGGCATCTTGCCGACTTTGTTGCGGCCTACAAATTTCGGCCGCAGGCTGAAGGCCCTCAAAGGTCTCACCCTACGAGTTCATCTGCAAGGCATGGGCTTCCCAGCCCGAGCGCTTCACTCTCAATCCGCTCCACCAAATGCCTGGACTTGTCTATTCGGCGTGTTGAAGTCAATCCCATTCAAGCTTCCTAGGCTGACCTGCCGACGCGATTATCCTAGCCTGATTGATGTAACCGCGGCGTCAAACCGAGATACGGCCCCACGTCCTTCGAATTCCTGAAGGGGGCAGGAATATCGACCGTGGCGTTGAAACCCAGTGCAACGATAGGGCCGACGCCCAGCACGGTCATCAACCGCCTGCAAACCGTGTCACCCCTCACGATCGACAACAGTCTTTCGTGTAGCACCGTGAACTGCTCGCAAAGTTTCCGACGGGCGGTGAGCAACGTCTCCATGATGTCTCGAGTTCCGGAATGTCACCGGAAGGGTCCCGGATGCGATCCGCGAATTTGCCGGCCGTCGACAATGCCAACTTTGAGACCGAAGTTACGAAACAGGCCACGGATGTCGTTCTCGATGGCGATGGCCTTTTCCTGAAGCGACTTGAGGGCCGTCAGCAGCGCCCGGCGATTCTGGGTCGTCAGCGTCTTGACAGTAAGACCGTATGTCCGCCTCTGCCGATGAGGTGGCTCGCCCTACACTGCGCGTCCGAGGGTTGCTCGGACGGGCCGAGCCGATCCTCACCACAGGAGGACGAGCCGTGGCGGATTATAGAGAAGCATTTGTCGGAATCGATGTTGCGAAGCTTAAGAACGCTATTGCGATTGCGGAGGCAGGCCGGGAAGGAGAGGTTCGGTTCTTCGGTGAGGTCGACGCGTCGGCGACCAGCATGCGGCGGGTCATAGGCCGGATCGCCAGCCGCTTTGATTACGTGCATTTCTGCTATGAGGCTGGGCCGACCGGGTACGGCCTTTATCGCCTGATCCGGTCGCTCGGGCACGAGTGCACCGTGGTTGCACCATCATTGATACCAAGGAAGCCCGGCGATCGGGTGAAGACGAACCGTCGAGACGCCATTTCCCTTGCCCGACTATTGCGCGCCGGCGAGCTGACCGCGGTGTGGGTTCCCGATGAAGGGCACGAGTCCATACGGGATCTTGTTCGCGCGCGGGCGGGCGCGGTCGAGACGCTGCGGGTCCATCGCCAGCAGGTGAGCGCATTCATGCTCAAGCACGGCCGTAGCTATCCGCGAAAGAAGAGCTGGACGATGCGCTATCTACGCTGGCTTCAGGAACAAGGTTCGATCATCCCGCGCATCAGATCGCACTCCAGGAGATGGTCGAGGCGGTGCGCGTCTCGAAAGAGCGGGTCGAGCGGCTGGAGCGTGTGATCGAAGAGTTCGTCCCGGCCTGGTCGCTGGCACCGATCGTGTGGGCGCTTCAGACATTGCGTGGGGTAGACCTAATTGTCGCCGTGACGTTCGTCACCGAAGTCGGCGACGCCAGCCGGTTCGAAAGCCCACGCCAGCTCATGGGATATCTCGGTCGGGTCCCCGGCGAGCGCTCAACCGGGGAGACAGTCCGGCGCGGCGGCATCACAAAGGCAGGCAACGGTCGGGTTCGCCACATGTTGGTCGAGAGCGCCTGGACCTATCGACATCCGCCCAAGGTCGGGAAGGCGAAGCTATACCGGTTGGAGCAGGCGTCACCGAAGGTGCGTGAGATCGCCTGGAAGGCGCAGTCCCGCCTGACAGCCCGCTACCGCATGCTGAGCGCTCGGGGCAAACGGACAACGGTCGTCTGCACCGCGATCGCCCGTGAACTGGTCGGCTTTATGTGGGCAGTCGCAAGGGAGGCGCGCGTCACCTGATCGCTCGCCGCGATGGCGCACATATCGCGCATGGGCGGAGGCGGGACCACGGCAGGGGAATGCCCGTCAGACGCTTTGTGGCCGGCAAATCGACCGACGCCCGCAGTAAGATAGGAACAGCCCCGGACGCACAATCGGGAATGCGGTAGCCAACCCGCGCATCAGAGCTTGATCACCGACGTCCTTCAGTTCCGCCTCCCCACCCATGCGCGATCATCAGAATGAGCAGCCGTTCCTCGGATCGGGCGACCTCATGCGTTCCAAACCTTGACAGCGGACATCAGAGCGGTGTTTCCGGACCACCTTTCGGGAGTGGTCGCGATCTGTGAGGTTGCCGATCCTGTATTGGGATCGGAGATCGGCTTGTGTCTGGACTTGACCTTACGCTTGACCCGGAGCGGCAGCTTCGGCGTTTCGAGGTGATCAACGGTGCCGGCGGTCGGCGTCACTGGTCGGTGGATGACAAGGCGCGGATCATCGCAGAGACGCTGGAGCCGAATGCGATCATTTCCGAGGTCGCCCGCCGTTATGGTCTCAGGCCGCAGCAGGTCTTCGCCTGGCGCCGCGAAGCGCGCAAACAGGCCGCTTCGGTGCAGCAAGATTCTCCTGCCTTTGTGCCGGCGGTTGTGGCGGCGGCGGAACCTGCAGCCAGCCGTTCACCGAAGCAGCGGAAACGGCAAGCCACCCGAGATGCCGGCATGATCGAGCTTGAGATCGACGGCATCGCGATGCGCGTCGGCCGGGGCGCCGATACCAAGACGGTGGCCGCAGTGATCCGCGCGCTGAAGGCGACGTCGTGATCGGGCCGACGGGTGCGGTCAAGGTCATGGTGGCGACGAAGCCCGTCGACTTCCGCAAGGGTGCGGAGGGATTGGCGGCGCTGGTGCGAGAGACAATGGGGGCCGATCCGTTCAGCGGGGCCGTCTACGTCTTCCGGGCGAAGCGGACTGACCGGATCAAGCTGATCTTCTGGGATGGCACCGGGGTTTGCCTGCTAAGCGTTTGGAGGATGGGGAGTTCCGCTGGCCGAAAGTGCATGACGGCATGATGCGGCTGACGGCCGCGCAGCTCTCGGCGCTACTCGAAGGTCTCGACTGGCGGCGAGTCCATGAGGCGCGCCGGACCCGCGTGCCAGCCCAGGCGGGCTGACCCGCGACGAAGTGAATCAGCCTAGATTCCGCTGTCGCGGGCTGTCGGCGAATATGGTCTGATCCGTTCATGGCGATGACGGCTGACCAGCTTCCCGACGATCCGGACGCGCTGAAGGCGATGGTCCTGGCGCACGACGTCGAGAATGCCCGTCTGATTCAGATCATCAAGGAATTGCAGCGTCACCGCTTCGGCCGGCGTGCCGAGACGCTCCCCGAGGATCAATTGCTGCTGGGGCTCGAAGAGGCGGAGCAGATCGAGGCCGCCGGTGAGGAAGAGAAGGAGCAATCTGCTCCCGCCGAGCGGCAAGCAAAGGCCACGAGGCGCCGGGCCAACCGGGGCGCGCTGCCACCCCATCTGCCGCGCGTGGAGATGGTCGTCGACATCGAGGACCATGCCTGCCCATGCTGCCGCAATGGCTTGCATCGGATCGGCGAGGACGTGAGCGAGCGGCTCGACATCGTTCCGGCGCAGCTGCGTGTAATCGTCGTGCGCCGGCCCAAATATGCCTGCCGCGCCTGCGAGGACGTCGTGGTTCAGGCTTCCGGCGCCGGCCCGGCTGATCGAGGGTGGTCTTCCGACCGAGGCAACGGTCGCCCAGGTGCTGGTCTCAAAATATGCCGATCACCTTCCGCTCTATCGTCAGGCGCAAATCTACGCCCGGCAGGGTATCAATCTCGATCGCTCTACGCTCGCCGACTGGGTCGGCCGCGCCGCCTGGCACCTGCGTCCGGTGCATGAGCGGCTGCTTGGCAAGCTGAAGTCCTCGGCAAAACTCTTCGCCGACGAGACGACCGCGCCGGTGCTCGATCCCGGCCGCGGCAAGACTAAGACAGGTCAACTCTGGGCCTATGCCCGCGATGACCGACGATGGGAGGGGAGCGACCCGCCGGGCGTCGCCTATGTCTATGCGCCGGACCGAAAGGCCGAGCGTCCGATCGCTCATCTCGCAGGCTTCACCGGAATCTTGCAGGTCGACGGCTATGGCGGCTATCGCGTGCTGGCCGACAAAAGCGGCGTCACGCTCGCCTTCTGCTGGGCGCATGTCCGTCGGCGCTTTTATGAACTGGCAGCAGCCGGTCCCGCGCCGATCGCCAGTGACGCGCTGAGACGGATCGCCGAACTCTACAAGATCGAGGATGACATCCGTGGCCGATCGGCCAACGAGCGCCGCGCGATGCGTCAGGACAAAAGCCGCGCCATCGTCGCCGATCTCGAACCCTGGCTGCGTGAGAAGCTCGGCCTGATCAGTCAGAAGACCAAGCTCGCAGAGGCAATCCGCTACACGCTCTCACGCTGGGAAGGCCTCTCGCACTTCCTTGACGACGGCCGCATCGAGATCGACAGCAACACCGTCGAACGCTCGATCCGTCCGATCGCAATCTCGGGGTCATTCTGCCCATGTTGGGCAGGAGGTCGAAGTCCCGTGCGCAGCAATGGATCTGGGCTCCCCGCGCGCGTCGCTTGCTGCACTGCTTGAACTGAACAAGCTCTTGATCCAGCGCCGTTTCCGGCGAGGCTCTCCGGATGGTTTCATCATCGGGGAGACTCAAAATGAGAACCTTGCCGCCACCGACACGATCTCTCGTGATCGTTCGCCAGCTCAGCATGCGCTCGACTCGCACAAGCTAGTCGGGCTGAGCGCAGCGCAACGAACGATCGTGATCGCCCGGCTCGCCAATGTGCTGATGGCCGCCGCCGGTATCGTGACGGAGGAGAGCCGCGATGACGAGCCGTAATCTGATTCCGGCCACCATCCTCAAGCGCAAGGCCGTTGTCTATGTACGTCAGTCCACGCAGGCGCAAGTGCAGCTCAATCTTGAGAGCCAGCGTCGGCAATATGAGCTGGTCGACGTCGCGCGGCGCTGGGGATTCCGCAAGGTTGAGGTGATCGACGAGGACTTGGGACGCACCGCAAGTGGAGCTGTGGAACGTCCCGGTTTCGAACGCCTGGTCGACGATCTGTGCACCGGTCATGTGGGCGCTGTGCTTTGCCTGGAGGCGTCCCGCCTGTCTCGCAACGGACCGGACTGGCATCGGCTGCTCGAGTTGTGCGGCGAAGTCGATGCACGGGTGATCGATCTGGACGGAGTCTACGATCCGGGACTGCCGAACGATCGCCTGCTGCTCGGCATGAAGGGGAGCATAAGCGAGTTCGAACTCGGGGTGCTGCGTGCTCGCATGTACGAAGCTGACCGCGCCAAGGCACAGCGCGGCGAACTGCGCATCTCTGTGCCCTTCGGCTACGTCTGGCACCGGGATTACGGTCTCGGGTTCGATCCCGATATACGCCTGCAGGAGACCATTCGCCTGATATTCGCGCGTTTCCGCGAACTCGGCAGTGCCCGCCAGGTCCTGATCTCGATGATCGACGATGGCGTGCATTTCCCCAGACCCTCCGACGGCAAGAAGATGGTGTCCTTCGCCTGGGTTCCGGTCCGCTACCGCAACGTGATCTCCGTCCTGAAGAACCCGTTCTACGCCGGCGCTTATGTCTATGGTAAGAGCGAGAAGCGCACCGAGATCGTGGATGGCCGCGTCCGCAAGAGCTATGGTCATTACAAGCCGGCCAGCGATTGGGCGGTGGTGCTCAAGGAGCATCACGAAGGCTATATCGGATGGAGCGAGTACGAACGGAACCAGGAACTTCTCGCCGCCAACGCCTATGGCAAAGCCGGCGGCGTCAAGTCGGGCCGCGGCGGTCGCGCGTTGCTCCCGGGTCTTCTCTCCTGTGGTCGATGCGGGCGAAGACTGGTTGTCACGTATGCCGGACGTGGCCAAGGTTACCCGGTCTATCGTTGCGAGAACACCATGATGGCGCAGGCGCGATGCATGTCGTTCAACGGCTTTCGCACCGATGCGGCGGTGGCCCGCGAAGCCTTGGAGGCGGTTGCGCCGATGGCGATCGAGGCGGCGTTGGAGGCTGAACAGATGCAGCTGGAGAGCGAAGCCAGGCGGCGGCAGATGATCGAGATGGACCTGCAGCAGGCACGCTATGAGGCATCGCTCGCCGAGCGCCGCTACGCCGCCTGCGACCCGGAGAACCGGCTTATAGCGGCCCAGCTCGAGAGGAACTGGGAAGCTAGGCTCAGGCGCGTGGAGACCTGCGAGGCCCGGCTCAGTGAAGTCCAGCGTATGGAGCCTGTCGACGCGATCCCTGACTTCACCGGCCTCGCCCAGGATCTCGAAGCCGCCTGGAATGCGCCGGGTGTCGATATGCGGTTCCGTCAGCAACTGCTGCGCGCGCTCATCAAGGACATTGTGGCGGACGTCGATGACGACGCGCGCGATGTGATCCTGACCATCCATTGGCATGGGGGCCAGCATTCCCAGGTAAGGGTTCGCAAGTCCAAATCCGGAGAGCATGGCCAGAGTACGCCTGAGGAGGCTCTGGCGGTCATGCGATCCATGGCAACGCGATGGTCGGATGCCGAAATCGCCGCCACACTCAACCGCATGGGCATGAAGACGGGTCAGGGAAAGACCTGGACGGCGCGACGCGTCCAATCCCTGCGCACGGTGCACAAGATCAGCGGCTATCGGTCTTCCGACAAGAACGGCGAGTGGCTTACCATGTCGGACGCGGCCGCGAAGCTTGGCGTGTCGCACGTCAAAATCCGCCGGTTCGTCAGGGACGGCATATTACCAGCCGAGCAGGTCATGCGCGGCGCGCCCTACCAGATCCGCGCCAGCGACCTTGAAGATGAACGGATCAAGGCCGATTTGGCGCGCAAATCTCCGCGTATCATCAACGACGATAATCAGAAATCGCTGTTTCCCGCCATTTGAAGAGGGGGTGCATAATGAATCAGTCTTCGCGCTCAACCGCAAGAACGCGCTCTTCGCAGGCTCTGACGGCGGCGCCGAACACTGGGCAGTCATCGCCTCGCTGATCGAAACCTGCAAGCTCAATGGTGTCGAACCGCTCGGCTTATCTCGCCGATGTCCTCACCAGGATCGTCAACGGCCACCCCAACAGCCAGATCGACGATCTCCTGCCTTGGGTCTACATCAACAAGCTCGAGCTCAAGGCCGTGGCCCGAGAATACCGCTTACTCTTGACATGCACGGGCCGGAACAGGTTAACCCGCATATCTGCGCGATGCCGCGAGCATGGTTGCGGTCGGTCTTGTTGACCTGTGCCTTGAGAACGCCTTGGAATGACGGGGCTCGATACAGGTCACGTAGTCCGGCTGCCGCCAGACCAACCATTGGGATAAGGGGCCGGCTTCAAGCCTGATCCGGGCGAGATTCCATGCGGGGTTCTTCAATGCGTCAGCAAGATCGTCCGGATGACTAGCAACCTTCATCTCTCGGCAAATTCGGCGCCCTTCTCACGATGCAAACGGTGGTCTCTTTCACGGAGACGTCCAGTCCGGCATAATTTTTCATGCTGCGCTTCCTTTCCTGATGCTTGTGGCTGTTCACACAGACCACGTTTTGTCATCATCTCGAAGCGCAGCACTTCAAAACAACCCGTTCAAGGCGGGGGGCAAAGCCGAATACCACAATCTAAACACCTAGCGATGCTGTTCAAATTCGCCTTGCCGGCATGGGACCCCATCGCTGTCATCACAGGAAGCAGTACGTGGGAGGGGAACTGCTCGCAGTGATGAATCGTGTTCCGAGCCACTACCCATTCAGTTTCGTCCCAGTTGTTACCTCCCGTATTCAGGTTGCGGTCGAACCGCGGGAAGGCCGAACTAGTGATTTCCAGGCGAATTTGATGGCCGGCCGGAAACCAATTACTTGTGGCGTCGAGATCAATCTCGATTTTGCATATAACGCTCGGTTCCATGAAAACAGCCCGATCAAAGCCCTCGCGATAGCGGACGCGCAGTATCCCGTCCACCACGTCAATCGCACGGCCATCGGGATGTACGTCCAACAGTCTGGCCACGAAGTCCGTGTCCGGGGCCGAAGAAGAGACGAAGAGGACCGCCCGGACAAATCCGGTAACCTCCATGCCCTCTGTGAGGGGCGGTGAAGTGAAGCAGAGGACGTCTGGACGAAGCTGGACGTCCTGGTAATCGCGGGGTCCTATAGTAGTTCCACTTGACTTCCCGCCGTCCATCCCCAAGAACGGCGCCGGATCCCCAGGGTCGTAGGTAAACGTGTCAGCCGGCTCGTCGGCACTCGGAGGCTCTACATCAAGAGTCCCGTCGCCTAGACGGGTCGCGGCATTCCCGCCGCTGCGGAGGAACCAGTGCTGCAGTTCCACACCAAGAGGGGGCCATTCTGACGCGGCACGCCACTCGTTGCGACCCATCACGTAGTACTGGACGCGGGGCATTCCCTCGATCCGGTCGGGCTTGTCGTTCAGCCAGCAGTCGAACCAGTCCAGGTAGATCTGCCAGCAATCCAGGCGCGCGTCGCCCAGCTCGCGCTCGCCGATAACCGTCGGGGCTTTGAGACTCTCGGTGCCACAATGCGTGGCTGGCGACAGAATGATATGTTGGTGATCGCGTGCCGCCGGGCTCAATCCGCGAGCACTAAAAACGCGCTGCTGGTGAAGCGCGTCGGCAGCCCCCACGTCGTACCACGAGTTCACGAACAGGGCTGGGACGTCGATGGTCGAGTCCTCGCTAAGCATCCCATTCCGATCCCCCCAGGGATCGCCTGGGTCACGCGAGACCCAGTCCTCCCAGTCAGTCGGCGGTCCCCCAAGGCTCTTAAGCATGTTGACGAGCGGCAGCGACGCGAAAGCCCGCTGATACTCCTCATCGCTTTTCGGTTGCACTCGGGACCGGTCCTTCGCTGCGGTTTGGTGGAACCAGGGGACAAACGCGGCAACCTCCACCGCACCGCCGAGACGGAGATCCCCGTTGCGATATCGCCCTCCGGCAGAGCCGTTCGCGCCGCCCGATCCCTGCGCAATTGCGCATCGGTGGGCTGGATGGCACAACTGCGCCAGCAAAACCTGCGCGATACCAAGCGCCGAGCACCCATATGTGCCCACGCGTCCATTCGACCATGGCTGCTGCGAAATCCAGGACAGCGTGTCATAACCGTCGTCCCCTATATGTTCCCTAGCGTATACGCCGCCGGAATCGAAGACGCCACGACGCTCCTGCACAAGTACAGCGAACCCTTGTCCAGCAAACATTCTTGCCACTTTGTGGCGAGGCTCAACCGGACAGCGATAGGGCGTCTTACCGTATGGAGTTCGGATAAGGATTGACCCGAGTTCCCCAGTGTAACCAATAGGCCGATACAGGTCCGTGGCGAGCTCAACGCCGTCCCGCATTGGAACGCGCAAGCCGGTCTGCAAAACCACTTCGTATCGCGGCGTTGGCGGTTTAATCGGGCCTAGTTCATTACACACTTCAGAGTGCCTCCCAGACATTGAGACTGATTCAAGATGGAGTGGCCAATTTCGACGGGTCTCAGCATTCTATCTGCACGGTGGTGTGTTCGTCGCATTCACAGTACAACGATGAACTCTGTGCCGTTGCTAAGTTGTTTGAAAAGAAACTCAACCGTGCTTCTCTAGCAGGTCCGGCACTCAATGATGGCGCGTTGCCACCCCAATTTCCCTATTGCTTAAATCAATGTGACAGCGCGCCTACGCCGCTGTGCAAAACATCAATTGTGAGTCTCACCGCCATTATGTGCCGATCCATGGACCCCCATTCCATGCTGATTGACGCGGGCCGATGGGGCAAGCTGCTTGATGTGAGAAGCGACGGGCTCCCCGACCGATCGCAGCTTGTTATCACCGTTTGTTTGAAATAGTGGAGGTAGGCTAGCCAGGCGGCAAGCTGTTCAAATTCGCCTTGCCGGCATGGGACCCCATCGCTGTCATCACAGGAAGCAGTACGTGGGAGGGGAACTGCTCGCAGTGATGAATCGTGTTCCGAGCCACTACCCATTCAGTTTCGTCCCAGTTGTTACCTCCCGTATTCAGGTTGCGGTCGAACCGCGGGAAGGCCGAACTAGTGATTTCCAGGCGAATTTGATGGCCGGCCGGAAACCAATTACTTGTGGCGTCGAGATCAATCTCGATTTTGCATATAACGCTCGGTTCCATGAAAACAGCCCGATCAAAGCCCTCGCGATAGCGGACGCGCAGTATCCCGTCCACCACGTCAATCGCACGGCCATCGGGATGTACGTCCAACAGTCTGGCCACGAAGTCCGTGTCCGGGGCCGAAGAAGAGACGAAGAGGACCGCCCGGACAAATCCGGTAACCTCCATGCCCTCTGTGAGGGGCGGTGAAGTGAAGCAGAGGACGTCTGGACGAAGCTGGACGTCCTGGTAATCGCGGGGTCCTATAGTAGTTCCACTTGACTTCCCGCCGTCCATCCCCAAGAACGGCGCCGGATCCCCAGGGTCGTAGGTAAACGTGTCAGCCGGCTCGTCGGCACTCGGAGGCTCTACATCAAGAGTCCCGTCGCCTAGACGGGTCGCGGCATTCCCGCCGCTGCGGAGGAACCAGTGCTGCAGTTCCACACCAAGAGGGGGCCATTCTGACGCGGCACGCCACTCGTTGCGACCCATCACGTAGTACTGGACGCGGGGCATTCCCTCGATCCGGTCGGGCTTGTCGTTCAGCCAGCAGTCGAACCAGTCCAGGTAGATCTGCCAGCAATCCAGGCGCGCGTCGCCCAGCTCGCGCTCGCCGATAACCGTCGGGGCTTTGAGACTCTCGGTGCCACAATGCGTGGCTGGCGACAGAATGATATGTTGGTGATCGCGTGCCGCCGGGCTCAATCCGCGAGCACTAAAAACGCGCTGCTGGTGAAGCGCGTCGGCAGCCCCCACGTCGTACCACGAGTTCACGAACAGGGCTGGGACGTCGATGGTCGAGTCCTCGCTAAGCATCCCATTCCGATCCCCCCAGGGATCGCCTGGGTCACGCGAGACCCAGTCCTCCCAGTCAGTCGGCGGTCCCCCAAGGCTCTTAAGCATGTTGACGAGCGGCAGCGACGCGAAAGCCCGCTGATACTCCTCATCGCTTTTCGGTTGCACTCGGGACCGGTCCTTCGCTGCGGTTTGGTGGAACCAGGGGACAAACGCGGCAACCTCCACCGCACCGCCGAGACGGAGATCCCCGTTGCGATATCGCCCTCCGGCAGAGCCGTTCGCGCCGCCCGATCCCTGCGCAATTGCGCATCGGTGGGCTGGATGGCACAACTGCGCCAGCAAAACCTGCGCGATACCAAGCGCCGAGCACCCATATGTGCCCACGCGTCCATTCGACCATGGCTGCTGCGAAATCCAGGACAGCGTGTCATAACCGTCGTCCCCTATATGTTCCCTAGCGTATACGCCGCCGGAATCGAAGACGCCACGACGCTCCTGCACAAGTACAGCGAACCCTTGTCCAGCAAACATTCTTGCCACTTTGTGGCGAGGCTCAACCGGACAGCGATAGGGCGTCTTACCGTATGGAGTTCGGATAAGGATTGACCCGAGTTCCCCAGTGTAACCAATAGGCCGATACAGGTCCGTGGCGAGCTCAACGCCGTCCCGCATTGGAACGCGCAAGCCGGTCTGCAAAACCACTTCGTATCGCGGCGTTGGCGGTTTAATCGGGCCTAGTTCATTACACACTTCAGAGTGCCTCCCAGACATTGAGACTGATTCAAGATGGAGTGGCCAATTTCGACGGGTCTCAGCATTCTATCTGCATGGTGGTGTTCCAGCCCACCTGCCTGTGCAATACCAGATGGAATACGCTCATTGGGGTGGCGCTGATTGCATGCCTTTCACTTAGCGAGCCAGCAGGCTGACAGGTGCTGTGGTCCAACTTCGATCGCCGGCGGCTCCTCAGCTTTGCAACGGTCGAAGGCAAGCGGGCAACGAGGATGGAAACGGCAGCCCTTCGGCACGCGCGCGGCACTTGGAACCTCGCCCTGCAGGGCCGGCAACTCGGCGCGACCTGCGTTGCCGCCAATCTGCGGTGTGGCGTTGCGCAAGGCGACGGTATACGGATGGCGAGGGTTGAATGTGATCTCGTCGGCGCTACCAATCTCGACCAATTTTCCAAGATACAAGACCGCAATCCGGTCGGCGATCAGCCAGGCAAGGGGCAAATCGTGGGTGATGAACAGCAGCGCCATGTTGTGCCTGTCGCGCAAGTCAACCAGGACCTGAAGAATCTGAGCGCGTATCGAGACATCGAGCATCGATACAGGTTCATCAGCAACGATGAGTTCCGGCCGGACGGCAAGCGCTCCTGCAATCACGACGCGCTGGCGCTGCCCGCCGGATAGCTCGTGCGGGAAGCGGGCGAAGAAATCGCCGGGAGGATTGAGCCCAGCGGCCGCAAGCGCTTCACTCACCCGGTCGGCGAGTTGAGTGGCGTTACCGACCAGCCGCAGGGACTGCAACGGCTCCGCCACGATGTCGAACACGGTGTGTCGCGGATTGAGGGCCTGATAAGCGTCCTGGAAGATCATTTGCACGCGACGCCGGTACGGACGTAGAGCCGAGAAGCCCTCTACCGACCTCATGTCGCGGCCTTCGAACAGCATTCTGCCGCCAGTCGGCTTGGCAAGCTTGGTGATGACGCGGCCCACAGTGGTCTTGCCGCTTCCCGATTCGCCGACCAGGGCGACGATCTCGCCCCGCCCGACGTTGAGGTCGATCCCGTCTACCGCGCGCATGGCGCCGACAGATCGGCCCAGGACACGGTCGAACAGACCGCCCTGGATAGGAAAATGAACTTGCAGGCTCTCGAGACGCAGGATGCCGGCAGTGTCAGGCATGAACAGCGACCTTGTCTTCTTGCGTCAAGGACCGGTGAAGGTGACAGGCGACACGTCCCCGCCCGAACTTATTGAGGCTGGGGACTTCGGTCGCGCACCCCCCCATGACCGACGGGCAACGCGGATGGAAAGCGCAGCCCGAGGGTCGATTCACCAAGTTGGGAGGATCACCCGGTATTGGCCGGATCATCTTTTTGCCGCTCGCTGGGTTCGGGATCGATTCGATCAGCTGTCGGGTGTAGGGATGTTTGGGCTGGGCGAAAATCTCGGCGACAGTGCCATCCTCGACGATGCGGCCCGCGTACATGATCATTACGCGATCACAACACTTAGCCACCACAGAAAGGTCGTGGGTGATCAAAATCAGGGCGAGGCTCAACTGCGATCGCAAGTCGCCTAGCAGGTTAAGGATCTGAGCCTGAGTGATGACGTCGAGCGCTGTGGTGGGCTCGTCACCAATGATAATCGAAGGTCGACACGCGAGCGCCATGGCAATCATCACCCTTTGTCGCATTCCGCCCGACAACTCGTGAGGGTAGGCGGAACCACGATCCGCCGGGATGCCGACCAGTTGAAGCAACTCACTTCCCCGCTTGGTCGCCTCGCCCCGCGACATGCCGAGCTTCAGCATGCATGGCTCGGCGATCTGCTTGATAATGCGGTGAACAGGATTAAGTGCGTTCATCGCGCCCTGGAAGACAACGGACGTTTCGCTCCAGCGATGTGGCCGCATCGCCGCATCATCGTCGATCGGCAGTCGGTTGCCACGATAGCGCACTTGGCCGCCGCTGACCCGCGCGTTGGGTGATAGTAGACCAGCGATCGCCATCGCGGTCGTGGTCTTGCCACTGCCCGATTCTCCGACGAGGCCCACGGCCTCTCCGGCTCGGAGCGCGAAGCTTACGCCGTCGATTGCTCGCAATGAAACGCCCTTGAGCCCATAATCGACAGAGAGCCGGTCTATTTCCAGAAGCGGTGTTTTGTCCTGGGAGGAGCTGGTCATGGGATCACCCTCCGCCGTGGATTGAACGTGTCGTCAAGGGCACTGCCAATCAGGACGAAGCTAAGCGAAACCGTGAGTACGCACAGTCCTGGGGCGCCGAGGTACCACCAGGCTCCAGCACTGGCCGCGCCGGCGCGCTGAGCGAGCGAAAGCAAAGTGCCCCATGAAGGCTGCAACGGGTCCCCGAGTCCAAGGAATGAGAGCGATGTCTCGACATAGATTGCGCTGGCGACCACCAGCGCACCATTGGCTGCGATTTGCGGCACGAGATTGGGGAGGATGTGCCGCACCATGATGCCGAAATTACTGCTACCCGCAACGCGCGCACGATCAATGAATGGTCGCTCCTTAAGCGACAGTGTCTGACTCCGGACGATACGTGCAACAAAGGACCAGCTTGTCATGCCTATAACGACAATGATCACGAAAAGAGAAGGACGGAAGCCCAGGATTTCTCCACCGCGCCCCATCACCTCGAGAACCACGGGTGTAATGACCAGCGCCAGCACGAAGGACGGCATGACAAAAAAGAAGTCTGTCAAGCGCATCAGCCAGACGTCGACCCTGCCACCATAGTAGCCAGCGGTCGTACCGATTGTAGTCCCAACGACGAGGCTGATCACAGTCGCGAGTAGCGCAATCGTAAGCGAGATCCGGGCACCATGGAGGACCAGATTGAGCACGTCCCGCCCGATTTCGTCCGTGCCGAGCAGATGCTCGCCTGATGGGGGTGCGAGGAAATCGCCAGTTGCATTGATCGCAGTCTGGAGCGGTCCCGCCAGAATATTGGGGACCGCTCCCACAACAAGAAAGAATACCAGACATACGAGGCCCACCTGAGCACCGCCATAGCTGAGAAATTGACGCAGAAAGCCTTTTATTGCGCGCGCCCGGCCTCGCGGGCAATATCGAACAATATTGTCGCTCATTGTCGGACCCTCGGATCTAGAAGGCTGTAGGCAAGATCGGCTACGAGGTTTGCGAGAACAATTGAAACGCCAAGCAACAGGAATATGCCTTGAAGGACTGGGTAGTCCCGTGCGTTGAGTGCTTCCACCGTCAGCCCGCCGATACCCGGCCAGGCGAAAACGGCTTCGACAGTGATGGCCCCGGCGACCACATAGCCAATATTGAGGGTGATCAAGGTCACGACCGGTAGCATTGCATTGCGAAATGCATGACGCATCAGCATTTGACCGTTGGTCAGCCCTTTCGCCCGTGCGGTTACCATGTAATCCTCGGTGAGTACGTCACTCATTGCGGCACGAGCGACGACGACGTACTGGCCGATTAGCCCAAGCGCCACCGCAGTGGCGGGAAGCGTGAGATGTTGCAGGTAGTCGAGGAACGAACCAAGAGAGCCCGTGATCAGGCCGGGCGAGTATGCACCATAGCCCGGGAGCCAACCCAATGCCGTGCTGAAGATTACCACCAGGATCATGCCGAGCCAGAAAGCCGGCGTAGAATAGAGCGCCAGAGAGGCTCCGGTTGCGATACGGTCGCCGGCTCCTCCCCGGCGCCAGCCTGCGTAGATCCCAAGCATCACCCCAATAACGATTGCCATTATCTGAGCAACCCCGACTAGGACTATGGTGTCCGGCAGGCGTTCCGCTATCAGGTCTGCGACATGCCTGCCCCTGAACTTGAAGCTGTAGCCGAAATCGCCGCGGAGTGTTGCCGACAGGTAGTCGACCGCCTGGTCCGGGAACAGCGGCCGGTCAAGGCCCCAACGTTGGTTCTGCGCCTCAATCTGCTCGGCGGTGACGCTGACGCGCGCCCCGCCAAGCAAAAGAGATGCAGGGTCACCTGGAATAACTCGGAATAGGATGAAGTTCAGGACTGCCACCATCAGGAGGGTTATAGAGGCCCTGACGATGATGCGCAGGATGTGACGGCTCCCTCCCCCTCCGTTCACGGCGCGGGCACCGGCTTCAAGCGATCGAATGGGAAGTAGCTGTCCATCGACATGATGCCTTGCTTTCCCCAACCCTCGAAGCAATCCCTCCGGTGGGCTTCGAGCAGGGTGGGGTAACATAGTACGATGTAAGGCGCTTCAGTATAAATTAGTCGCGCTGCCTGGTCGACCAGCTTTTGGTTTTTCTTGAGGTCAACGGTGACCTGCACCTCCGCGAACAGTTTGTCGAACTCCGCATTCGTCCAGTACGCCTTGTTCTTGATGCCGATGGAATTGCTGCTGCCGAAGATGAGCAGGTCTTTAGGTGTTGGGCCTTGCCAGGTATCGGAAATGAGCAGATCCCACCCTCCGCCGCCTTTCGCCGGAGCTGCGGCGCGGGCGCTCAGCGCACCGGAGTCGAGCCGAGTCACCGATACAGGGATACCGATTTGCTCCAACCAGCCAGCGATAAACTGCACTGCCGCGACCGGCATCTCTATATTTGCTGAAGGTCCAGACACCAGCTCTAGCTGGAAACTCTTCCCGTCCTTGTCCTCCCGAATGCCATCGCCGTTCGTGTCCCGGTACCCTGCGGCGTCAAGCCGGCGGTTGGCTTCGGCGAGATCGAAGTGGCGCCTGATGTCGTTCAGATCTGAATAGTAATCGGCCGCCACCGGCATTGCGAGTCCGACACCAGGGTCGGCGTGTCCGCGCATGGCTCGATCGACGATGGCCTTCTGATCGATCGCGTAGCCGAGCGCATCGCGAAACGCCGGATCCTGCAGAGCCTTGGTGCTACCTGCGCCATCTCCCGAAGCGGTGTTGAAGGCGAGATAGGTTTTCTGAGCTATGCGGGATTCACCGACTACAATGTCGGGATCCTTCGAGAGATCAGCCCACTGGGCGGACGTCAGGTAGTTGCCATAATCGAGTTCCCCGCTCTTAAGACCTTGCGCAATCGGATCGGCGGCATCGAAGGACCGCAGGATCACCCCCGCGATTTGGGGCTTCCCCGTACGGAAATAGGGGTTCGGCGTCAGGCGTGTAAACTGGCCCTGGTGAAACTCCGAAACGATCATAGGTCCCGTACCCACCAAAGGCGGATCGTTGCGGAAGGTTACGCGTGCGTCAGCATAGCTGATGTCCTTCCAAATGTGCTCGGGAACGATCATTATGATATTGTCTATTGGCCAGGTCGCGGGGAACTTGGTCACGATCTGCAAAGTCTCGTCGTCGAACGCTTTGATGGACTCGACGTTCTCAAGACCGCTGGTGCTGTTCCACCCGACGTTTAGCTCGTCGGGCTTGCCTATGGAATCGTGCAAATAACTATAAGTGAACGCCGCGTCCCTAGCGGTAGCAGGCTGGCCGTCCGACCACTTCATGCCGGGCCAGATCTTGAAGGTCCAAGTGAGGTTGTCGTCGGCGACGGACCAAGATTGGGCAAAGCCCTTTCGATCGTCGTATCGCTGGGCGTCTATGCAGACCAAGAAATCATAGCAAATAGCCAAGGGCCAAAAGGAGCCCCAAGTGGCGAAGGGGTTCATCGAATCAGGGCCTCCACCCAGTCCGCCGATTCGCAGGATGCGATCGTCGCACGACGAGGCGAACGCCCTCGAGTTAATCCCCCAAGGGGTCGCCGAAATCGCCAGCATTGCCTTCATAAGCGCACGACGATTATATGAGTATTGGCTCATTTTATCCTCCCTGTTTGCCGGCTTTATCATCACTTCATGTTCACACGACCACGATGATCTACGGCCTCAACCCGGAACATCTGGCTTCCTTTTGACGGAAGCTCCACAGTCCCCTCATTCCAGATAAGTAGCAGTGCCCAGGGGGGTGGTTCCTGCAAATTGGCCGCTGTGCCTGCATGAATCCGGCGTTTTTCTCGATTCTGGGCACAGCTAGCCAGAATTAAAGTCGATTGGCCGGTTCCAGCTCCTGGCGGCGCCCACGGACAATTCGCATATAGCAAACGAGGCAGTCATTCAGGTTCTGTTCGCGACCTCGGGTTGGAGGGTCCCGTCGAGCCGCAAACGCCTTTATCACGGATGTGTGATGTCGGAATGTCGATGCCGAAATTCCAGAGGATATCCTCTTCCGGCACACGACGGTCTAAGAGGCGTTCGACAAGCTGCGCGCCGCGCAACAACACGGAGCTTGAGCCGCCCGTTGAAAAACGATGTAAACGCTGATGGATCTCCAGCCTGATGCGTGGCCGCCAGCTCGTCGACCGTGAACTATCCGCAAGCCATTGATCTGGCCTTTTGATTGAGGCGGATAGCGTCTTTTGAATTGCAGGATTAGCGGTATTTGGACGCTGTTTTCCTGCAATTCGGTTTTGCGATTCCCTTGTGCTGCGGAGCGTGATTCACTCGGTTCGGCGGCGGCGAATCGAGGGGACGGCGAATGTCCAAGCCACGCGAGACGGGAGAGCAGGACCTGTTCCGCTCCAGGCTCGATCAGATCATCAACATGAAGCAGGCGATCGACCGGCCGGTGCTGGAGGAGCGTTTCGGCGCCGTCTATTCGGACGGCCCCGGCATGCCGCCGCTGCCGACCCGGCTGATGGCGGGGCTGGCGATCCTCAAGCACACCTTCAACCTGTCGGATGAGGTGCTGTGCGAGCGCTGGGTGGAGAACCCTTACTTCCAGTATCTCACCGGCGAGACGTTCTTTTGCCATACGCTGCCGTTCGACCTCTCGTCGATGACGCGCTGGCGCAGCCGCATGGGCGAGGAGCGGATCGTGGCGCTGTTGCAGGAGAGCCTCAGCCTTGCGGTCAAGACCGGGGCGATGAAGCCGGCCGACACGCGCCAGGTGATCGTCGACACAACCGTGCAGCCGAAGAACGTCATGTTCCCGACCGACGCCAAGCTCATCAACCGGGCGCGCGAACGGCTGGTGCGGCTGGCCAAGAGGGAAGGAGCTCCATTTGCGCCAGAGCTATCAGCTGGCGCTGATCAGCCACCAGCGCTATGCCCACGCCAAGCAGTTCAAGCGGGCCAACAAGGCGCTGCGCAGGCTCAAGACCTATCTCGGCCGGACCATTCGCGACATTTCTCGCCAGATCGCCGGCGATGCGGGGCTGGACGCGCTCTTCAAATGGCCGTTCTACCAGGCCGCCACCGTTCTCTAGCAACGCCAGCGCCAGCGCGGCCGCAAGATCTACAGCCTGCACGCGCACGAGGTGGAATGCATTGGCAAGGGCAAGGCGCATATGCCCTACGAGTTCGGTGTGAAGGTGTCGGTGGCCACCACGCTGAAGCGCTCCAAGGGCGGCCAGTTCGCCCTGCATGCAAAAGCGCTGCCCGGCAATCCCTATGACGGCCACACGCTGGCAAGCGTCATATCGGCCACATCAAGAACGAACACCGCATGGGCCGCAACTACCTCGCCGGCCAGCAGGGCGACGCCCTCAACGCCGTCCTGGCCGCCGCCGGATACAACTTCTCCCTCCTGCTCAGGTGGCTGAAGTGATTTTTGTGGCCCTTGATCGCCCTGCTTCAACTCCGGCCGAAGTCGGTCGCCGCTTAGCGTCTGGATCACGGTCGACCAGCACGAGTTCCAAAAATCCAACCTGCATCTCAGGCACCGCGTCCTGACCTCGGAAATCGAGGATCCAGTCTCGACAGAGTATTCGACAAGATGCGGACGTGTGTTACAATAACGAGCCGCAACTCATACCAGACATGAGCTCATATTTTGGGATAGTGGCCTCCAAGCGGTCAAGCCACGGACGCGAATGTCATCCGATAAAGGGTCGCGGCGTCATAGATGGGCAGTCCTGTCCTACGACGGATTGCTGACGTCACCATCGGGAACAATGTACATTCAAATAGGAGGGCGGCAATCCCCGGATGTGCGGCGCCAAGTCGCGCGACACAGGCTGCAACCTCCGACTCCATTTCAACAACACCAGCCGGCCACGCGTCACCTTCAATGCCGCCGATGACTACTCTTGCCTCTGCGGATGAATCTATGCCCAGCAGCTCTTTGCCGCAGTGTCTTGAGTCTGCGGCCACAACGGCGAGCTTTGCGTCAGCTGGAAGCTGCCGGAGTAGCGTGGGCGCCAGTAGCAGGCTCGACATGGCCACCGGGACTTCGACAGACGCGGCCACTGCAGCCTGGTACCGGATACTGAACCCGCAGTCCCCGGTTATCGCGACTGCTCCGCGCTCGACCAACCGCCTGGCAGCTGCAATGTAGGCCGGCTCGAGAGAAGCATCACCGGGAATGACCCTCTCCTCCAAAGCCCCGGCCGCGGTCTCTATTATAATTGGGAAGTCGAAAGTTGCCGGGTTGAAGACCGACTCCGGTTGCGGTGGCGGAAATTCACGAGGCGGAAGTCCGATCTCCAGCCCAATAATTCCGAGGGCCCTTTGTTGAGTTGTCACGGAAGCATCCTTCTTCTGGAAGCAGCTAAGATGGTGATTTCGGCAGCAAATGCCCATCACCTGCGCGATACAGGTTCTCTCTGAATGCACGAATTTAACAGCGTCGAAACGGCTGTTTCAGAGAAACATGCCTTTCCAGGCGCAGTAAGTCGGCATTGTTTTGGTGCATTCGCATGAAAGCCGTAAAAACTGGGAAACCGCAGAACGCTTGTGCGACCCTCCCCGGGCCTGTAGGATACCGGGTTTGCGTCCGCCGTCAGACAATCGTGTTAGGGCACTTTCCAGAGCCCAGATGCCCTGAATGGCAGATTGAACGCACATCAGATCTTCAAGCTCGCAACTGCCGAACGGGCAGCGCTATTTACCTAACTCGACCAATCTGGGGCTTGGACCGGACGATCCTAGTTATGCAGTCCTGAATGAACTGGGGCAGTAACCTCGACATCAACCCGGCCCTGAAAAACCGCGCGTAGGTTCGTCGCAGGGCAGCCTGCTCCGAACGGACCAGTTCCTGCCCGGAAGCCACCCACGGGATAACTCAACTAGCGGCACAACCCGCAACTCACCTCGTCTCCAGCACCGCATTGAGAAACTGCTGCGTTCGCTCGTTTTGCGGATTGCCTAAAAGCTGGCTGGGCGGGCCTTGCTCGACAATCTTACCGCCAGAAAAGAAGCACACGCGATCGGAGAACTCCTTGGCAAAGCCCATCTGGTGCGTGACCATCAGCATTGTGAGGTCATGTTCGGCGCTGAGCTTGCGGATGACGTTGAGCACCTCTCCAACCAGTTCCGGGTCAAGCGCTGATGTCACCTCGTCAAACAGCATCACCTTGGGCCGCATGGCCAACGCCCGAGCGATCGCCACGCGTTGCTTCTGGCCCCCGGAAAGCTGGATCGGGAAATGGTTCTTCTTGTCGCCGAGGCCCACCAAGTCGAGCAGCTCTGCCGCTCGGGCCTCCGCCTCCTTCTTCGAGAGCCCAAGGACGGAGATCGGCGCCTCCATGCAGTTCTGCAGAGCAGTCATATGCGGGAACAGGTTAAAGTGCTGGAACACCATACCGATCTTGGCACGCACGCGACGGAGATGACGCTCGCTCGCCGGCACTATTTGGCCGTTCTTCTGCGTATGCGTCAACGGTTCACCGTCGACCCATATCACCCCCCCGTTGATGTGCTCAAGCGTCATCAGCATGCGCAGAACGGTGGTCTTGCCCGAGCCGGACGGACCAATGATGGACACCTTCTCGTTGCGTGCGATCTCGAGATTGAGTTCGTCCAGCACCGTCAACGCGCCGTAGCGCTTTGTGACGTTCTCGAAGCGAACTATGGGTTCGTTCATGACTTTTTCGCTGCGCCTGATATCGAGGTCAAGCTCGTCCCGCCTGGCTGATGCCCTAGGGCGCTTCGTGAGATCGTCCTCGAAGCGAAGCACAAATTCGCTCATAGTATAAGGCCTCCCTATTGCAGATGGTAGCGGCGGTTGAGCCAGACGCGGACCGACTGCACGATAGCGGAAGCAACCAAGCTGAACACGTAGTAGAAGAAGCCGCACATAGTGATCGCTTCTATGTATCGATAGTTATTGCCCCCGAAATTTTTCGCCTGCTGCAGCATCTCGAAGATCGAGATTGCCGCCAGGACCGGCGTGTCCTTGAACATGCCGATGAAGTAATTGCCCAGAGCTGGCACCATGGGCGGGATCGCCTGCGGCAGAATGATTGTTCGCCAGGTCCGCGTTCGCGAAAGGTTTAGTGCCGTACAGGCCTCCCACTGGCCGCCATCCACATTCTCGATGCCGCCGCGGAAGACTTCGGAACAATAGGCTGCATAGTGGATCCCCAGCACGCCAACTCCCGCCGTCCAGGCAGGAATGAAGATTCCGATCTGCGGACCAACGAAATAGACAAAGAACAACTGCAGCAGCAAGGGCGTTGAACGGATAAACTCCACGATCTCCGCCATGGTGGTCGAGACGTAGCGGTTTGGCGACTGGCGAATCATCGCGAAGACAAGACCCAATATCAGCGCGATCGCAAACCCGAGCAGCGTAGCCTCAATGGTGACGATCGCTCCCTGATAGAGATATGGGAAAGCCTCCCATACGTAAGACCAATCCCAGATCTTCAAGCCACCTGCTCCCGAACGAAACCGCGCGAGACGCGGCGTTCCAGCCAGCGCACGAAAGGAGTGATGAGGGCGCGCGCGATGATGTAATAACCGAATAGTGCAACCGCAAAGAACAGCATATAATCGCCAGTTGCGTCGGCCGCCTGCTTGGCGGCGCTAGTAAATTCGGGAATGGTGATGAAGAAGACGAGCGAGCTACCCTTAAGCACATCGATGAGCATGTTACCCCAGGTCGGCAGCATGGCGCGCATTGCCTGTGGGAGGATAATACGCCGCATCATGGTGAGCCGCGAAAAATTGAGCGCTGTAGATGCCTCATACTGGCCCCTATCAACGGCCTGAATGGCGGCGCGGACATACTCGGCTGCGTAGCCAGAGGCATTCATTCCGATCCCCAAAATTCCGACAGTCCACGGCGACAGGAAAATACCGAAAATCGGCAATACAAAGAACCACCAGTAGAGCTGAACCAGCATGGACGTCCCGCGGAAGAATTCGATGTAGGCGATACTGAACCAGCGCAACTGCCGACGGGGAGAGACTCGGGTCAGGCCCACGAAAAGCCCAAGGACGATCGCTACGACGCAGGCGCCAAGAGTGACGATGACCGTAGTCATGACGCCCTTGGTGAGCACGGCAAAGATAAAGCTGAGATCGACCTTACTCATATGCCCTCCCCACTGACCGCCTACCGGCCAAGGGCCGGGGAGCGGTCAGACGCATAGCTTCAGCCCTTGCAAAGATCAGCGGTCTTGCTGCCATCCGGGAGATCGCGTTTGGTGTAACCATATTTGCCGACCGCGGCCATCATTTCGTCAGAGCCAATATAGTCTTTCAACACAGCATTGAACGCGTCTACCGCAGCCTGTTCGCTGAGCGGGAAGGCTATGGCGGGATGTTCATTCGGTCCCGGCGGGGTATACGGGTCAGCCACCTCAATGCTGGGATCCTGCTCGGCAAGAGTCGTCGCGTTCAGACTATAGAGCGAGCCGGCAGCGGCGCGGCCGGCCTTTACAGCCTGTACGACCTCGGGCGGTCCGGCGACCTGCATAACCTTGTCGTCAGGGAAACCTAATTTCTTCGCCTGCTCGACTGCGGTGGTACCCGTCATGATGGCCAGGGTAAGCCCCTTCTTCTGAGCGTCATGGAGGGAATGCAGCGCTTCCGGATTGCCCTTCGGCACGATCATCGAATCATTGCTCGATGCGATCGGTTCGCTGAACAGGACGTTGCGGCACCGCTCCGGCTTAATCCACATGCCGCCCGTGATGATGTCAAAGCGACCAGCCTGGAGGCCCGGGACAAGGGAACCCCAATCGGTTACGACCGGCTCGATTTTGGTCGTTCCCATCTTTCTCAGAACGTCCAGTGTCATCACATTGACCAGGCCAAGCGGCTCGTTGTTCGCACCAGGATAGGCACTGGGAGGCTCATTGGTGAAGCCAAGACGGATCGTTTCTCCGTTCTTAATCTTATCGAGCAGCGACTCCGCCGAGGCCGAACCGGCAAAGGACGAGATTGTCATCGCCGCCAGGCCGAGCGCGGCAATCCTCTTCAAGATTGCAGCCTTAAAGCATTCGTCGAGTTTCCACTTGACCACTGGTTAGTCCTCCGTTTTCGCATCGCCGATGGTCTCCCGATATGCCTCGGGAAAAGACCATTGCATCATTTGTTGAGCTTGTAGTCCGGCGGTTCCCATCATCGTGTGAGCTGCAGGGTCCCCACTTAGGTATAGATTCCTCCAGTCGATCCTTTGCTACGCCACTTGTGCATGCTTCGTGAGCGTAGCAGCGCAGCTGTGGTGCTTTGTGCGAGAAATGCAAGTTATTCGCAGAAATTCGGTGATTTTTGGGTGCATACGCACATTTCCGTCATCCCCGTGGTTCGTTGGAAGTGAACAATCGCGAGCTGTGGTATGGCCAACTGAGGCACACCACGTCTTGCATGACTCCTGCCCTGCCCGGTTGGATGGGCGCCACCGCCTGGGCTATGCCCTTGTTGCCATGGCAGGGCACAAGTTCGTCGTATGCGACACGCCGCTGAGAGATTCGCCTCGGAGACGCTGGCCCGAGCATTGTTCCCGTCACAGTTGATCATTCGTGCCATTGACGGATGAGTCTGTTCACGGCTTCGCTCCGGATCAACCTGGACGGAATCGCCGGCATTATTGAGCAGATGGAAATCTGAATTCCTGATCAGCTTCGCCAGGTTGATCCCTTGCTCCGGCGTCGCGGTAGGGTCGTTCTTGGACCAGATGATCAACGTCTGGGCCTGAAGCTGATCAAGGTAGGGGAAGATATACTTCTGCTGCAGCAGTGGATAACGATGCAGGTTTGTCTCGTCTTCCGGCAATCTCTGCCAGATCTCCCATTGTCCCCGAGCCGCGGCCCGCCGATAGGCTTCTCGCTCGGCGCATTCCACATCCTGCCCGTGGGCGCGGCAGCTTTTCCGCCGTGCGGTGATGTATTCCTCTTCGCTCGGCATCGGGCCGGAACAGCCGTAAGCCTGCCGGCAGGCCTCCAGCCAAGCTTCGTCACGGTCATCTCCGAACGCCGGCGACACGGAGTTAGCGGTCAGCAGGACAAGCTTAGAAACAAGATCGGGACGCACGATCGCGACCCGCGCGTCGACGAATGATCCTTCTGAATGGCCGACTAGCGTGATCTGCTTCAAACCCAGTTGTTGGAGGAAGCTAATTACATGATTCACACGACCGAGCCGGTTAATGTATTTGCAGTCAGCAGGATAATCCGTTCCCCCAAAATGGAGTTGATCAATCGCTACTACCGTAAATTGATCGGATAGCCCGTTCAGCTGCCGAACAAAGGAACTCTTAGCCTCTGCACGGAAGCCCGCCCCCTGCAGGAAAACAATCGGCCTACCAGCTCCGTTCTCGCAGTACGATGTCTCGACACCATCAACCGATACGCGATGCTTGGTGATCATCGGTTCCTCGGCAAAAGGAGGGGCATCAGGTCGGCATTGCGACATGCGAGATGGACTGCCATTGCTCACTCCTGAGCGTAGCAGCCTCACATGCCACGTTGCCGAACTATCTCGTCTGAATACCGGAAATCGGCACCCCGGAGCCTCGCGTCTTGTCACTTTGCTCTGTCGTCGCCCAGCCACTGCGGCCGGGAGCCTTTTAGGTGCATGGGTGGCATTCCCCGCAAGATTTCAACCCTTGCACAGGTCGCCGGTCTTGGTGCCGTCCGGCAGATTGATTTTGGTGTAGCCGTATTTTGACCGACTGCATCATTTGGTCGGAGCCGATATAAGTATTCAATACCTCGTTGAAGGCATCGACCGCCTGCTGATTGGGCAGGAAGGCGAGACTTGGGTAGCCGGCCTTCCCAGCCGGCGGGGTGAACGGATCTGCCATTTCAACGCTGTCGACCTTGTCAGCGAGCTCCTTACCGTGAAGTAGTTTAGCGACCCCGCCGCCGCGCGGCCGACCTTCACTGCCTGCAAGAATTCGGCCTGGCCGGCGACCTGCATGACACGATCCTCCGGAATGCCCGCGTCTTTGGCGGTCGTGACCGTGTCGGAACCGGCGGTGGTGACCAGCGTTAGGCCCTTATCACGAATATCGTCAAAGGAGTGCTGGTCTTTTGGGATTGCCATTCGGCATGAGCAGGGCTTCGGTGAACTTAGCAAGCGGCTCGGTGAACACCACATTGCGGCAGCGCTCCGGCAGAATGTACATGCCGCCTGGCCTAGCTCCGTCTGCCGTCTCTCAAGGTTGTGTCGGCCAATTTCTCAGCCACCATAATCGTCGGAATGTTTGTGTTCGCCCGAGGGCAAAATGGCATGACGGAAGCGTCGGCGATCCTCAAACCCAAAATACCATGAACGCGTCCCGACGGATCGGTCACAGCGCCAGGATCCGCGGCTGCCCCCATCCTGCAGGTCGACGTCGGATGCCAACTTGGGATGACGTTCTGGCGAATATACCGATCCAGATGTTTCTCGTCGTTGACGAGATCGGAAATGCTATCCCCATCCGTTATGACGCGCCTAATCAGCCCACGGCGCAGCCGCGGCGACGCGTCCATGAGCAGCGCCAGAAATGACGTGAGTGCATAGTTTGTGCTTGTGACCTTGCTCACCAGCTTCGCTCGCGCATTCAACGCTGACGGAAACGGGTCCAGCGCCACAGAGGACAGCGAATCTTGCTGCAGCAGGCGGACTATGAAGCGAAAGCCCTGCTTGAGGCGCTCGGCGTCCCGCTTGTCGCTCAACCAGTTGAAATCGACCTCCGGCTCTATTTTATGCGAACTACCCTTGAGCGCCACAGTTCCCGTCGAGTAGCTGCGATTGACCCACACGGCGAGAGTGCCGAGGCGCCTCCCCAGCGGGTGCCAGGATGATTTGGCAACAGTCGATATTGCCATATCGGTCGACGGGCAGCCTTCGTAACCCGACGAGTAGCGGGCGTGCATCTGAATATATTCGCTCACGCCGGGTGACAAGCGATCGGCCGGCTTCAAATAGGCCGAAACGCAAATCGTGGGGTGTTCCTGAAGATTCTGGCCCACACCTTTCAAATCTGCAACGATAGGGATTCCGAATTGTACTAATTCCTTCGCGGGGCCGATCCCGGAGCGCATCAATATGGCGGGTGAATGGAGTGCTCCTGCGCACAGGATAACGCAAGAAGCGCTATACGATTGCACGCCCGATTTGTTCTCCGTCTCGACCCCCGTTACCGTTGTTCCCAAAAAGGTCAGCCGCGCAACTGTCGTTTCGGATAAAATCGTTAGATTGCGGCGAGAGCGGACGGTTTCGGGTAAGTACGCCATCGCGGAGGAGACCCGATGACCATTGCGGTTGGTCAATGGGACAACTGAATAGCCATCACCGAATGCACCATTGAAGTCTGGCCTGAAATGAAGCCCCAAAGCATCGTAAGCATCGGAGATTGCCCGGATGAAGCCCGACCAGTCTGATTGGCGCACACGTTTGATTGGCAAGGGGCCGTTCGTGCCATGAAATTCCCCGCCGAAATCCAAATCGCATTCTAGACGACGGAAGTAGGGCAGCACGTCTTCCCAACCCCAGCCCGTTGCACCGCTTGAGGCCCACTCATCGTAATCTCCGGGCCCGCCGCGGTTGGCGACTTGGGCATTGATGCTGGAGCCGCCACCCATGACGCGCGCCTGTTCGTAATGGACAGGCTTGCGGCCACCTCGCACCGTTGTCGCGTGGAGTGACTGCCATCGATAACCGGGATTAAGGTAAGCACGCGTTGGGTCGCCATCCTGGATGTCGTCAGGAATGGCATTCGGCGGCGTATCAGGGCCAGCTTCAATGAGCAGCACGCGAGCGCCATAGGCGGAGAGCCTGCTCGCCATCACGCATCCAGAGGAGCCACCACCCACGACGATATAATCGAAAACCACGCAAACTCGCAAATGTCTGAGTCGGGCAAAAATCTAGCAGACGGCGAGCAAGCAAAAACGCGCAATTATCTTGCAGGACGCAGGAAATCAGCGCATTCTTAAGAGATTCGCATTATGGCGGCCTCCCAACGGGGCGGAACGTTTAAACATGACCTTGCCAGCAGTCCATCAGGGCTGAAGGCGATGCCGGAGCGTCGTGACTTAAGTGGACAAAGCGCATCGCGACTGAAGGGGACAAACCTATCGCGAGATACATCAGAATGCAGCCCGGTAGGTCCAGAAGTGCTTTTGCAGCATCGCGCTGACGAGGCCGTTGTAAGGAGCAGAATGATGCTTCGCCTTGCGCTCCATCGCCGCTTTAGCGGTACGAAAACTCCCGTCCCAATCATGGCCGGCGGGCAAGGCGGCTGACCCTTGCGCCAGTCATCGGTGAATCGGATCAACCAGTTGTTGAATGCGCGTAAGATTGCGCGTTCTATACATCGATTGGCACCGCCAAGGTTACCTTCGTGCGATCCATCACAATCATCGTGCTGTAATTTCTAACAGCCGGGCTATCAAAGAAGAAACGCCTCGAGAATGCGTCGTACTCTGCCAAGTCACGCACGGAGAGAAGGAGAACGAAATCGGCGTTACCGGTGACCGCATACGCGCTCATTACTTCAGGCGCCTTCTGTAGAGACTGCTTGAAGCGATCGATGACGTCGGAACGATAGCGCTCAATGTCGACCAAGACCAGCATCATCAGGGACCTGCCCACCGCCTCAGGCGACACGATTGCAACATCAGCCTCAATTACGCCAATTTGTCGCAACTGCTTCAATCGCCGCTGACAGGCCGTGGGCGATATACCGGCCAGTTGGCCCAATTCTTCCGTTGTTTGGCGATTGTTGCGCTGAACAGCGCTTAAGATTTTCAGATCTATCCGATCCAATTCCATGGTCATTCTCCGGAATAGCTGCAATTTGCGCAGAAAAACTGCGATATGCACTCGACTGTAGCCTCAACCCCGCGCAGACGGAAGCCCAAACGATCAGGCCAGGCATGGGACCAAAGTCGGCTATCGTCCTCGACGTCAGTTATAGCCATTGGCCGAAGAGTGCTGTCCACCATCGCCCAACTGACAATGGCAGCCGACGGTCAAAAGCCGAGGCCTTGCGCCCAGTTCGGCCGAGGAAACGTCTCGGAACTTAAACGCTAAGCCGACTGGACGATGATGATAGGGGGGACCTCTATTTCCGCGCTTCGGCTTCCATTCGTTGGCTCACGCTGCCAAGAGTCTCATCTGTGTATAGGGAATCGAGCGCTAGGTTCGCCTGCCCCGGTTGCTGCATCAAATGCAGCCGTCTTGAGGTGGTTGGGAAAAATCGTCACCGCAGCCACACAAACCGCCGGCCTTATGCAACCTGCCGGCAATTTCGCATAATTACTGCATCCCGCCGCTCAGAATTTGCGCAAGGCGCCCAATGTAGCGCGCTATTGTCTCACAACGGCACCTACACGCCACTTCATAAAGCAGAAGAGGCCTGGCTTTGCAGGCTTCAGATTGAGGAGTTCGCCTATGAGCAAGCAATTCGCACCTGAAATGGATGCAGGTCTCGCGGTTTTCAATCGCCTGGAGTCTGAGGTGCGCAGCTACGTCCGCGCCTTCCCCGCCCTATTCGATCGCGGAGTCGGGACCACTCTCATCGCTGCAGACGGTCGGGAATATCTCGACTTTTTCGCCGGTGCAGGCGTTTTGAATTATGGGCACAACAACCCCGTCATCAAGAAGGCGCTGCTGGATTATATCGAGCGCGACGGAATTGTGCATGGGCTGGACCTTGCCACGACGGCCAAGAAAGCCTTCATCGAAGCTTTCGAGCGATACATTCTCAAGCCTCGTGGTCTGACATACAAATTACAGTTTCCCGGCCCCACAGGTACGAACGCGGTCGAAGCGAGTCTAAAACTGGCTCGCCAGGTGACCGGGAGATCGAACATCGTCTCGTTTACCAACTCGTTCCATGGGGAAAGCGCTGGAGCATTGGCAGCGATGGGAAACAAGGAGCACCGGGCCGCTGCCGGGTTTCCCCTCGCCCATGTGACATCGTTGCCATACGAAGGCTACCTGGGGGCGTCAGTTGACACAATCGATTACTTCGAAAAGCTTCTCAATGACCCCAACAGTGGCCTCGACAAACCTGCCGCGGTGATCCTGGAAGGGATCCAAGGTGAAGGCGGCATCAATGCTGCGAGCGTTACTTGGCTGCAACGGCTGCGCGAGCTAACGTCGCGGCACGGAATCTTGATGATCCTCGATGACATCCAGGCCGGGGTCGGTCGCGCGGGCAGTTTCTTCAGTTTCGAAGCGGCTGCAATTGTGCCGGACATCGTTACCCTGTCCAAATCTTTGTCGGCGATCGGAACCCCAATGGCCCTTATTCTCATCAAGCCTGAACTTGATGTCTGGGCCCCGGGCGCACACACCGGGACCTTCAGAGGCAACAACTATGCTTTCGTCACTGCTCGTGCGGCCCTCGAAGCTTACTGGTCCGACTCCAAGTTCGAGGATGAGATCGCTCGCAAGTCTGCGATCTTGGTCCAAGAACTCAACGCGATTACCGAGGAATTCCCCACCCTCGGCCTGAGCGTGCGAGGCCGCGGTCTGATGTACGGACTCGTTTCACCGAAGCACCACTCCTTGCCAGGTCTGGTCTCCCAGGAGGCTTTTCGTCGGGGCTTGGTGATCGAGATCGCCGGCTCATACGGTGAGGTGCTTAAGTTCATGACTGCCCTCACCATCGCCGAGGCTGACCTTCGGCGTGGTCTGTCCATCATTCGCGACAGCATTGGCGCAGTAGCGACTACCCTCGACGGTGGAGGCGCGGCTCGCTAGCCGACAAAGCACCGGGCCACTAGCAGGTCCAAAATCGGGCCGCTCGCAGTCACGGAACGGGAAGGCCGTTCCGTGGCATGTGGCAGTGGGCGAACTCGGAGCGGCTGAACGGCAGACTAGGGCTTTCACTGCCGGACCGATACCACGGTTGCCGTTCTTCCTGCGGCGCCGACCACTGTCGCTGCGCCAATTCGAAGAAAATCGAGCGATAAGAAAGAGGACTGGATGGCCAGCAACGACGTAGTCAAAAATTATATCGATGGCGAGTGGCGGGATTCTGTGTCCGGCACACGCATCGAGGTCGATGACCCGGCGAGCGCCGAAACGATTGCTGTCGTAGCTGAAGCAGGACCCCAAGACATCGAGCTTGCCGTTACTGCTGCTCACCGCGTTTTTCGCGACCGCGTGCTGATAGACATGCATCCGTATGATCGCGGTCGCATGTTGTTTCGCGTTGCCGACGCCCTTGAAGCGCGTTTCGACGAGATCGCAGCCATTAACTGCGCGGAGACGGGGAAGGCATTGGAACTTGCCGATGGCGAGGTTCAGACCGCCATCAGATACCTGCGATACTATGGTGGCTTGGCCGACAAACTTGAAGGGCGCTCGATCCCGCGCGGGGCCAACCTGGTCAACTACACAGTCAGAAGTCCCTTCGGCGTGTCCGCCCAGATCGTTCCGTGGAATGGTCCACTTGAACTGACGGCCCGCTCGCTGGCCTGCGCCATCGCAACCGGCAACTCAGTCGTGGTGAAGTCGCCGGAACTAGCTCCCCTTTCCGGAGTTGAACTTGCGCGTGCCTGTGAGACAGCGGGGCTGCCTGCCGGAGCGGTCAACGTGCTCACTGGATACGGCCAAACGGCAGGCCAGGCGCTGATCGAACATCCCGACGTTCGCCACATCGTCTTCACGGGCTCGATTACTACTGGGCGGACGGTGCTCAAGACGGCAGCGGATCGGATCGTGCCCTGCATAATGGAACTGGGCGGAAAGTCGGCTGCAGTTGTGTATTCCGATGCCGACCTCGACTGCGTTGTGGAAGCGGTACGCGTCGGGACCTTTCTGAATGCAGGCCAGAATTGCAACAACCTTACACGTCTTATTGTGGAACGTTCTATTGCAGACAAACTGGTGGAAAGAGTGAGGGTCTGCGTCGAAGGACTGTCGGTCGGTCCAGGACGCGAAAACTGCGACATCACCCCGTTGATCTCCCGAAACCAACGACAAGGAGTTGAGCGGGCCTGCCAGACGGCCCTCTCGCAGGGCGCGCGACTCGTAACCGGCGGGACTGCGCTTTCGGAGCGGAGCGGTTACTTTATGGCGGCCACGGTGTTTGCCGATGTCGCGCGAGACAGCAATCTCTTCCAGCAAGAAGTATTCGGTCCTGTTCTTGCCGTTACCACGTTCGATAATCCGGGAATGGCCGTCAATCTCGCGAACGACACCGTTCACGGTCTGGCAGCGGGCGTGTTCACGCGGGATATTGACCGGGCCCTCTGGACCGCCGACCGCCTTTGGGCCGGTCAAGTGTACGTGAATGGGTGGTATGTGGGCGGGGTGGAAACACCGTTCGGTGGGATAAACCAGTCCGGCTACGGCAGGGAGAAGGGTCAGGAAGCGCTGGACGGCTACGTTCAGACGAGAAACGTTGGTATCCGCCTCTCGCAGCCACCATCTGGAAATTGAACGCTTGCTGATCCCTACCGACGGCGCGGCTGTCGGGCGATGCAGGATTCAATGACCTCGACCAAATCGAAATAAGCCCGGCGAGAGAATCCGTATCGGAGGTCATCGAGAACAACTCTAATCATAGGATTTTTGGCTGCGGACGGGCTTTACCCACCACGGACATGTAGGAGCGCATTGCCTAGCCCGCTGCGTGGGTCGCATGGGTCAGGAGAGGATCACAGTGCTTCAGAGACAATTGAGATTCGCAGAGCTGCCGCCGAAGATTTCGACAAGTTGGCAATGTTGAACCGCGAGTTGATCGAGGCCGAGAAGCATCGAAACCCCGATGACGGTTTCAGAACTCAAGGAGCGGTTTATTCAGTTGGTGAATCGCGAAATTTGGATGGTCGACCTCTTCAGCCAGAACGGCGAGATTGTGGGCCTCGCCACTCATCGTTTGGAGCCAGACAATGCGGAGCCGAGTGGGCAACGCGTCTTTTTGAGGCAATTCTACGTCAGCTGCCAACACCGACGTTCGGAGATTGGCTGCAGGACCCTTGAGCTGCTTATTCGGTCTCGTTTCCACAACAAATCAAGGATTTTCCTCGACGTGCTGGAGACCAATCCTGGCCGCAAGACCTTCTGGTCTCACACCGGTTTTGTCGCCTACAGCACGCTCATGGAGCGTCTCGTTGAAAAAGCGGACACCAAATAACCTGCGGTGCTGGGAATTAATTTGGGGATCGGATTGTCTGGCATTTGCGTGCGTCGCGCAAAAACACGAGAATAGAATCGAGCCGGTCGTAACCGAATGGGGCTCACTTGTCCCCGGCCTGCAGGCTAGCCGCTTCGACTTCATCACGGCCGGCATGTGGATCAAGCCGGAGCGCTGCCGCAACGTGCTGTTCAGCGAACCGATCGCTACGGAGAGAGGCGCACTGCTGGTGCCTAAGGGCAACCCGGAAGGGCTGCATTCTTATGAGGATGTGCGTGACAAGGGACTCACCTTCGTCAGTGATACAGGCTACACCGCGGTCCAGGACGCGAAAAAGTCAGGCATCGCCGACGACAAAATCATGCAGGTCGCCGGACCGCCGGCGGACAGGCTGTCGCGCCGCCGCCGGTGCCCTCGACTACTTTACAGCGACTGGACTTGTTAAGAAGGACCACAGCCTTGAGCTGGCCGATTCGTTCATCGCGCCAGCCAACTATCCTGCTATCGCCTTCGAGCTCAACGAGCAGGCTGCGGTCGACGCGTTCAATGCCGTATGCAGGACTATGTTGGCTCTGGCGAAATGATGGCAGTATTCGGCAAATACGGCTACGGCAAAGACAACCTGCGGACGGCAGCAAGACCGCTGACCTCTGCAGAGGCTGAAGGCAATGTGCCTTAACACGTCCCCGGTCATGGCGGGGACGTGTTCAGTGGGCAAGCGTCTGTGAGGCGATTTCAGGTCCACCGTGGCGGTGCTCACAAGACGCGCCTCATTGCCTGAAACAAACACATCTACACTTCATCGGGTGCGCACATGTGAGCGTCGCGGCCCACAATACGACGGCCAATATGCGGGCTGGCTCACCTGCCACATCAGGCAACTGCGCAAGCAAATCCCCTGACGTGTGCCGGAACGAGAAGCAGGAGAATACTGTGGAAATCAGAGTTGTACGCCCGGGCGACCTTTCTCAATTGCGCAAGATTTGTGACGAACACATCGACTTGGAAGGGGTGACAATAGCGGACCAGGACCTGAGTCCTTATTGGAACTCGGCGTTTTTTGGAACACCTGCCCAGTTGTTCGGTTGGGTTTGTGATGAAGGAGGGTGTGTGCTGACAGTTCTGCAAATTCGCTGAGAGAGGGCGGTCATGGCAGGCTGGTGATTGTTCACGTCACCGATTCCCGCGAAGGAACGCCACCATGACCAAGATTGAAAGTAAGACCGGCAGCGCTGCCATCAAAGACATTCTGCTTTCGGACCCGGACGGACTTCACGAAGTGATCCGTGCGGTGATGCAGGAGGTACTCGAGGCCGAGATGGACGAGGCGCTGGGGGCTTCGAAGAGCGAGCGCACACCTGAGCGGCTCGGCTACCGCTCGGGTTATTACGGCCGCACCCTTGTCACGCGGGTCGGCAAGCTTGAGCTGCGGGTTCCGCAGGACCGGGCCGGCCGCTTCTCGACCGAGCTTCTCGAGCGTTACCAGCGTTCGGAGCGGGCCTTGGTGGCGACGCTTGCGGAGATGTATGTGCAGGGCGTGTCGACCCGCAAGGTCAAGGCGATCACGGAAGAGCTGTGCGGCCATGCGTTCTCGGCCTCGTCGATCTCGGCCATCAACAAGCGGCTGGACGAGAGCCTCGCTGCCTTTGCCAGGCGCCCCCTTCAAGAGCCGTTTCCTTACCTCATCCTCGATGCGCGCTAAGAGAAGGTGCGTGAGGCCGGCGTCGTCATGAGCCAGGCGGTGCTGATCGCTGTCGGCATCGACTGGGACGGCCGGCGCCAGATCCTGGCCGTCGAGATGGCCAATCGCGAAAGCCGCTCGGCCTGGAGGGATTTCCTCGTCGCGCTGAAGGCGCGCAGCCCCAAGGGCGTCGAGCTGGTTGTCTCCGCCAATCATGCCGGCCTGGTCGCGGCGATCGGCGAGGTGATCCCCGAAGCCGCCTGGCAGCGCTGCTACGTCCACTTCCTCAGGAACGCGCTCGATCACCTGCCGAGAAAGCACGGCGCCGACTGCCTGCAGGACTTGCGCTGGCTCTAATGACCGGCGCGATCTCGCCGAGGCCAAGGCCGATCTCGCCGCATGGCTGTCCAAATGGTCGGGCCGCTATCCGCGACTGACGAGTTGGGTGGAGGAGACCATCGAGCGCACGCTGACCTTCTTTTGCCTGCCGCGCCAGCATCACAAGCATCTCAAGAGCACCAACATGCTTGAACGGCACAATGAGGAAATCCGCCGGCGCACCAATGTCATGCGCATCTTCCCCAATGAAAGCTGCCTGCGCCTCGTCAGGGCGCTGGCTGCGAGACCAACGAGAACTGGATGGAGGCCAACCGCTACATCAACATGGACGATCTGCGCGAGCACAAGAAGCTCGCTCTACGCCAAGCCGCATGACCAGCATCGTGGCCGCCCCATTTTGCAGAACTTGACGCACACAACCTGAAGGAGGTAAGCGTCATGACAACTCTTAGAGGATACATGACCGCGTCGATCCGGCTTTTCCTTGTTGGTCAGGGGCGATCCTCGGGTACGCCTCCGGCGAGGGCCGCCTTGCGCGATCATGGCACGGTAGCGAGGCTGGGCTCTTAAGGTCGTCCTTAGGAGCGTAAGCCCCGCGACCATCCCATCGCTGAAAACAAACCCTTGATCAGCGGGCGCCCGACGGACCGCCTCTGTCGTCGTGGCGCTCCCATGAAGAACCTGGCCCATAGTGCATCCTTTGATTCGGAAGATAAGGATGCCCCATCAAAACCTGAGATCAAACATTTAGGCAGGCCTCGACTGGGACAAGTAAAACGGCCGCATTCGAGGCATGAGGCTGCACGCGTCTAAGATCCGAACAGCCAATACCCGAGCGTCCTCGACATCCCCGCCGCCAGAAGTCAACGATGCCCAGATCGGCCGCACGACCACCAGCAGAAGGGCGCCACCTCAACCCGTCCTACACTCAACATTTTGTCGCGTCCGCGACGTGCCTTCTTGATCCGATCCGTGGTCTGCTCACCTAAATAGCTGAAAGAGATCACGCATTTCTGTTTCCGGCCTGATTAGCCAGTTTGGCACGAGGTTTGCAACTTTGTGTGCGATCCAGTTGAACGGGCCGATTGGCACAGTCACCTGAAATCACAACTAATTAAAGGAACGGAACATGTCGGAACTGTATCGGATGGCATTACCAATGGGGGACAGCCGGCCGGCAATGCCTCCGCCCACCACAACCAGCCTTCGCCTGACTGTCTCGTGCTGGCCACGCCAGAGTAATCAATTTTGTCCTAAGAACCACAATACGACAAATCGCAGAACGTCCATCCATCCATCCTGAAACCAAGACACAGCAATCGCTTGTCGACGCAGTGTCCCACCGCCGAGAGGAAATGTAGATGAGAAAATTTGTTGCCGCCAAGCTTCATGGAATAACTGTGACCGACGCGAATTTGAACTACCGGGGCTCAATAACTTTGGATCCAGATCACTGCGACGAAGCCGGCATCCTTCCAATGGAATTCGTTGAAATCTGGAATAAATCATCGGGCGCTCGAATCAGCACTTACGTGATTTATGGAGAGCGGGGTTCTCGTTGCTGCGTGCTGAACGGAGCCGCTGCTCGCACCTGTCAGGTCGGGGACGAAATAATCGTTTGCTCCTCCGCATACATCGAGGAGCATCAGATGGTGGAGATCAAGCCGCGAGTGCTGACTTTCCACCGGGATAATTCTATCTGCGACCACATGTTCTACGAGGGTGCAATAGACGACGATGGAAGGATAACGTTCTCGATTCGCGAGGGCTCTCCCGGCGATAACGCGCTAAAACTCACTCCCTAGTAGGGCCTTTCGGTGACAGCTCGTGGCGCCGGGTCCCGGTCAAGGGCGTACTCGTCCCCAGTACTCTGGTACGCGATACAGTGCATTATCCCACTCGGCCACTATTCGGTCAGTTGCCATCAAGCCCAATCGGTTCTGCCCAGATCTGGGAAGACGATTTTGCTGCGCCAAAGGCAACTTCAGCTTCAGCCAGCGGCTGCGGGTAGAGGCGACCAATTTCACGGAATGTTTGGCCTTGGATCGTTGTCTTTAAGTCTGAGGTCCACGATGGCAAAACGACCTATCGACAAAAACGCAGAGTGGAGAACAGCCAATGTCAAGGAAAGCTCTCATCCTGGTTGAAGGCCATGCAAGAGGTAATGGAATACGATACATCCACGCGGCCCGGCGTCTTGGCTTTCATCCAATTACACTATCAGTTGATCCAACACAGTACGAGTATCTTGCGGCGGAAAGAAGCGAGGCAATCCGTGTCGATACAACCAATCTTGATACCTTGATTCGCGAATGTTCCAGGCTGCGTGAGACCAATGACATCGCTGGTATCACGGGCTTCTCGGGCATCGACGAGTCGGTCTATGCAACCGTTGGCAAACTATGTCGGCATTTCGACTTACCGGGACCCAACCCCGAATTGATTGAACGATGCTGTGACAAATTCTCTCAGCGCCAGCTACTTGCGGAAGCCGGAGTTCCGATACCCGCTTATCGCATGGCGCTGAATGTGGCAGAAGTAGAAAGCGCTGTCGCGGAGATCGGCTTTCCCGTAATTGTTAAGCCGGCAATCGGCAGCGGTAGCATCGGTGTCCGATTGTGCCGCAACGCCGATGAGTTAGCTGACCACACGACCTATCTGTTGGGTGGGAAGCACATCTGGCCGTCTTCGCCGAGGATATTGGTTGAGGAATTCGCGCGCGGCCCTTTTTATAGCGTGGAGATAATGGGCAATGAGGTTATTGGGATTGTCGCCGTTGATTTCGGCCCCCCACCGCATTTCGTCTTCCGTGAAACGACCTTCCCGGCCCCGCTTGCGGAAGACGATCATGACCGTATCGTTGATGTTTCGCTGAGGTGCTTGCAAGCTCTTGGCCTTAATTGGGGGCCAACGAACATCGAGCTCCGGTTGACTAATCATGGCCCGGTTGTAATCGAAGTGAATCCGCGTCTTGCTGGTGCGCTTGAGCCTGAACTGGTCCAACTGGCGAGCGGTGTCGATCTGGTCACCGAGCACATCAAGCTTGTCGTCGGCGAGGAATGGGATTTGCGCAGAAGGCATTTGCAGACCGCAGCCGCGCGGTTCCTAGTTGCTGATTGCGACGGCACCCTCGATTGGATCGATGGCGGCAGTCAGGCGATCGCGGTACCAGGTGTCGCTGAAATCAAATTGTATGTTGAACCCAACGCGCCGATCTTCAGGAAAGGCGATTTTCGAGACTGGATAGGACATGTCGTCGCCGTTTCACCCAGCCTTGCTCAGACCGAAGCGATACTCCAACGAGCTGTCGACTTAATCGCTTGGTCTATCACACCGCCGTCGGGCGAACAGGAGCGATCTGCAGCCCCACGACTCCCCCCCAACTGAGAGGTGATCCGTCGCCAGCATAAGAACTCTTACCCGCAATAGCTCGCCTTGTTGTCAAAAGCATAGCTGGAGTTCAAACTTATGAATATATCCAAGGGACCCCAGGCATTCCCTAGAAGTGAATACCTTCGCCGGCTCGGCTCGGTGAAGTTCGAAATGGGTCGGTGCGATATCGACGCGCTCGTCGTTTCCGACCAACATAACATTACCTATCTCACGGGGTACACCGCGCTATCAGCCTATGTTCCTCAGGCCGTTGTGGTTTCGATACGAGAAGAGGAACCGACGTTCATTCTGCGCCGCTGTGATGCGCCGGCAGCCATTCATCAATGTTTTATGGAGCGCGACAAAATCGTCGCATACCCCGAAGCGTATATTGGAAATCCTGACAAGGATGGCTATGACGCGGTAGTCGATTACTTGGAGGACGTCGGCCTCGCGAGTCGAGGCATAGGAATCGAGCTATGCTGCCTTCCATCGCAATCGGCGAAAAAGTTTAGGATGCGCCTGCCTGGTGCCACGATCGTCGATGCTACTAAGGCGGTCACTTGGAAAAGGCTCATCAAGTCAGATCTCGAGATAGCTGTAATGCGGGAGGCGGCGGCAATCTCAGACGCCGCGATTCGACGCGCTGCTGAGGTAATACGCCCCGGGGTGCGTGAAGCAGACGCGTGCGCGGAAATTGTGGCAACGTTGGTGCGCGGCGCAAACGGTAAGCCAGGAAGCGGGATCGAGGGAATAAGTTTGTGTTCATCACCGCGAACGGGAACGTGCCACATTCCGTGGAGCGAGGACGTTTTTCGCTATGGATCGCAGGTGAATCTCGAAATCGGCGGTGCGCGATATGGTTACTGTGCTGGGCTTATGCGCACTTACACGATCGGCTCACCCTCCGATCGTCTACGTCGCGTGCATGAGATCCAAGTCGCCGGCCTTGAGGTCGCTCTTGATGCGATACGGCCAGGAGCGACTTGCAGCGATGTTGCCAACGCCTTCAATCGCAGCATCGAGAAGCGGGGCCTCAAAAAGGAGACGCGTTGCGGCTATGCACACGGCATTGGTTGGTTGGAGCCGACCGCAAGCCTTAAGGATGGCGATATGACAGAGTTGCTACCAAACATGACCTTTCACCTGATGTTAGGTAATTGGATCGAGGAGGATTTTGGATACGTCATCAGCGAAACGTTCCGTGTCACAGACTCCGGCGTCGAGGTACTGACCACTGCTCCCCGGAAGATTTTTGAGATCTAAATTAGAATATGGCTTGTCATAACGACAGCGCGGACGTCCGGAATAGATCTTGCCGGTCGACGAGATGTCGCCTACCTTGTTGAAGTGCGGACGGCGAGCGGCGGTCGGCATGCGGGGCCGATCCGTGTCGAGGCGAAGCCGAACGCACGCTGGTCGCTGTACGACCAGTTCTCCTGCGGCCGATCAACTCGTCGACGACGTGACGCGCGAATGCCTTACGCGATTCCGGACACAGATCTCTGGTCGCCGCGTTGCTCGCGAACTGACGACCTGATCGCCCAGCGCGGCAAGCCCGGCATGATCGTCGCAGACCACCGCACGGAGTTTACCTCGAACACGGTCCTTGCCTGATCAATGGATCATCGCGCCGAAAATACATTCCGCTGCAAGCCCATGTGCGCAACATAAATGGCTGCACCTCTAGTCTACTCGCCACTGTTTAAAAGACTGGGGCAGGTCAATGCGCTTTCGTTACGACCTCAGAGCAAGTCTACAGGTCATAGTAGTAGGTAAGGTATGGACTCAATTTACCGATCTTGTCATAGAGCGCCCGCGCATGATAATTTGATCTGTCCGTATTCCAATAGATTCTCAGCCAGCCTTGGTCGCGACCGTAGGAGGCCAGATTCGTGAGCATGGCTTGGCCAATCCCCTGGCGCCGCGAAGACTCGTCGACATAGAGATCTGCGAGAAAACAGACCGGACGATCGCTAAGAGTATACGGGTGAATGACAAAGGTAGCAAAACCTATGGTAACGCCAGTTGCTGAGACCGCGATCAGCGCGTTAATCGGTTCGTCTGGGCGCTCGATGCGCCGCCAGATCCTATCTGTCGCCTGTTCTGATGAATTGAGACCTTGGTCGGCGCAATATGCGTACCAAAGGGACCGCCATGCATCGCGGTCGGCAGTGCCTGCGAGACGAATCTCCATGAGGGGCGGGCTCCGGCTGAGAATGGGCTCCAGGGCGCGAGGTGTTCGGCCTGAAAGGTTGACGGCTTGCGATAACTGCCACCGGCCCGCAAGACGTGCAGCACGCGACCGCCGGGTGTTATAAGATCTTTCCGCCTGTGACGGCGTCGTGGTCGCGCTGGAACTGGTTCCCGGGAGCTCGGTTCGCGATACGTCAAGCGCGAGTTGGGCGAGCGTTATCATGGGATCAAGTTCCCTCAGGTTTTCCCGCAGCACGTTTGCGACAGCGGTGCAGATCTAGTGCGATCTTTCCCTGCGACCACACGATGCAAACAATCTGACACCATAGGTGCATTCATCCCGAAGCGGGCTTCCGACCGCCGCGCTACACGCGCGACGGCGGGACAATCTAGCGGATGCGAGAGTTCTTCCAGCTTACCACGGAGATCTGCACCGCGTCGGCGCCATAATTGCGCATGCTTTAGAAAAGCAGACAATCATTGCAGTTCGCGCGCGCGTCCGGCGCCATTCCCAGTCACCCATATTGACTCAACGTTGCGCAGCATCATTTCTACAACACTAACTTGCTGCCCTTGTCGCGAAGTCAGGCGAGCGTCGATCTCGGGATAAATAAAGAAGGGCAGCGAAATTCGATCAGTCGGACCACTATGCACGACCTGGTGGGGCGTACTCTTGAAGCGGCCGTCGCTCAAGACCTGAAGGAGGTCGCCCAGATTGACTACGAGACTATCGGGCAGGCTCGGCACCGGCATCCATCGACCGCGGAACCACACCTGCAAGGAACGCAGGGGGAGTTCCTCTTGCAGCAGCAGCGTGAAGAAGCCATGATCCGTGTGCTTTGCGCAAGTGCCGCCGCGAGCTGGATACCGTATCACGCGTTGCCCAAGCGTCGGCGTGCTGAAATGGCGTTGGAACCATGCCTCTTCCATACCTATCAGGTCCGCCAGCGCATCCCCGATCTGGGGGACAATCCCGGCGAGCACGGTAGCCTGCAAAGCAAGCAGGTTTCTTGCGAAGCCAGGAGCCAAGGCTTCATCCGGAAGGCGCGTGCGGCCGGAGAACGGACGCCGGTCGCCTTCGTTCTCAATTCCGAGGTCGAATACCTCCTTTGGATCGAAGCCGGCCTCAGGATGTAGCATTTCGCCGTGTAAAGGACTGTATCCACGGGCGGCAGTGGGGTACACGTCCTGAAAGGCGTGCCCGTAGCGTTCCTTAACCGACTGTGGCAATGCGAAGAATCGCCGGGAAGCCTCAATGGCTTGCGCGATCTGTTCCCCGGGGATGCCGTGCTCGACAAGGTAGAAGAACCCGTATTCCTGGCATGCCATTTGCAGGCGCTGGCGCTCGTCACGTCGCGTTGCATCGTCTCTCAATTTCGAAAGTGAAATTTTCGGCAGCGTGGTCATAGTCAATCCCCTTTTTGGGCGCTTAAGTTGATTAGTGTTTGCCGCGGCTCTCAAAGTCGACAGTTCCTTGGATGTGGGCAACGCGCCGTCTCTTCCAATAATAACGAAAGTCGACATGATGTCCCATTCTAAGGCTAAGCCGATGGCTGGGCGGTGATTCCGTCTTAGCAATTGATCTCTAGCGCTTCCTGGTGAAGATAACAACGATTTGTATGTTAATATAGTTGTATATATTGTTACATCCGTCGCGGTTAGTTTAACATTATCACGGCCAAGATACTAAGAGCGATTTACAATTCTGAATTGCTTTATGACTTCCAGGCTCAATCCAGACCAGCGCCGACCTCCGGGTTTCATGGCAGGATCGGCCATCTCGAAGAGCTCTATGACGCGAGGTATCGCCAGCTACCTGAGCTCGTCCATCACACACGCCGTCCCGGACGATGGCCGAATGGCAGAAACCGACCGCTCGAAATTTTCCTATCCCATAGTCTTTTTCGACGCTATCCGGGTCGAGCGGTCAAGCTCAGGGACGAAGACTTCGTTCGCAAAAAAGCCATCTACATCGGGTTCGGCGTTCTGCCTGGCGGCACCAAGGAGCACATGAGCTGAGGAAGCGCTTGTCGACGTTATCCGCCGTCTCGACGAGACGACTAGCCGAGCAGCAAAGCAGGCAGCGATTTAGCTCCGTCTGCCGTCTCTCAAGGTTGTGTCGGCCAATTTCTCAGCCACCATAATCGTCGGAATGTTTGTGTTCGCCCGAGGGCAAAATGGCATGACGGAAGCGTCGGCGATCCTCAAACCCAAAATACCATGAACGCGTCCCGACGGATCGGTCACAGCGCCAGGATCCGCGGCTGCCCCCATCCTGCAGGTCGACGTCGGATGCCAACTTGGGATGACGTTCTGGCGAATATACCGATCCAGATGTTTCTCGTCGTTGACGAGATCGGAAATGCTATCCCCATCCGTTATGACGCGCCTAATCAGCCCACGGCGCAGCCGCGGCGACGCGTCCATGAGCAGCGCCAGAAATGACGTGAGTGCATAGTTTGTGCTTGTGACCTTGCTCACCAGCTTCGCTCGCGCATTCAACGCTGACGGAAACGGGTCCAGCGCCACAGAGGACAGCGAATCTTGCTGCAGCAGGCGGACTATGAAGCGAAAGCCCTGCTTGAGGCGCTCGGCGTCCCGCTTGTCGCTCAACCAGTTGAAATCGACCTCCGGCTCTATTTTATGCGAACTACCCTTGAGCGCCACAGTTCCCGTCGAGTAGCTGCGATTGACCCACACGGCGAGAGTGCCGAGGCGCCTCCCCAGCGGGTGCCAGGATGATTTGGCAACAGTCGATATTGCCATATCGGTCGACGGGCAGCCTTCGTAACCCGACGAGTAGCGGGCGTGCATCTGAATATATTCGCTCACGCCGGGTGACAAGCGATCGGCCGGCTTCAAATAGGCCGAAACGCAAATCGTGGGGTGTTCCTGAAGATTCTGGCCCACACCTTTCAAATCTGCAACGATAGGGATTCCGAATTGTACTAATTCCTTCGCGGGGCCGATCCCGGAGCGCATCAATATGGCGGGTGAATGGAGTGCTCCTGCGCACAGGATAACGCAAGAAGCGCTATACGATTGCACGCCCGATTTGTTCTCCGTCTCGACCCCCGTTACCGTTGTTCCCAAAAAGGTCAGCCGCGCAACTGTCGTTTCGGATAAAATCGTTAGATTGCGGCGAGAGCGGACGGTTTCGGGTAAGTACGCCATCGCGGAGGAGACCCGATGACCATTGCGGTTGGTCAATGGGACAACTGAATAGCCATCACCGAATGCACCATTGAAGTCTGGCCTGAAATGAAGCCCCAAAGCATCGTAAGCATCGGAGATTGCCCGGATGAAGCCCGACCAGTCTGATTGGCGCACACGTTTGATTGGCAAGGGGCCGTTCGTGCCATGAAATTCCCCGCCGAAATCCAAATCGCATTCTAGACGACGGAAGTAGGGCAGCACGTCTTCCCAACCCCAGCCCGTTGCACCGCTTGAGGCCCACTCATCGTAATCTCCGGGCCCGCCGCGGTTGGCGACTTGGGCATTGATGCTGGAGCCGCCACCCATGACGCGCGCCTGTTCGTAATGGACAGGCTTGCGGCCACCTCGCACCGTTGTCGCGTGGAGTGACTGCCATCGATAACCGGGATTAAGGTAAGCACGCGTTGGGTCGCCATCCTGGATGTCGTCAGGAATGGCATTCGGCGGCGTATCAGGGCCAGCTTCAATGAGCAGCACGCGAGCGCCATAGGCGGAGAGCCTGCTCGCCATCACGCATCCAGAGGAGCCACCACCCACGACGATATAATCGAAAACCACGCAACTCCCCATCAAGGTACCAAGTGTGATGGGCTTCTTCAGCAAAGCGCTCCTCCTACCGCCTGAGATATGGTCACTTACGGCGCGGCAGCTCCACATCATGCCGTCTGTAACGGAGCGATTTGATCGCCAAATCGGTCGAGGGCATGCCCGAAGCGAGACCGAGCGACCCATCTGAACTATCTCTGAACCGACAAGCTCTCAATTCCAGGGCACATGCATCTCCGGACACGCCGGTGCGTCGGTGTGAATGATTGCAAGTTCGTAGGGCGAGAGCAGCGCTCGCCTACGGTTTCTTGCATCACCGTCTTCCGAGAAACAATGATACTAACAAGAGATAACGACGACTTTTTCGATTTTTACAGCAGTCAAGACTGTCACTTCAAAATATCGCATAACTACGTTATTGTAGACCCGGTCTCTTACATAGCGAAGGCCTACTTTCGGTGCTTTCCGAAGCGAACGCGTGTTCGTTGGGCGAATGAATGAAGTGACCTTCTCGAGCGTTAGGTTCTCGAAAGCAAACTGGATCGCTGCCCTGCCGGCCTCTGCGGCGATCCCCTTACCGGAAGACGCAAGGTGGAGGCACGATACGGTTTCCACATTAGTGGGATCTTCGGGCAGATACGGGCCACTGTACATCAATCCACAGTAGCCTGCGAATTTTCCGACTTGGCCTTCGCCTTTTACGAACACCATCCATAAGCCGAAACCATTGCTCTGCCAATGATGGATGAACTGTTGTAGTTTAGCTTTCGATTGCTCTCGGGTCGGATAGACTCCATCCCACATGGCATTTACCACAAATGGATCGCTATGAAGCTCATGTAGAAGAAGCTCGTCGCTATGCGACGGTGGCCTTAGGATTAGGCGCGGCGTTTCTAGAATGTACATGAGAAGCTCCCTTCTAGCCATAAGTTAGAGCCGCACTTACCTCCAACGCGGCCATGATCTCCTAGCATGAGCGTCAAGGCCGCAGTGCTTGATTGAAGGCGTTCGACGAGGTTTATGCTTAAGGTAGCGAGGTCTACACAAATCAAGCTTTGGGCGCCTAACCGTGTCAGTGTTGACGGCACCTGGAAAGCCGGCCCGAAGGCGATAAAAAAATTAGGCGCCTCCTTTCAGAATGGAAGCAGGCGACGCGCTGGTGAGCGGGCGCCTGATACGCGCAACATGCTGCGGCGGCGTTTACGCAAGGGGTTGCTTACCCCAAGGGGGGGGTATGGTATTGGCCCAAAACCGGCTAACTACATTGTTCATTTAAAATACGCGCCTCCTTCAAGCTTAACCTGCACTGGTCACTTTGCGAATGCCCGCCAGTGGGTTCTTCAGCGTGCCGACGGTGTGCAGGTATTCTCCCGGATCACCGAAGTCCACCATTTGCTGGTTTTTTTGTATCTGCAGTCGATTCATACATCGTCGCAGAAATTCTGGAGCGAATAGGTCATGCTGCCTGTATTTTTCGTCATATTCCGGATGTTTCGTCTGGTAGCCAAGGATGGACTCGCTTACGAGCTGCCAGAAGTGTGTCGACGGAAAATCAAGATGTTCTTCGAGTGTTACAGCCAAGTAACGAAAGAAGCAGTCGAAAACGTCGGTGAAAATGAAGTCGTGCTTCATGTCGCGATTTACTTGAATGCAGATCCTCTTAATCTCCTCCGGCACGTTGAGATCTCCGCCTAGAATACGAAGCTCCTCGCCAATGTCTTTCATGATAACTCGCGTCGGAGCGTGATCTTTCATAACTAGAATTATATTTTCTCCATGTGCCATAAACGCTAGATCGTAAGCATAAAAGCAGTGGAGAAGCGGCGCCAGATAAGATTCAAAATAGCGGCGTAGCCAAGCGGCGGCGTCTAACCCCGAGGCATTGATGAGGGCTGTCACGAGTGCTTCACCATTGTAATCGACATGAAGCAGCGACGCCATTGTCATCAGACGTTCCCCTTCTTTCAACTGCCGAAGGGGGCTTTCCCTCCACAGCGCAGAAAGCATCTGCTTGTAAGGGGAGTCCTTCTTGAGGGCGGTGTTGAAACAACGATTGCGATAGCCAATCGTCGCGACCTCGCGAAGGATGCTGAAGCCGTTGGCGGCTAAATAGGAGTCACTGTCGAGCAAATTCTTCAACCATTCGTTGATGGCGGGCGTCGCCAGCATGTGTGTCGGTGACAAGCCGCGCATAAACCCCATGTTAAGTATCGACAGCGCCGTTTTCACGTACCGTTTATGCGGATCGCTTATATTGAAAAGTGTGCGGATCGATTGCTGGGCATGATATATGTCCTTCCCCTGGCCTAGGCAGACAATGTGCCGGTTGGCGATATCCGCCGCGAAGATAGTTGAGAGCCGATTGAACCATTGCCAAGGATGCGCTGGCATATAGATGTAATCGGTCGAGTTTAGTCCCTTTTGACGCAACGCTGCGTCGAACTGTTCCAGCGCCTGTCGACCGAGTTCCTCGTGCATGAGAAGGTCGTAGTCGAGCGTTGAAATGGACTTAAACGTTGCCATTTCTTTATGGACGGCCAGCCATATGAGTCTTATCGAACTGCCCACCTCCGGCGCATAGCGACTATAGTCGAGCGCGTCAAAGCCAATGCGACCGTTATTCGCGATAAAGGTCGGGTGGCCCTCCGTCATGCCAGCCTCAACGATCTGGTAATCGGCAAAAGCCAGTTCTGCGGCGGATATCTCTGTTTTGGCCTGCTTGTACGCGCTGCCATACAGCGTGCTGCTGATCTCCTGCAGGTAAACCGGCATCATCTCTTCCTTTATGCCAAGATGGCGGCTGAACTCAATAACAAAATCAAGCGCATCCAGGGGGGCCGGCCTGCCCTCAATCCTTTTCTCCAGAGAGCCGGCGTCCACTTGCCAGTGATCTAGCAGGAGGCGCCGAGCCTGGAACCAATACTCCAACCCAGGGGTCTCGCTTTCCAGCACATACTTCCCCCAGTCGCCTTCCATTCGCTGGAGTCGAGGAGCAATTAGCAACTCGTGTGCAAATTCGCTGATTGCTTTACGGATAAGGAGCCGGTTGGCCTTTGCCCATAAATGCGGTTTCAAATGCTGCGTTACGCGTTCGGCTAGGCTTATCTCATCGTCTCGGGCTGTCATATCACTCACGATCTCAACTCCTTCAGAACGTAACGGTGTAAGGTTCGCGAACGCGCCTTACACTCGTCTCGCCAAACTTCGACGTCGCACAAAATCCGTTCTATTTTTCATCAGAAAGGATAAGAAATACCGGACCTCTTATACAAGTTAATTTCTAATGTGTTGTGTACCGTTCGTCTTCGCTCGTGATAAACCAGCAATATTACCATCTTACTTATATAATATATTAGAATACCGGTTTCACCGGCCCTGGACGTCGTCCTTCATCTTGCAACGAGCAAGAAGTGTGTATTGATTTGCACATGCCGTACTGTCGTTCGATCACGTCAAGCGGTCGGTGTCCATTGTTTGAGCTCTCCGAGTGTCCATTTTTGCTGTCCGTCTCCATACAATCGCATACGTCTAAAGCGGAATTTCCTTTGCTTGATAAGCCCAGACTGGGTAGGGGGGACTGAGTGAATGCCTACTCCGCTGAAATGCTGTCCTGCACCGCGCCAATGCTGTCGCGTACGATCGACAGACCACGGCGCAGTTCAGCCTCGGTTATGGTAAGGGCTGTCATGAACTTGAGCACCTCACCATACGAGCCAGCGATCTCGATCACCAAGCCGCGACGAAAAGCTTCCCGGGAAATGAGCCCCGGCAATGAGTGGTGCTTTGGTGATACGAGTCCATACATCAAGCCGCGGCCTCGGACATTCAGAGCAAGGCTGGGGAAGTCGTCTGCGATCGACTTGAGTTCTTGAGCCAAGATGGCTGATTTGCGAGCAATCTCATCTTCAAACTTGGAGTCGGACCAGTAAGTCTCAAGGGCCGCACGAGCAGTGACGAAAGCATAGTTGTTGCCCCTGAACGTGCCGGTGTGCGCACCCGGCGTCCAGACATCAAGTTCAGGCTTCATGAGGACAAGGGCCATAGGCGTTCCAATTGCAGACAACGACTTTGACAGGGTAACGATGTCCGGCACGATCTCAGCCGCCTCGAAACTGAAGAATTTCCCTGTGCGACCGACACCAGCCTGAATATCATCGAGGATCATCAGGATCTCGTGCCGAGAGGTCAGATCACGCAGCCGTTGCAGCCATTCAACGGTAGCAGCATTGACACCGCCTTCGCCCTGCACTGCTTCTAGGATCACCGCAGCGGGTTTGCCGAGACCACTGCTAGGATCATCGAGAAGCTTCTCGAAATACTCGATCGTGTCTGAAGCGCCGAGATAGCCCTCGTACGGCAACGATGTCACGTGCGCGAGGGGAAAGCCGACAGCATCTCGGAACTTCGTGTTTCCGGTTGCCGCCAACGCCCCAGCGCTGACTCCGTGAAACGAGTTCGTAAACGAAACGATGTTTGACCTGCCGGTCACTTGGCGAGCTAGCTTCAGAGCCGCCTCGACCGCGTTCGTACCTGTGGGGCCAGTAAATTGCAATTTATAAGACAGACCGCGGGGCTTCAAAATAAACTGCTCAAAAGCTTCGATGAAGGCCTTCTTGGCGGTCGTAGCAAGGTCGAGCCCGTGCACAATTCCGTCGCGCGCAATGTAGTCCAACAACGCCCGCGTGAAGGCTGGGTTGTTGTGCCCGTAATTCAAGGCTCCCGCGCCTCCCAAGAAGTCGATGTATTCCCGACCGTCTGTAGCTATGAGGGCAGTGCCGACGCCTCGATCGAACAGAACTGGGAACGCACGGACGTAGCTCCGCACCTCAGACTCAAGACGATCAAAGATCGCGAGGCTTACATCGTTTGTAGGAGTAAACTGCTTCTTCATAGGGCGAGTCCTGAATTGTAGCCTGCAAAGGCATCAGCCCAAACTGTCTGGCGAAGGCCATTTCAATCGGTTCGAGGTTCGGCTTGTATGACGGCAGCATGAGCAGTCACACGCCTGGCCACGCCAACTCACGGCCCAAGCCAGTCGATCGCTGCGAGGTCCAACGTCACGTCCACCAGAGAACAAGATCAGGCCGCGCAAATCCGAAAAAGCAATTCAGCACTAGGCGACGCTTTCCGTCGCCTAATTGACCGGTAACCCCGTGAACGAAGCCGCCATCGATTAGGGCGATATCCCCGGTTTTGAGCTCGAACTCGCGGCAAGGGACGGCTTCCAGATAGGCTGCCGAATAGGGATATCCAGTGGTCTCCACACCTTGCGATATCCGGTCCGCAACCGTCGGCTTGTGGCTCCAGAGCTTCAGATTGCCGCCTTCCTCAGGCATGCTGGGATAGAGGTTGAGCGCTGCGACCGTATTGTGCGCCACCGCAGAAAGCTCGTAATCATCGCCAGCACGTAAGACTTGAGCGACGTCGTCGTGGGGATCCAAGGAAAATGTGCCTGTGCCCGACCAACTGAGGCCGCGACAAACATTGGCCTGGCCGTGTTCGGAACGGGCTAGCCGCAATTCGATTCCCTGGTTGTGAAGCTCTCGCTTCAACGCCCTGAATACTGCTCGAACCGGGTCAACCAAATTCTTAAAAAGGGCATCGACGTACGGCCGCGCGTTTTCGGCGTCTGCGAAATAGGTGGCTGCATCCTTCCTGTAGTGAGATGCGCCGACATATTGTCCGGGCACACCATCTTTACGCTCTCTGAGACCAGAGCTTCCAATAAAGTTCGTAGTGATCTCCTCGGCTACTTCGGTGCTGAAAGCTTGCTTGATGTGCAGAGCGGTGAGCTCACCTTTCAGGACCGAGATGATCTCCGCCGTGTTGATCGACCCGGTCCGTTCTTTGATCGAAACCGGCGAGATGGCTGGCACTTGAGATATCTGACTAGGCATTGTCTTGCTCCTGTAGTGCGTGTTCAAGGATGGTGATGCCACGATCGAGTTCGGCATCGGTGATGGTTATCGGTGGGAGGACTTTGATAACGTCGCGATTTGGCCCCGAGGATTCGATAAGAAGGCCATTTTCGAATGCGACATCGTGCACGCGGCCGACAACTGCCGGTGAACGGCATTTCAGGCCGGCCATCAGACCGCGGCCGCGCTTCTGTTCGATGTATCTTGGAAATTTCGCAACCAGGCGATCGAGGTGCGTTTGCAGCCTGACGGCTGTCCGCTCGACACCTGCAGTAAATTTCCTATCCGACCACATCTTGCACATGGCTCCTGCCGTCACGAAGGCGAAATTGTTGCCTCTGAAGGTCCCGCTATGTTCTCCGGGCTTCCATATGTCCAAGTCGGGTCGAATCAGAACGATGGACAACGGACTACCTGAACCGCTTAGGGACTTGGAAAGACACACAATATCCGGTTCGATTTTCGCGGACTCGAATGAGAAGAAATCGCCAGTTCGGCCCGCACCCGCCTGAATATCGTCGACGATAAAAACAATGCCGTGCGTACGGCAAATGCGCTGAATTTCCGTGAGCCAAGCTGCGGATGCGGCGTTCATGCCGCCTTCGGCCTGGATGGTCTCCAGAATGATTGCGGCAGGCTTTTCTATGCCGCTCCCCGGGTCGCTCAAAACGCTGTCGATGTAACTGGCGGAATCGAAAGCTTGGCTCGGATAGCCGTCATAGGGAACACGGATCACATCGTGGCGAGCGACGCCTCCCAGTTCCCTGGTTGAGGCCGAGCCCGACACCGCTAGAGAGCCGAGCGACATGCCGTGGAACGCATTCGTAAAGGCCATGACGCTCGAGCGGCCGGTGTATTTTCGCGCCAGCGCCAGCGCCGCTTCGTTGGCGTTCGTGCCGGTCGGCCCGGGAAACTGAATCTTGTACGAAAGGCCTCTGGGTTTCAGGATCCAATCGACGAACCCTTCAATGAAGTCACGCTTTGCCGCCGTATGCATATCAAGCGACAGAAGAATGTTCTCACCGACGAGATATTCAATCGCTGGCGCCATAATATCCGGATTGTTGTGCCCGTAGTTGAGTGCGCCGGAACCCACCAGGAAATCGATAAAGGGCTTACCCGTCTCGTCCCAGATCGTCGCCCCAAGGGCCTTCGTAAAGACGGTGGGGAACGCCCGGCAATAACGACGAACGTTAGATTCATGAGCCGTGAAAGCGTCGGTGTCCATATCAAGTCCTCTGCACATAGTCTTTCAAAGAAGAGAGCTGTTTAATGGCTAGTGGTTTGCGGCAGATGTTCGTCGCTTAACGTTGAAGCAGAATGCCGGAGGCAGCTTTGTTTGGTCTGGGTTTGGTCTGGTGATGCCGGCATCCTCATCAAATATTGTTGGGTTGCGTTGCCCTCCATTCGGATGCTTTCGAATGTGCTGCAACAGGATGGCTTCTAAAGCTTCCGCGAAAGCATCGCTACTATGGCATCAGGTAGTTGACGTACCCACCCTTCGCTGCCCATAGCGCTCCGGACAAATGAATGAGTCCAAGGAGATCAGCAGGGTCGCGTCGCCAGAGGTTGTGTCGCTCGGCGGTAGCGAAGCCGCTCGCGAGCGCGCTCCTCAATAGCGCCGTAGCGAGCGAGCGGCTTCGCGGCGGTCATCAATATTCGCCGTTCAACCTCGGGCTGCGGACACCAACCTGATTCAAGAAACTATTTGATGACCGATGACACAGCGAAAGCCACGCTCTCTTTGAGAAGAATGCGGATTCCGATCTCTTGCGCGATGACTGGCCCGAGCCGCCGGATCAAGAGGGCGGGGCCGCCGTGGACCCCCTTGACGGAAAGCCCGTTCGTAGGCCAGGCGGAAGCAACCGGGAGACGCGCTGGCGAAGGGCCGCATCGGTTTCGAGAACGTCCACTACCGCGACGGCAACCATCCCCGGCCGCAGCTGGGCTGCTGCCTTCAGGCGAGTCGAAAAGGAGATCGTCCGGGAGGGTGAAGGCGTTGACGAGGTGAGCCGTGAGTAAGCAATCAAGCTCTGATCGGGATCGACTAACACTGTTTCCATCCGACCGATGGTTGACCTGTGATCGGCGTTACCTCAAGCTAGGCAGGCCGACAAGCTCGGTTGGAAGGCGAAGACCTTTCGATGAGCTCGTCTCCGAAATGCTCGAGGCCCACTGCCGCGCCTACAGGAACATACTGGCGTAACGTGAAAACACGATGGCGTCGCGGGCAGGTGCATCTGTCGTGGGGCCATCCGCACTGCCAGGCACGCCCTCTCGGCCGGCATGCACTCAGGTCCGGTCGTTTGGGTCGGCGAATTCACACATCCTGCAAAGCAGAAAACCATCTGCTCCATTCATGCGGTCGACGATTTCGCGAAAAACTGGCTTTTCAAACAGAGCGGAGTAACCCTCATATAGAAGGTTGCCCAATACGTGACGCCGTTCAAAATCCATAGAGCACAGGGTAACGTCGCCGTTTGGAAGAAGAACATTCCGATACTGTCGTGCGTCCACGCAGGTTAGGGCTCCGACCACTGGCTGACGTGGTGCAACGATCTTAGGGTCGACGCTTCCACCCCTACTGCTCACCGGCCGCGCTTTTATCAGGGCTTCGGTAGGAATAATGTCGGCTATATCTGGGTGGGGCTCGCCCAAGGCCACGAATCGGATCAAGGGGATGTCCGCGTCGACGAGTTGACGAACCAGATCGCGATACTTGTCTCCGACCAGGCGGCTGTTCATGTAGGTGCCGTCATCGAAAACATGGACCACGAATACGCCCAAGCGCAAGGCTTGCAATCGCTGCAGGTCCTGCCCGTTCATTCCCACCAGCGTCGTAAAAATCCTGATGCCATGGCCTTTGGCGAAGGCGTGCTCCACCATTTCGGTACAGTCCGGATTGAGCCAAGGTTCGGAGTATCCCGCAAAACCAATGTCGACGGAAGTCGGTACGCGGGCCAGACACCGCTTGAAATCTTCAAGATCCAGATGACTCGCATGAGACACTTTTCTTTGCCGGACCGCGAACTTGTCCTGGGGACAATATGAACATCCTACGACGCATCCCGTGGTCGTCGTTATCTCCAAAACCCTGCCGGCTGTGTTTGCTGAGCGAAGTTCCGGTAAAATCACTGGTGATTACTCCCATCTACTTCCTGCGAAGCGCCACGATGGTGTGCGTGTGCCTTTGGCTTTCTGATACCGCCTGCTGATCTACCGAGGCAACGCAGACATCTACCCTTTTTGGCAGCCTAAGCCGCCCGGTTCACCGATTTGCCGGGCCGACCCTTCACAAACTTCCAGCGCGTCGGACCAGAGACAGCATTGCATCTTTCGAGGCATCACTCGCTCCGGAGATGTAGCCTCAACCGTTGGTCGCTGGCCCGTCGCCGAGATGCGCGCGCAGCACCCTCGAACCCGCCGGAGAGAAGCTTTCTGGATGCCGTCGATCATCCTTCATCGAGCGAGTTCCGTGTTCTCATGCGGGTCAGCCCTCACACTATATTGCCGCACATCGACCAGCAAAGGCCGAGCTAGTGCGCCTGGCGCGCAGTTACTGCGAGATAGGCTTCGAAAAGCCCGACAGGGCTAAGACGCTCCGCTGTATTGAACCCGAAATGTTTTCTGACAGCTGTCAGATTTTGGACACACATCACTCATCGTCAGTCGCTTAATACGGATGGTAATTTCTTCCAGGAATCGGTGACATTGAACACCACCCTGTCATGACCGCCCAATCTCAGCGAAGCGAACTCAGCATCGCCACCAGGACCAAGCCTGAAGATAAATCCGCCGTAGCAGCGTCAACGACATTTTGCTTTCGAAGCCGGATGGATTGCACGAGGTGATTCGCGCCGTGATGCAGGAGGTGCTCGAGGCCGAGATGGACGAGGCGCTGGGTGCTTCGAAGAGCGAGCGCACGCCGGAGCGTCTCGGCTATCACGCGCGCTACTACGGGCGGAGAACTAGCTGCGCACCTACGGCGGTTGGATAATCCCAAGGTTCAAAGCTTTTACAACAGCTACCGTTCTGCTGGTCGCATCCAACTTCCGCATTACATTTTTTAAATGGAAATCTATCGTATTTCGTGATCTGCCTAAAATAGTTCCTATTTCCCAAGATGATTTTCCTTGTGACACCAAATCAATGCACTCTATTTCTCTCGGAGACAGGTTATGAGCTCGTTCCGACGCAGTCGTAGTGTCGAACTTCGTAACCATCCGATGAAACCGCAGCGCGGCCATTTGCAGGTAGGTGATCGCTCTATTCTGCAATTCGCAGTCCGAGGATTGAGCAAAACTCACAAACCTAAAGCTGCCACCAGGGCCATGTAATGGGACGGTAACGCCTGACCTCAAGCCGAATGTTGCTGCTTCGTCCAAGACGCGGCGTCCATCTTCAGTTATGTTTTCATCAGTATACACCTCGCTCCATCGAAAGGGTCCCGCCTCCTTTCGACCTTTCTTGATGAGGGGGTCTATTTTGGCATAGCCCATTCTCGAGTAGCGCTCCTGCCATTCAGCAGGATAATTCCACATCACCACAGAACCCTCCCGGTTCGGCTTGAAAGCCCTCTCTGATGCGAGCGGCCCATAGGCAATCCACGGGCAATCGAAATTCAGCGCAAACGCAGACAACAGTTCGAACAACTGTTCGGATTGAGCGACATCATCAGTCATCTTGAGGAATAGGTCTAACTCCACCGCAATCCGCCGGAGTTCCATGATGTCTCCTTCATTGCGTTCTCATTGGTGCACAGTTTGCTCCAACCCAGCCTCGCAACATCCGAAGTCAACGGGACTCGAGCCGGAGTTCCTTCCGCCACCTGGAGTACCCTCAAGAGTCGTGCCAGCTTGCGAGCGAAGCTTCTCCTTCAGGTCGTCAATCGACGGGGGAGGTACCCAGGAGGCGAACCGACAGCACTGTGTCGGGGAGCGCACAATCCGACAGTCGAGCATTCGATTGACGGAATATGGGCAGGAAAGTATTCGCGGCGCGCTTTTGAAATCAGCACCTAAGTGCCGGGCCTGAGAAAGCTGCATTGCAACTGTACTTATTTGATCGAGGCAAGAACAAGCTCAAAATTCAATCGATACATCGACCTTCTTTTCCAATCTCCCGAGTTGAGCAGCCGTAGCAATCGTATCGACTGGATGGCGGCTGACTTTCTCCAGGCTCGGTAACCTGCTGAATTTGTCCTTCGGATGTTCCCGCTCAGTTGGCACGACTTTTGAACTCACCGTCGTGAGGCGGCAAGAGCTGCCCGCCAAAATTGATGCTGTTATGGGGGAGGTCGAAATTCCAGTTTTGTCTTTTATCGTCTTTGGGACCGAGCGTGTTGATGCGCCCGCTTGGAAACTATGAGACGTTTCCCCGTCCATGGGCGCGGCGCCACTTGTCGCGACGTTTTCGCCTTCACTGTTCGCCTCTGGAACAGGCAGCCGGCCCGGCTCGCGATCATCATGACCGCGATGCTCGCCTCCACGCTGGCTGACGTGTTGATGCCGCTCTATTCTGGCCGACTCATCGACGCTGTTTCTCGTGCTGCTAATGCGGCAGCACCAGCTTCGGATTCAGCTGTTGCAGCATTCTCTGTACCGATTGCATTGGCACTCGGTGGCATTGCCATGCGCCACGTCGCCTTCATTGGCCTGAGCGACCTGGTGTTGAAAATGATTTCCGACGTCGCGACCGAAGCGTTCCATCATGTGCAGCGCTTTTCGACAGACTGGCATGCAAACAGCTTCGCCGGCTCGACAGTGCGCAAGATAACGCGCGGCATGTGGGCGCTCGACCTCCTCAACAGCACGATACTCGTCACGCTGCTCCCGTCGTTTGTCATCTTGATCGGCTCGACGGTGCTGCTCGGCTGGCACTGGCCGGTCATGGGCGTGATCTTTGCTTGCGGCTCTCTCGTCTACCTTGCGTTTTCGATTTCGCTGTCGCTCGGCTATGTCGCGCCAGCGGCGAGCCTTGCCAACCGATGGGACACAAGGCTCAGCGGCGCGCTTGCGGACGCGGTCAGTTGCAACGCTGTGGTCAAGGGCTTCGGCGCAGAGGTTCGCGAAGACGAGCGGCTTGCAAATATCATGACGAAATGGCGGCACCGCGCGCGCCGGAGCTGGGTGCGCGGAACGATCATCGGCTCAACCCAAGGCGTAACTTTGGTTGCGCTCAGGGTGGCGGTGGTCGGATATGCCCTGCTTCTGTGGTCGCATGGACAGGCAACGCCGGGCGAGATAGCATATGTTCTCACGTCCTTCATCGTCCTGCAGGGCTATCTGCGTGATGCCGGCATGCATGTCCGCAACGTGCAGCACTCGGTTAATGATATGGAAGAACTGGTGGCCATCCACAATCAGCAGGTGGATGTTGCCGATCGTCCAGAGGCCAAGCCGATCCGGATCACGAACGGCCGTATCGATTTCGAGAACGTCCACTTCCGCTACGCCAACCATCCCCTGCCGCTCTATAGCGAATGTTCGCTGTCGATTGAAGCTGGCGAAAGGGTTGGGTTGGTTGGACCCTCCGGTTCCGGCAAGACAACATTCGTGAAGCTGATCCAGAGACTCTACGACCTGAGCGGCGGCCGGATCCTGATAGACGGTCAGGACGTCTCGGAGGTGACCCAAGAGTCCCTTCGTTCGCAGATCGCGATCGTGCAGCAGGAGCCGATCCTGTTTCACAGGTCGCTTGCCGAGAACATCGCCTATGGCCGGCCTGGCGCGAGCCAGGCCGAGATCGAGCAAGCGGCACGACTGGCAAGTGCCCACGAATTCATCGCGCCCCTGCCGAAGGGCTATGGGACATTGGTCGGCGAAAGGGGTTTGAAGCTCTCCGGCGGCGAGCGCCAGCGCGTGGCGATCGCGCGCGCCTTCCTCGCGAACGCGCCGATCCTTATTCTGGACGAGGCCACATCGAGCCTCGATTCGGAATCCGAGGTGCTCATTCAACAAGCGGTGGATCGGTTGATGGTGGGCCGAACCACACTCGTCATCGCACACCGGCTGTCGACGGTCCGCTCGCTCGATCGGCTGCTCGTCTTCGACCGTGGCCGCATCATGGAGGACGGCGATCATGCCGCCCTGATCAATCTCGATGGTGGCATTTACCGCCGCCTCTTCGAACGGCAGGCGTTGGAACTCGCGAAGGGCCTGGCCTGATCGCTAAACCGGCTTGCGCGATGCGCCGAGCCGTTGCCGGAGAGGGGTGTGGCAGTGACGAGCGGCGGGCGTTAGGCGGCAAAACCAGCACGGCCGGAACTGTCCGCCAAACGGGCGAGCGGGAATGCACCACGTCTAAGCTTCGGCGAATGCGCGCAGTTACACGCGGGCACCGAATTGTCGCGCCTAACGGCGCACGCACCAAAAGGGCGGGAATGTCGACGGCCCGGGAAGAGTGCGGCCCTCGCCGTTACCCACATTTCGCCAAAGGAAGCGAAGTCAACGCACATTGAGAGGGCGGTGCTTCCCGGCCGGCCGGGATCCCTGTCGCTGGCCCAACCTACCGCACGCTGGCCACGTCAACGGTTCAAAGTCCCTTCGGTTCGCAAAGTCGTCCCCTTGGAGACCCGGAAGCGCAGGAGCTCCGACCGCAGTCTTCGCTCAACTCTGGCCATCTGCTCCGGGATTGGATTCCGTTCCCTTGCTAGCACAGTGGCAGCTGAGCACGAACTCGCCGGCCCCGTGTCTTTCGATTACGGCCAACGGGCTTAGGAAGAGATTGGATTCGCCGGCCCTCTGCGGAGCGAATGAACAGTTCTACAGATCATCGACGTCCGCGAAAAAGAGCACGCAGCCGAAATAGCAGGCCTGAAGCAGCAGCGAACAGGCCAGCGTCGTGACGACTGCCACACGGATCGAATCCAAAGCGAAGTAAACCATCGACGCATTGCTGCACAGGACCAGCCCCACGAGCCGACAAAAAGATGAAGTGC
>NZ_JARTVO010000095.1:0-236 GCF_029625675.1 Mesorhizobium sp. WSM4884
GCTCCCACCGTCGGCATTTGCAAGAAGAAAATCGACCAGGGCAAGTTCTCGCAGCTGCAGGCACTCATAATGCAGGGCGCGCTTAAGAAATCCAACGTGGCCTAAGCCGCCAGCGCCTCGGAAAACTCCACCGCCCTGCCCTGGCCGGGCGTGACGATCTCGCCGTCCCAAATTACCCGGTTGCCGCGCACGATGGTGCCGACCGGCCAGCCGGTGACCTCTTTGCCGTCATAGGG
>NZ_JARTVO010000096.1:0-236 GCF_029625675.1 Mesorhizobium sp. WSM4884
GCCCCCATCCGCTCGCCGGTCGGCTTGAAAACGAGCATGCCGATCGAGAAGGTCGTGGCGTAGCCGACAAGGCCGATGATGATCCACAGGTCGGAAAAGCCAACCCAGAAGCCGCACATGATCAGGCCGAAAATCAGGGTGAGCATCGACATCGGCGCGAAGAAGCGGCCGCCGAGCTCGCCGCTCGCCCGCATCGCTTGCAGCTTGTCCTGGATGTTGCCGGCGCGCTCGGCGAG
>NZ_JARTVO010000097.1:0-236 GCF_029625675.1 Mesorhizobium sp. WSM4884
GGTAGAAGCGGCCCGCATTGAAGCGGCGCCCGGCGCGCGCGTGCGGGAGGCAGCATGGCAAATCCGGTTCTGGTCGAAGTCACGCGGGGCGCGGTGGTCGAAAGCGCTCATCGCGGCGCGGTTTCTGTCTTCGACGCCGACGGCAAGCCTGTCTGGGAGATCGGCGATACGGCGCGACCGGTGTTTCCACGCTCGGCGGTGAAGGCGATCCAGGCGCTGCCGCTGCTCGAATCCGG
>NZ_JARTVO010000098.1:0-235 GCF_029625675.1 Mesorhizobium sp. WSM4884
TTCCTATGGATTCGGCAAAGTTAGGGACTTCCTTAGCTTTCCCTATGAAGCGCAGTCCCACGACTGGGTGATCACTAACCCGCCATTTCGGCTGGCCGAGGACTTCATAGAAAGAGCGTTCATTGTGGCCCGTAAAGGCGTGGCCATCCTTGCACGAACCGTGTTCCTCGAGAGCGTGGGACGATATGAAAACATCTTTACCGCGAACCCGCCGGTGAAGTTCGCACAGTTTACC
>NZ_JARTVO010000099.1:0-235 GCF_029625675.1 Mesorhizobium sp. WSM4884
GCGGCACTGATTGCGATCGACAGGACCAGTCGACGCATCAGGACCCCAGGGGCACGCCGTCCACGACGCGCACCGGATAGTGGCCGAGGAAGTCCGCGCCGACCTGAATGACCAAGTAGACCACGCTGCCGAGGTACGCGCGCAGGTGGGTCTCCAGCGCATCGCCCTGCAGGATCCCATGGAACTCACCCGGGGTGCGCTCGGTGAGGGTCACCGACAGGGCGCCATCGATGGC
>NZ_JARTVO010000100.1:0-235 GCF_029625675.1 Mesorhizobium sp. WSM4884
GTCCGGTGCGGGACCAGTTCCCGGGGTAATACGGAACCCCATCACTTGATACCGCAGCCGGCCCCTGGGCTGCTATCGGGGACGCCGCACTCCCCGTCCTGGCAGGAGACACCGGTGAGCTCTTCGGCATAGCAGAAGCACCCGGGTGAGGCCCAGGCGCACTACCAGGATGCGGCTGAGTAATCTGTGGATGCGACCCCACCGGCGGCACTGGGTAGCCACCAGGGTGGTCACC
>NZ_JARTVO010000101.1:0-234 GCF_029625675.1 Mesorhizobium sp. WSM4884
GCTCTAGCATCTCTTGTGGAGACAAGCTTTCGTGAAACGCTTCTTCAACCGCCTGCTGCCGAAATCCTGGCGCTCGACAGTCGTCACCATTCCGGTCATCAGGCTGCATGGCACGATCATGCCCGGCGGCGGCCAGTTACGGCCAAGCCTGTCGCTCGCCTCGACGGCCGGGCTCATCGAGAAAGCGTTCGGCTTCGACGCGCCGGCGGTTGCGATTTCGATCAACTCGCCGGG
>NZ_JARTVO010000102.1:0-233 GCF_029625675.1 Mesorhizobium sp. WSM4884
TACTTCCACCATTGCGCCATCGCAATGAGTTGCCGGCAACTGGCGCTCGCCGGCCGCTTTCTCGCCAATGGCGGCAAGAACCCGGCGACCGGGCATTCCGTGGTGTCGGCCGAACGGGCACGCCGCATCGGCGCGATGATGCTGACCTGCGGTCACTATGATGGCTCCGGCGATTTCGCCTTCCGCGTCGGCATCCCCGGCAAGAGCGGCGTCGGCGGCGGCATATTGGGCAT
>NZ_JARTVO010000103.1:0-233 GCF_029625675.1 Mesorhizobium sp. WSM4884
TCGCTGTACCTGTGCGCTCTTGCATGGTCCCGCAAACAGCTCACTGACGGCGCCCTCCCGGCCGTCGTGCTGCCCTCCCTGGCGTTCAAATGCGGGCTCGCAATTGAGGTAGCTCAGGCTGCCTCTGACCGTCTGGTGGAAGTCGGCATGTGGGAACGCACCGCTGACGGATGGCGCATACACGACTACGCAGAGCACCAACTGACGAAGGCCGACGTAGACGAACAACGGGC
>NZ_JARTVO010000104.1:0-232 GCF_029625675.1 Mesorhizobium sp. WSM4884
GTTACTTAATGTTTGTTTTTGAAAATCGTTTCAGTAAATGAGAATTAAGAATGGGGAATCTCTTAATGTCTTGTTTACTGAATGTTTTGTATGGAAATCGTTTAAGTCAAAAGTGTATTAAGAATGGGGAATCTCTTAATATGTCTGTTTGCTTAACGTTTTGTTTTGAAAATCATTAAGATAAATCAGTATTAAGAATGGGGAATCTCTTAATGACTTATTTATTTAATGT
>NZ_JARTVO010000011.1:0-184437 GCF_029625675.1 Mesorhizobium sp. WSM4884
GATGGATGCTGAAGCGTGGTAACTCCAGTCTCCTCGGTCCGGTCCGAATGGACAACCTCTCGAAAGCTCACACCTAGAACTCCTCTTGAAAGCGTATCTAGCTTCAAAGGGCGTGTCGAAACGCGGTCTCCGGCTCGGCTTCGGTCACAAGATCGAGGACATTTACGAAGCCGCAGTGGCCCTAGGAATGCCGCCGATTGGGAACGTGAAGATGATTGCCAACAACCTTGACCTGATGAATTCTCAGCAAGATTTTAGGTACCCGTCGGGGTACAAGCTGAATGTCCCGCCGCCGAGCTTCTGCCGAGAAACGTATAACGCTCTCCACACAGCGATCGAGCCGAGGATCCCCACCGAGGTACTGAAAGCCAACCTCAAATTTCATTGGGATTTTCGGGGGAAGACTGTCATTTGGAAGGACGAATAGCCCGAGGATGATCTTCCCCATCTACGTTGGCGTTCTTATGGCGCTGCTGTCAGCATCCGCCATTGGCGGTGGCGGCAAGGCGATCTTGTTGGGATGGCCGCCTCGCTGACAATGGCCGGGATGGGCACTCGCCGGCTGGCTAGGTTCTTAGCAGGCCATAGCCGGCTGTCTGGTGGAGATCGTCTTTCAGGGCTTTGATCGTCTGTGAAAGGTCGCGAACCTTGTCCATCAGCGTCTGAATGGTCGCCCCGATGGGCTGGATCTTAACGCCTCAATCGTCGCGAGAAGCTCAAGGTAGACGTGGTTCAATTGAACTTTCTCCCTTCGAGAGCTCTCAATGGTGATCGACATGTGCGACCAGGCTCGATCAATTGCCTGTTCGCTTATCCTTCATCGACAAGCGGACGCGTGCCGCCACCTCCCTTCCGTCACGCGAAGGACCCAGCCGGCGAGACCAGACGGCGTGCGTGGCGCAATCTTCTATGTGACGAGCGGCGAGATCGCGTGTGTCCCGCCGTGATGGGATCATCTATTCGTCGAGCGCGGCGCTGGCGCCATCATCGTCGATATCTGCAAACCCTGGGATGATCCAGCAGCTTCTCCTTCGACAGCAGCCCGGCGTCCTCGAGCGCCTCGAAATCCGGCAGCTGGCGCAGCGTGTCGAGCCCGAACTGCGACAGAAAAGTTTTGGTCGTCACATAGGTGTAGGGCGCGCCCGGCTGCGGGCTGCGCGGCCCCGAGGCGACCAGCTGCTCAGCGCGCAGCACGCCGATCAGGTCACGTGACACCTCCTTGCCGAAAAAGCTCGACAGCTCGCCACGGGTGATCGGCTGGAAATAGGCAATGCACATCAAGACAAGCGCCTCCGCCTGCGACAGTTCTTTTGCTCCCTCGCCCGCTGCCGTGCCGAAGGCTGCGTGAATGGCGTCGCCAAAAACCTTTTTGGTCCGGTGCTGCCAGCCGCCGGCGACCGCGACCAGCTCGTAAGGGCGGCCGGCGAGTTCGGCGCGAATGTCGTCGATGATCAGCTCGATATTGCAGTTTTTTCCCACCACCCGCGCGAGGACACTACGTGTCACCGGTTCATTTGCCGCAAAGATCACCGCTTCGACGCGGGCCATCCATTCGCACCAGCGCAGCTCCGGCGGCAGATGTTCCAGTTCGGTGTCGAGCAGCGCCGGCTGATCGTTTGGCTTGCGGCGGGCGGACGCTTCGCTCATCGCTACAGCCCGAACAGCCGGAATGTGGGGCGGCCGGAGAGCTCGCGCACGACCTCCAGTTGCTGCAGCCGTTCGAACAGCCGTCGCGATGCAAAGCGCGACAGATTGTCCGTCGTCAGCGATCCGGACACGGCGTCTTCACTGAGCAGCAGAAAGATTACGTCGCCGGCGCCTTTGGCGCGCAGTTTCGGCGCCACCGCCAGGAGTTTTTCGGCCCGGCGCGACAGCTCGGCGGCCAACCGACAAGCGTCCGCGGCGGCCGCGACGAGCGCGATGCAAACCGCCCGCTCAAAATTCTTGTCCCCGGGCCGGATGCGCCGGCCACCGCCGGCCTCGGTGCGGAAAGATGGTCCAAAACCCTGCGCCATTAGGAGCGGCAGGGGCTGCGGCCAGCCCAGGCGTTGCGCCAGTACCAGGTCGGCGAGCCACCAGCCAAAGACTTCGGCATCGGGACGCATGGCGACGACCTCAGCGGCGATCGCCGCGGCGTCGAATGGCGCCGACCGCTGGGATACCCCGAGTTTTTCGATCTGCGTGCAAAGGTCGGCGAGCGCGGCGCCGTCCCAATGGAGGCCAAGCTGGTCGAGTATCTTCCCGAGCCGGCCGGGCGTAGCGGCGGGCGGCTGCCTGGCCAACTGCCGCCAGGCGCCAAAGACGGCGCCTGCGGGACCGGGGTCAGCACGTAGGGGACGCAAATGCCAGGCATCGCGCAAGGCGGCCGCATCCTCGGCGCGGCCGGCGAGCCGCATGCTGGAGGCGGCGCAGCGAACCGCCAGCCGCTGCCGCCAAGCGCCGGCCCAGGCTGCCTGCGCGCGGGCGAGCGTGTCGAGGGCACCCAGGGCGGCGCCGGCCCGGAAGGCGGCGTCGCCGTCACTCGGCGCGCCGGCGCTTGTGATCGCCCACGCGGGAACGGAGGGCGGCGCAGAGGAGCTGGCGGTCGCGGGATCGAGGCGAATCATAATTTGGAGAGTAAAGTGCCGGTGCGCTTTTCGCCATGATTTTCGTGCCAAAACGCACAGCCTGTCGGATCAGCACAACGACTGATAGTGTTGCATTATCAATCTCTTCACGAGTTCGTCCCTGCTAAGCCATTTGGCCAACAAGTAAGTCTCGACAGGGCACCTTTTTGCGCAGCCGGACGAAACTCCGTTCGGAAATGTGCCGGCTCGCGGCGTAGGAGCCTGCTCAGGTTCAGATGTCATGAAGGCATCTAACGCCCGATCTGCCGCGCAACTTCGGTCCCATATTCATTGCCGACGGGGTATCTGAGGGCGACGTTTTTTGCGGGTTTTTCCTGGTCGGCTTTGGAGGTGATGCTGGCGCCGATTGTCACAGGCTACTTCACTATCTGTTCCTTGACCGATGAGATCTTTTGCGCTGCGGCGCTCCCGTCTTTGCTGTGGGTCACCTTCTGACCCAAGCCCCAACGTACACACGCGGGAGTGTCCTACAAGCCATCGGTTTCGACAGATCGGATGGATTGGGCAGGCGAGCCCAAAAGCTGCGAGCTTAGAGCGGTTATAAATCGTAGTTGTAGCTGTGTAACAAACTGTGTAACAAAAAGCGCGAAAAGACTAGTATTTTCAGTATCATAGAGGTGAAAGGGAATCCCTCCCTCTCCGCCATCTTGCTTCGCGCTGCGCGCTTCGCAGGACAGGTCCCGAATTCCTCTCAGCGCGAAGCAGGATATCCTCCGAAGCTTTGGCGAAGGAGGGGTGCAGCAGCCCGCATGTTACGTGACAAAAATCCGACCATGGCGATAATAATAGGATCTCAGGAGATCACCCTGCGGAGGACCGTTCGACATGCGCTCTGGGCGGAATCCAGCGGTGTCCGGATTGATTGTTAGACACCGGATGGAAAGATGATCGGGCGAACTATAGCGGCTGCCCTTGCAATGGCGTTTTCCTTTTCGCCTGCGCATGCGCAACCACGGCATCGTCTACCGAGCGGTTATAAATGGGGCCGCTGCCTGCTTGTTGTTCACGGTCAGACTCGCATATCCGGAAGATGCTTCTATCAAATCGAGAAGGGCGGCGATTTTAATATCCAGGGGCCTCGGCAGGTTTTTGCAGGTATCGACTACCCCGACACGCATAGCGGGGCTGGAGAAATGTCAAAAGATTACTGGGCAGTCGTATACAAGGACGGTGATCTTTGGGAAGGCTATGGGAACGCGGACGTTCGCGACACTCACGGCGAGGTGGGAGATTGGGGAGACCTTCGCCGTGAAGGCGCGTGCTATGTTGGGAAGGACGTTCGAGTGTGCCTTTGGCGCTAGCGGGCCCAAAGGCGATCGCAGGGTCGAGCTCAGTGAGATCGATTGGTGGGTAGGCTGGTCGCCGCCCGTTGATCCATCGGACGGTCTTCCTTCCGGTCGATGCGGGCTCATGCTTCGTGTGGCTACGCTGCGTTCATGGCCGATGTTCAAGCGACACCGCCTGCCGGACTGACGCTCAGGAGAGGCACCCTTTGCAACGGCGGCGATCACTCCGGCACGCCGGCGACGCCTAGCGCGTCGAGGTATCGCTCGGCGAACGCCTTGTCCTGCCACGGGTTGATCTGTCTCTGCAGGGTGAGCGTGTAGGTTGGGAACGCCTCCATCAGCCGCCGCGCCGCTGCCTGCGCTTCGTCTAGCCGGTTGAGCTTGACCAGCGCCATGATCACCACCCGGTGCGAAGAACCATAGTTCGGCATCTCGTGCAGCGCGCGTTCTCCCCATGCCAGCGCTTCCTCGTAGCGCTCGAGCATCAGGTAGCTCATCCCGATGCCGGAGAGCGCGATGCCCCTCTCGGGGTCGATCGGGCTCAGCCGCATCGCCCTGTGAAAGTGCTCGATCGCGACGAGCGGACGGCCGGAATGTGCGTTCACCCAGCCGCTGCCCGTATGACCCTGCGCCGAATTGGGGTTGAGCAGCAGGGATCGTTCGATGGTGCGCAGCGCCATCTCGTAGTCCTTCGCGCTGTAGGCGATCACCTGCGCGGCGAACCGCAGGCTCGTGGGGTCGTCGCGCGCTTCCGCCAACACCTCGCGCGCCATGCGCGCGGCGACTCTGGTATCGTCGGGCTCGTGCCAGCACTGGCTCACGGATAGGCTGCGGATATACGCGCCGAGTGCCTTCGCCAGGTTGAAGCCGGGGTCGATGCTGAGCGCTTCGTTGGTGAGCCGGCGCACGTCGGCAAAGCCTTCGCGCGTCATGCTATAGAAGCGCGGCAGGGCGCGAAGGTAGAGGTCGTAGGCGCTGATGTAGTCGGTCGGCTTCATGCGCGCCTGCTTGATCTCCTGCAGCCGGATGCTCGGCTCGACAGCGCCGACGACGCTCTCGGTCACCTTGTCCTGCAGATCGAAGATGTCGCTCACGTCGCCCTCGAAGCGGTCCGCCCAGACGTGGTGTCCGCTGATCGCGTCCACCAACTGCCCGCTGATGCGCACCCGCGATCCTGCCCTGCGGATGCTGCCTTCGAGCACGTAGCGGACGCCCAGTTCGCGCCCGACCTGACGCAGGTCGACCGCCCGTCCCTTGTAGGTGAAGGACGAGTTGCGGGCGATCACGAAGAAGGAGTTCACCCGGCTCAATCCGGTGATGATGTCCTCCACCAGCCCGTCGGCGAAGTATTCCTGGTCGGGGTCGCCGCTCATGTTGGTGAAAGGCAGCACCGCGATCGAGGGTTTCTCGGGCAGGGGAGGCGGTGCAGCGCCGGCGTCGGTCTCGACGCGGTAGGCGCGCACAGGCCGCTCGATGTTCTTGAGGCGCAGGTCGCCGAGCGGCGTGAAGCCGCAGTCGAGCTTGCCCTGAAGGTGGTCGTAGGCGGTGCCCGAGACGACCACGCTGCCGGGATCGGCGACGTTTTCGAGGCGGGCGGCGACGTTGACCCCGTCGCCGTAGATGTCGCCGTCCTCCTCGCAGACCACGTCGCCGAGATTGACGCCGATGCGGAAGCGAATCCGCTCTTCCTCAGGCGTCTCCGCCTCGTTTTCCGCCAAGGCCTGCTGGATCGCCATCGCCGTCGTCACCGCGTTGACGACGCTCGCGAACTCGCACAGCATGCCGTCGCCGGTGAGCTTGACGATTCGGCCCTGGTGCTCGCAGACCAGCGGTTCGAGGAGGTCCTTGCGGTAGATCTTCAGCCGCTCGAGTGTGCCGCGCTCGTCGCGCTCCGTTAGCCGCGAATAGCCGACCACGTCGCAAGCCAGGATCGCTGCGAGGCGACGCTGCGTGGTCATTGCGTCACCCAGCCAAGCGCCTGCACGCGGGCCGCCCCGCGTCCATGTCCCGCCAACCTCCAGACGCGCCACGCGCATGGTATCCATCTCTCCCAGTCTCCGTCCGTCGCCGATACAGAACGGAGAACGCAGCCTGACCTTGCCCTTCACGAGATTCGCTATCGCGCTTGCGAGGCGTGGAGCGTTCCGGTCGCCGCGCTCACGCCCGACCGATGACACGCCCACGCAGCCTCAGGAACGCTGACGCGCCACTCCCGGAAGGCCGGGGATATTTCCTGCTCTGTGTAACCGGTTGACGCCACCGTGGCGGTGCTTTTGTATCGGGCATCACACCGGACGTTCGGCATCGAGACGCGCCAGCGCCGGCCGGTGGCAGCAACAAACCCGGCCGCCGCCGCATCCTCGGTACGAAGCAGGATGCACATTCAACCCCGCTAATGTGTTATGTATTTCATGGAAGGGGCTCCCCCCACGTGAAATGCGACTGGAATGAGCAGGTAAAGCCGCAACCTGATTGAGAGTGCGCGCGATGAGGTTATGGGCCGCCATTGTCGGTTTGATTTTCCTGGCCGCTGCCGATCTGCTGCAGGCAGGCGCCCTTGCCGCCGGCAGCAGTCGGGTCGCGCTGGTCATCGGCAACAGCAAATATGTCTACGCGCCCGCCCTTCCCAATCCTGCCGGCGATGCCCGGCTGATGGCCGATGTGCTGCGCAAGGCGGGGTTCAACGTCATCGAAGGGGTCGATCTCGACTATGCCGGAATGCGTGACCGGCTGAACAAGTTCACCGAGGCCTCCTACGACGCCGATACCGCGCTGATCTATTACGCCGGCCACGGCATGCAGGTGAATGGCAAGAATTACCTGATCCCGATCGATGCCGAGCTCACAGCCCCGGCGCATCTCAAGACCAGAACCATCCAGATGGACGAGCTGCTCGCCGCCCTGCCGCCCGACCCGGCCGTGGGCATCGTCATCCTCGATGCCTGTCGCGACAATCCACTGGCGAGAACCCTGGCGGCCGCGTTGCCGAAGAGCCGCTCGACCACCGCGCCGGGCCTGGCGCCCATCGACGTCAGCGGGTCGGAAGTCGGCACCGGCGGCGTGCTGATCGCCTTTGCGACCGATCCCGGAGCCGTGTCCTACGACGGCAGCGGCGCCAACAGCCCTTACACGACTTCGCTGGCCAGGCATCTCGCCGAGCCGGGCGTGGAAATCCAGAGCGCGCTGACCCGCGTTCGCGGCGAAGTGACGGCCGAAACGGACGGCCGCCAGCGGCCCTGGCACAATGCCTCGCTCGGCCGCGAGGTCTTTATCGGCCCGCAGACGCCGCCACCGGCGGCGCCCGCTCCGCAGCCATCCGCGACCGAAACTCCGGCCGTGCCGCCAAGCTCGGATGCGCGCGGATGGGAAATCGAGCAGCGTGTGTGGGACGAAGCCTCGAAGCGCAACACGCTTGCCCACTACGAGGCCTATCTGCAGCAATTCCCCAACGGAGCGTTCGCCGACCTCGCCCGCCTCAACATCAATCAGTTGAAGAAGCCGCCGATCACTGTCGGAAATGCACCGGCTGCCGACGCCAAGACAGAGGGCGACGCGTCGCGGTCGGCCACGGCGGCGGAACCTCCGGCCCCGGCCGCCAATCCGGAAACCGACGCCGGGACCGAACTGACGGAAAGCGCAATCGGCCTTGATCGTCAGGCAAAGATCGATCTGCAGGAGAGGCTGCTGGCCATCGGTTACGACCTGGACGAGGCCGATGGCGACTTCGGCATCAAGACGCGCCAAGCCATCGGCCGGTGGCAGGAAGAAAACCGGCTGCCGCCGACCACCTACCTTACGCAAAAGCAATATGCCCGGCTGAAGCTCGACACGAACGATGCCCTGAAGAACTACCGCGCTCAAAAAGCGTCGGAGGCCGAAGCGAAGAAGCAGGAAAGCACCACGTCGCAAAAGACTGAGAAGCCGCAACCGGTCGTCCGCGCGAAGCCGAGACGCGAAGCAGCCAATCCAAGGCCGGCGCCGAAATCCAAGCCGGCGCAGCGAAAGTCCGGATACCGCACCTGCAGCGGCATCGACGGAACCTTCGAGGTTCCCGCGTCCCAGAGATGCCCGTTGAGCGGCTACGCGCATTATTGAATGGATGGCGGCCCCGCGGACCTATCCCAGCGTCGCCAGACGTTCGATGAAACGGCCTTTACCGGCATGGCGCTCCCGGATCGATTGAAGCCGGAGGCGGAATTCCTCGACACCGTCCTGTCTTTCGGCGAGCGCCAGGAGATCGGAAAGAAGGGCTGCTGCCTTGTCATATCCGGCGGGATTGCGTCGCCCGATTTCATCCTCGACGTCGCTCCACACGCTTTCGCCCCGGCCGCGAATGGCCTCGAGCCGCACCTCACGCGCCTTCTCGGCCGCCTCCGCCTCCAGTCGCCGCTGCGCTTCCGCCAGTTCCGCCTCGGCGCGCTCGCGGGCAAGACGGATCTCACGGGCGCGGTTCAACAAGTCCGCGGCTATGCGCGGAGCGTCGGGCGAGATTGCCGTCTGGAGTTCTGAGCGCGCCCGCACCAAGGCTCGCAACTCTGCTGTCACATGCGGCTCGCCATTGAAAATCCGTGTGAGCAGGCTGGTTTTCTCCGCATCGCTCATCGCCGCGACTATTCGCCCGGCCGTCTCCGGCGGCAACCTGTCCGGAGCCGCTGCCGAGTTCTGTTCCGCGGCTGCCCGGACAAGGTCCCGATCGATGCAGAAGAATTCGGCGAAGGCTTCGAGCGCGTCGGTCAACGGCCCAAGTCCGGGCATCGGCTCCGGTTCGTCCGGCTCGACCGCTTCGGCTTCGACATCCATGAGCCAAATCAGATAAAACAGCCTGAGGTCGCCCGCGAGCACGTCGGCCCGGAGCGGCGACAGGTTCGCTAGCCAACCCTCGCCATCATCCCAGTCGCCGGGCTCCAGTTCGTCGCGCCAGATGCTCAAGACGACGTTCTCACCGGCGATCCTGAGCACGGAATAGTCGTTATTTCCCAGAAACGCGCCGAGGCGATCCCGGTCGACCAGCCGGGTCGGCAGCTTCATCATCAAGCGGCGCGAGCCCCAATTCGCCAGGTAGAGGTGAAGATCGAACCAGTGCTCCATGAGTTGGTCCGGATCGCCCTTGAAGTCGCCCCACTCGTAGAAATTGGTGAAGCTGGTGGCCGTGATACGCGCCCGTGACGACAGGTCGCGAAGCGCCCGGCGATCCGCGTCGCTGAGTGGTCGATCGATCGCCTGGAATTCGTAATACTGATATTCGCTCATCGTCGCCAAACCGGATGCAGGAAGCCGTCGGTTTCAAGGATTCGCAGGGCCTCTGCAAGGTCTACATCCATGCGGAGCCACCACCCTTCCCGTCTGTCGCATCCAGAACGCCGCCTTCCGTAGTCTGCATATTTTCAGAAACACGGCACGCCATCAAAATTGTGGTACGAAGCGCATCCGCCTCGGATGAGCGTTTGCAAGGCGACTGATACGCCTTAGATTTGGCGGGAACCAGCGCGTGAGGATGACATGAGGAAGGAAGAAGTCGAAAGGCTCTTCGGCGGCGGCAGGGAGGACTTCGACCTTGGTCCGATAGAAGACTACCTTCAAGCGGTGGCGACCGAGCGCGAAGTGCCGGATGTCGCGATCGGGCTTTGCACGATGAGGATCGAGGAATCCGCTCCCCCGCTGCGCGCGATCCTCGAGCGCGCCGCCGATGGAGAGGCTCTTTCGGACGATGACGAGATGCTGGTCTTCAGAGGCCTGTACATTCTCGGCGGAGCCCGGGACAGCCAGGCATGCCAACCCTTGCTGCGCCTGCTGCGCCGTCCCACGGAGGAAACCAACTGGCTGCTTGGCGATACCATAACCGAAACCTTGTCGCGCATCGTCGCGGGCGTATTCGACGGCGACGCCGACGCGCTGTTCGGCATCATCGCCGACCGCTCCGTCGACGAATTCATCCGCGACGCGGTGTTTGGCGCGGTGACCTTTTTGACATGGGAAGGTCGTATCGAGCGCGATCGGACACGGCATTTCGTGGAGCGGTTCTACCAGGAGAGGCTGGCCGACGACTGGGACTACGCCTGGGTCGGCTGGCTGCAGGCGATTTCGATGCTTGCCCTGCGGGACCTCGTTCCGCTTGCCTACAGCGCCTGGGACGAGGGCCGTATACCGGAAGACGTGCTTGAACGCAGCGATTTCGAAAGCGACCTGCGGGACGCCGAGCAGCAACCCGAAGACATCGGCCGGTTCGACCGTGCCAGTCTGAGTTACATCGAGGATGTTCTCGTGGCGCTGGATTGGACTCGTGGCCTTGGAGACTATGACGACTTCGAGCTTGGCGATGACGATTTCGAGCTTGGCGAGGACGACGACTGGCAGCCCTCGGGGCTAGACGGGGCGAACGCAACGCCGGTTACGAATCCCTGGCGTGACGTTGGGCGTAACGATCCGTGCCCCTGTGGCAGCGGCAAGAAATTCAAGAAGTGCTGCCTCACCAACTGAGGATCGTAGGGCGCCTGGTCGGCTGAGTCGGCGAAGATTCAGCCTCCAGAATTGTGCGCCGCTATCGCGCTCAAGAAGATCTCGCCGAACTCCCTGAGCTTGGCCTCGCCGACGCCGTTCACTTGCGCGAAGGCATCGAGGTCGCGCGGGCGGCGCTCGGCCATGTCGATCAGCGTGCGGTCGGAAAAGACGACATAGGCCGGCACCTGGCGTTCCCTCGCCAGGCGCAGCCGCAGCGCCTTCAGCGTGGCGAGCAGTGCGGAGTCCAGATCGTCGGTGCCGGCTGCGGCGGCAGCCTGGGCCGAGCGCGCCTTGTTGCGCAAGGAGCGGTGCCGTGTCTCGACGCGGTATTCGAACGCGGTCTCGCCACGGCCGAGCGCGCGGCCGCTTTCGGAAATGGCAAGGCCGCCATAGCCGTCCGGGTCCGGCATCAGGAACCCGCCCGCCACGAGCTGGCGGATCAGCGACAGCCACGCGGGCCGCTTGTGCGCCGCGCCGGTGCCGAAGCTGGCAAGCCTTTGATGGCCCCTGGCCAGCACTTTCTCGGTCTCGTGGCCGAGCAGGATGTCGACGATATGCGAGGCGCCGAACCGCTCGCCGGTTTGCACGATGGCCGAAAGGATGATGCGCGCCTCGGCGCTGCCGTCCGCGCGCGGCGCCTGATTGAGGCAGTTGTCGCAATTGCCGCAAGGCTGCGCCATCTCGCCGAAATAGCCAAGCAGGACTTGGCGGCGGCACTGCGCTGTCTCGCAATAGCCGATCAGCGTGTCCAGCCGGCCGTGCGAACGCCGCTTGTGCTCGGGCGAGGCATCCTCGTCGTCGATGAACAGGCGGCGCGTACGGATGTCGCCGAGGCCGTAAAGCATATGCGCTTCGGCCGACCGCCCGTCGCGGCCGGCGCGGCCGATCTCCTGGTAATAGGCCTCCAGGCTCGCCGGCAGGTCGGTGTGGAAGACATAGGCCACGTCCGGCTTGTCGATGCCCATGCCGAAGGCGATGGTCGCCACCATGACGACGCCCGAGAGCGTCATGAAGGCGTTCTGATTGGCCTCCCGCGCCTCCTTGCTCATGCCGGCATGGTAGGCGAGCGCGGTGACGCCGTTCTTTTCGAGGAAGGCCGCCATCTCCTCGGTCTTGCGGCGCGACAGGCAATAGACGATGCCGCTCTGCCCCGCATGGCGCTCGACGAAGCGCAGCAGCTGGCGCTTGCTGTCCTGCTTCGGCTCGATGGCGAGCCGGATGTTCGGCCGGTCGAAGCCCAATACCAGCGTATCGACGCGGTCTGCAAACAGCCGCGCCGAGATGTCGGTGCGCGTCGCCTCGTCCGCGGTCGCCGTCAGCGCGATGATCGGCACCTTCGGAAAAATGTCGCGCAGCCGCGCAAGCTCCTCATATTCGCGCCGGAAGGCCGGCCCCCATTGCGAGATGCAATGCGCCTCGTCGATGGCGATCAGCCGGATGTCGAGCCTGGCGAGCGCGTCGAGCATCCGCTCGGTCATCAGCCGCTCCGGCGCGAGGTAGAGCAGGCGCGTCTGGCCCGACGCGACCCGGCGCCACGCCGCGACATTGGCATCGCGGTCGAGCGAGGAATTGATCGTGTCGGCGGCGACGCCGGCGAGCCGCAGCGCCGCGACCTGGTCCTGCATCAGCGCCACCAGCGGCGAGACGACGATGGTGAGCCCGCCGAGCACAAGCGCCGGAACCTGGTAGCAAAGCGACTTGCCGGCGCCGGTCGGCATGACCGCCAGCACGTGACGACCGGAGAGCAGCGTCTCCATAACGTCGGCCTGGCCGGGGCGAAAATCGTCGAAGCCGAACACGTCCTTCAGCACGCGCCGCTTGGGATCGCGTCCTTCCACCGGAATGCCCGCCGTCGATGTCTGGCCCGCCATCGATGTTTGCATGAGAGTGATTCCCGGATTCGGCTGAGGCCAAGTTCTTAAGGCGCGGATTGCCCGAACACCACCGTAACCCTTGTTTGTCCGCCGTTTTGCCTGCGCCGCCGCTGGCGCATCGCCGTTGCGTTGCCTTTCCGCGCAAAGGATGGCTTGCTGTCCCGGCCCGCAGCGGAGGAACCCGGCAATGATCGACTTGGCCACGTTGGCGACCTATGTCGCGATCGTGCTTGGCTTCGTTTTCATTCCAGGACCTGCGACGCTGCTTACCGTGGCGCGGGCGACGAGCTCGGGAACCAGGGTCGGCATCGCCACCGGCGCCGGCGTCGCGGCGGGCGATGTCGTCCACACCGTCATGGCGATCTTCGGCATCTCGGCCATCATCGCCACCTCGGCGATGCTGTTCTCCATCATCAAATATATCGGCGCGGCCTATCTCGTTTATCTTGGTATCCGCGCCATCCTCGAGAAGGCACCGGCCGATCTCGCGAGGAGCGCTCTGCCGATACCGGCACACAAAGCATTCCGGCAGGCCATGTTGACCGAGGTGCTGAACCCGAAGACGGCGCTGTTCTTCCTCGCCTTCCTGCCCCAGTTCGTGCATCCGGAACATGGATCGGTCGTTCTGCAGCTGACGGTCCTCGGCGCCGTCTTCGTCCTTCTCGGCCTCTTCAGCACGGTGGTCTTCGCCGTCTCCGCCGGAGGTCTGGGCTCCTTTCTGCGCCGCAACCCGACCGTGCTGAAGTGGCAGGGCAAGGTGGTCGGCGGCATATACTGCGCCCTCGGCGTGCGGCTCGCGCTGCAGCAGCGTTAGAGCAATTCCAGGAAACGTGGGTAACGGTTTTCCGTCCGGAATTGCGTCAAAACAAAGAGATAGAGCGGTTCGCCGTTTCCGTGAAACGGTGAAACGCTCTAGACCCCTGTCAGCATCACCTGCAGCGGGCGCCGTTAAACCTATCTTCACCATGTTGCGGCACCATCATCGTCCTGCGGCGATGTTTTGAGTACCGCGGCGGCGCCACGAGCGCCCAGGCAACAAACCCGCGCCTCACGGCGCGGGTTTTCCTTTGGAAAATGGGTTCTCAGGCGAGGAAGTCGGGCCGGCAAGGCGCAAAACTGTCGACCAGCCGTCCCGCTTCCAGCGCCTTGACGCCGTGCATCAGGTTGGACGGCACGATGAAGCTGCTTCCCGCTTCCAGGATGTCCGACTTGCCGTCGATGGTGACTTCGAAGCGGCCCTCGGCGACGTAGCTTGCCTGCACATGCGGATGCGAATGCAGCGCGCCGACACCACCCTTTTCGAAGGCGAACTCGACCATCATCAGTTCGTGCGTGTGCACCAGGACGCGCCGCCTGTTGCCGTCCGGCGTCGGCCCCCAGGCTTTTTCGCCTGGATGGGAAAAGAAATCGGTCATCACGAGCTTCCGTTCTAAAATTGAAATGTCACCGCGCCAGCCAGCCGCCGTCCACCGGCATCACCGCGCCGTGCATGTAGTCCGATGCGGGCGCGAGCAGGAAAACGGCCGCATCGCCGATGTCCTCGGGTCGGCCCCAGCGCGCCGCGGGAATGCGTCCGAGGATGGCGGCGCTGCGGTCGGGATCGGCGCGCAGGGCCTCGGTGTTGTTGGTTTCGATATAGCCCGGCGCGATGCCGTTGACGTTGATGCCTTTCGGCGCCCATTCGCAGGCGAGCAACCGCGTGAGGCCGAGCACGCCATGTTTCGAGGCGGTGTAGGAGGCAACGCGGATACCGCCCTGAAAACTCAACACCGAGGCGATGTTGACGATCTTGCCGCATCGGCCGGGCTCCGCCAGCACGCGCTTGGCAAAGCTCTGGCAGAGCCGAAAGACCGTCTTCAGATTGATGTCCATCACCTCGTCCCAATCGGCCTCGGTCAGGTCGACCGCATCGGCGCGTCTAATGATGCCGGCATTGTTGACCAGGCCGTCGAGCGGTCCGCTCTCGTCCCAGACCCGATCGAGCATGGCGGCGGCCTTGGCCGGATCGCCGAGATTGGCGACTACTGCCTCGAAACGTCCCCCTATGGCCGCGATTTTTTCCGCCGTGTCGTTCATCGCCGAACGGCCGACGCCGATCACGGCGCCGCCGGCGCGCGCGACCGACACGGCGATGCCCTGGCCGATGCCGGTGTTGGCGCCGGTGACGAGGATGCGCTTGCCGGCGAGGCTGAAAGCGGAAAGGTCGCTCACCTGAGCTGCTCCATCGTCACTTGGTCGACATCGGTATAGTCGACATTGTCGCCGGCCATGGCCCAGATGAAGGCATAGTTCGAGGTGCCGGCGCCCGAATGGATCGACCAGCCCGGCGACAGCACTGCCTCCTCGTTGCGCATGACGATGTGGCGCGTCTCGTCCGGCTCGCCCATGAAGTGGAAGACACGCGCATCCTCGGCCAGGTCGAAATAGAGATAGGCCTCCATGCGCCGGTCATGCACATGGCAAGGCATGGTATTCCAGACCGAGCCCGGCGCGAGCTGGGTCATGCCGACGACGAGTTGGCAGGTCTTTACCCCGTCGGCATGGATGAACTGGAAGATCGAGCGCTCGTTGCTGGTCGCCTGGCTGCCGAGGTCGAGCCGCTTCGCGTCGCCGACGCGGATCAACTGGCTGGGATACGACTGATGCGCCGGGGCGCTTAGCAGATAGAACTTGGCCGGCTTGTCCGGCTCAGCCGAAGCGAACGAGACCTGCTGCGTGGCCATGCCGAGATAGACCATGTCCCGCGCCGCCATCTCATAGGGCAGGCCATCGGCCGTCACCGTACCGGCGCCGCCGATATTGACGGCGATCATTTCGCGGCGGTCGAGGAATGCCTGGGTGCCGGTCGGTTTGATGGCTTCCAGCGCCAGGACCGAATCCACCGGCATGGCGCCGCCGACGATCATGCGGTCGTAATGCGTGTAGGTCAGGTTGATACGGCCGGGCTGGAACAGCCCTTCGACGTGGAAATTGTGGCGCAGCTCGTCGGTTCCCATTGCCGCGGCCGCGGTTGGGTCGATGGCGAAGCGCGAGGAGAATTCGGTGTGTTTCTGATCCATCATCTTGCTCGAATGATCATCCGGTCGATGCCGCCGCCACCGACTTCGCGTAATAGGCCTGCCGCGCCTGCAGACGCTCGCGGTAGCGCTGCTGGCTGGCGGTGAGATGCGCCCGCATCGCCTCGCGCGCGGCATTGGCGTCGCCCGCCGAGATCGCGTTGAGAATCACCAGGTGCTCGCGCTGCAGGCCGCGCTGGTAGTCGTCGGACTGGACGAGCTCCGTCGACCAGGGCGAGGTCACGTCGCAAGGAATGGCGCGGCGGCCGAGCACGTCGAGCATCTCGACATAGAACGGATTGTTGGTGGCGCTGGCGATCGCGCGGTGGAAGGCGAGGTCGGCCGGGCCGGTCGGCTGGCTGTCGAGCAGGAGCCGCTCGAACTCGAAGAAGGCCTCCTGGATCGCCGCCTCCTGCGCGGCGTTGCGGCGAATGGCGGCAAGGCCGGCCGATTCGATCTCGATCGCCAGTCGCACCTCGAGCACGTTGAGCGCGATCGAGTCCTTGCTCGCCATGTCGGCAGCCAGCACCCCCAGGGTGGTGGAGATGTGTTCGGTGACGAAGACGCCGGCGCCTTGGCGTGCCTCGACGAGGCCGTCGGCGGCGAGCTTGGCCAGCGCCTCGCGGACGACGGTGCGGCTGACGCCGAAGGTTTCCGTCAACTGGCCCTCGGTCGGCAGCTTGTGTCCGGGCGGAATCTCGCCCGCCAGGAGCTGCTTGCGGATCGCCGCGACCACCGTTTCCGACAGTTTCGGCTTCCGTTCGACCCTGAGGTCGGTTGTGCTATCGGCCAACTCGATCGCTCCTAATGGAAAAGGTTCGGTAGCCACAATGATATTGCCGGCACATAGGTGACAAGCATCAACACCGCGAAAGCCGCCCCGTAGAAGGGCCAGATCGACCGCATCGCCGTCCAGATCGGAATCCGGCCTATGGCGCAGCTGACGAAGAGCACGGCCCCGACCGGCGGCGTGCATAGACCGATGCCGAGATTGAGGATGAGGATGACGCCGAAATGCACCGGATCGACGCCGTAGGCCATGACCACCGGCAGGAAGATCGGCGTGGTGATGATGATCAGCGGCGACATGTCCATGAACGTGCCGAGGATAAGCAGGACGACATTGATCAAGAGCAGGATGACCAGCTTGTCGCCGGATATCTCCTGCAGGAAGGCGACGAGCGCCGCCGGCACCCGCAGATAGGCGAGCAGCCAGCCGAAGGCGGCGGCGCAGCCTATGATCATCAGGACCATGGCCGTCGTGCGCACCGCCGCGGTGGTGGCTGCGACGAAGTCGCTCCAGCTCATCGAGCGGTAGATGATGAGCGTGACCAGGAAAGCATAGACGATGGCGATGCAGGAGCTTTCGGTCGCCGTGAAGATGCCCGATCGCACGCCGCCGAAGATGATGCCGATCAGGATGAGACCCGGAATGGCGCCGAAGAGCAACTGCAGCGCCCGGCCGAAACCGGCGAAAGGCTCGGTCGGATAGCCGCGCCGGCTTGCGACCAGATAGGCCGTGATCATCAGCGCGAGCGCCAGAAGCAGGCCCGGGATGACACCCGCCGTAAACAGGTCGGCGATCGAGATGCGGCCGCCGGCCGAGATCGAATAGATGATCATGTTGTGCGACGGCGGGATCAGAAGGGCGATGATGGCGCCGACCGAGGTGATGTTGACGGCATAGTCGATCCCGTAGCCGCGTGCCTTCATCTGCGGGATCATCAGCCCGCCGACGGCCGATGCATCGGCCACCGCCGAACCGGAGATGCCGCCAAACATGGTCGACGCGGCGATGTTGACTTGGCCCAAGCCGCCGCGCAGATGCCCGACGACGGAGCCGGCCAGCGCCACGAGGCGGGCGGCGATGCCGCCGCGCACCATCAGGTCGCCGGCAAAGATGAAGAACGGTATCGCCATCAGCGAGAAGACGCTGACGCCCGAGTTCAGCCGCTGGAACACCACCACCGGCGGCAGGCCGAGCACGATGATCGTCGCGAAGCTCGCCACCCCGAGGCAGAACGCAATCGGCGTGCCGATGATCAGCAGGAAGACGAAAGTGCCGAAAAGCACGGTCAAGGCCATGGCTTACATCTCCGCCCCGGTGGCGTGGATGTCGACGTCGACGGGAAGCCCGGCGAAGCGCCCGGCCAGCCGCTCCAACGAGAAAAGACAGACGAGCGCGCCTCCGAAAATGACCGGCAGGAAGCTCACGCCGCCGGGCAGGGCGAGGGACGGCATCACCGTATTCCAGGTCAGCCTGGCCAGCTGGACGCCGTAGATGATCATGCCGGCGCCGAACGCCAGCACGACGATGTCGGAGATCGTGCGCAGCACCGCCTTTGCCGGCGCCGGCAGGAAATAGAGCAGCACGTCGAAGCCGAGATGCGTGCGCTCGCGCACGCCGACCGCAGCCCCAAGGAAGATGAACCAGCCCATCAGCAGCACCGAGGAGGCCTCTGTCCAGCTCGGCGAGCGGTTGAGCACATAGCGCGAGAAGACCTGCCAGGTGATGATGATCGTCATCAAGGTCAGCCCGGCGCCGCTGACCCACAGCGCCAGCGTTGCCAAGCCCGACAACAACCGCTCGGCACGCAGCCAGAACGCCGCGCCGCCACCCTGCCGCGCTGGCGGCGCTGAAGCGCCGCTGGGCCTATCGTCGGTGCTCGTCATTTCGCCGCCTGGATGCGGGCGGCGAGATCCTTGAGCTCGGGCGTCGCGAGATACTTCTCATAGACCGGCTTCATGGCGTCGATCAGCGGCTGCTTGTCGATTTCGCTGACCTTGACGCCGGCCTTCTCGACGATGTCGCGCGACTTCTTCTCCTGCGCGTCCCACAGCTCGCGCATCTTGACGACGCTGTCCTTGGCCGCCTGCCTGACGATCGCCTGGTCTTCCGGCGACAGCTTGCCCCAGCTGGCCTTCGACATCACCAGCACTTCCGGCACGATCTGGTGCTGATCCAGTGTGTAATGCTTGGCGACCTCGTAGTGCTTGGCGGATTCGAAGCTTGGCCAATTGTTCTCCGCGCCGTCGATGACGCCTGTCTGCAGGGCGGAATAGACCTCGCCATAGGCCATCGGCGTGGCGTTGGCGCCGAGCGCGTTGACCATGTCGACGAACACGTCCGACTGGATGACGCGGAACTTCATGCCCTTGAGATCGGCGATCGAGGTGATGTCCTTCTTGGTGTTGTAGAAGGAACGCGCGCCGGAATCGTAGAAGGCGAGGCCGACGAGGTCATGCGCCTCGAAAGCCTTCAGGATCTGGTCGCCGATCGGCCCGTCCATGACGTGGCGCATATGCTCGACCGAGCGGAAGATGTAAGGTAGCGACGGCACGGCGGTTTCCGGCACGATGCCGTTGAACGGTCCCATCGACACACGATCCAGGTCGATCACGCCCGATTGCGTCTGCTCGATCGTGTCCTTCTCCTCGCCGAGCTGTGCCGAATGATAGACCTCGATGGAGTAGCGACCATTGGTCCGCTGCTTGATCAGCTCGCCCATATATTTGACCGCCTCGACGGTCGGGTAGCCGTCGGGATGCGTGTCCGACGAGCGCAGCACGGTCTCGGCATTGGCAATGCCGATGAGCAGTGAGCCGAAGGCCAATGTGGCCGCCGTCAATTTCGAAAAATGCAACATGACTTCCTCCCTTTGAAACCCTGACGCACCGCTCAGAGCCGGTACGCCTTCTTGGCAAGCGTATAGGCAAGCTCGCGCGCCAGCTCATGCGCTTCATCCTCGCGCAGCCGGTGCTCGGCGACGAGCCGCGCCAGAAATGCGCAGTCGACGCGGCGGGCGACATCGTGGCGCGCCGGTATCGACGGAAAGGCGCGCGTGTCGTCGTTGAAGCCGACGGTGCTGTAGAAGCCGGCGGTCTCGGTGGTCATCTCGCGGAAGCGGCGCATGCCTTCCGGGCTGTCGTGGAACCACCAGGCCGGCCCGAGCCTGAGCGCGGGATAGACGCCGGCAAGCGGCGCCAGCTCGCGCGCGTAGCTCGTCTCGTCCAGCGTGAACAGGATGATCGTGAGGTCGCGCTCCAGCCCGGCGCAGTCGAGCAATGGCTTCAGCGCTGTCACATAGTCGGTCCTGGTCGGGATATCGAAGCCCTTGTCCCTGCCGAACTTCTGGAAAATAGCCGGCGAATGATTGCGCCATGACCCTGGATGGATCTGCAGCACCAGGCCATCGTCACGGCTCATCTTGGCCATTTCTGTCAGCATCTGGGCGCGAAACAGCCGCCGCTCGCGCTCGTCCTCCGAGCCGCGGCGGATGCGGCTGAACAGTTCCCCGGCCGCGGCGTCGGAAAGATTGGCGGTCTCGGCGGTTGGGTGACCGTGGTCGGACGAGGTCGCGCCGAACTCCTTGAAATAGGCGCGGCGCTTCCGGTGCGCCTCGAGATAGCCGGCCCAACTGCCGGTATCGCAGCCGGTGATCTCGCCCAGACGGTCGAGACTGGTCAAGAAGCCTTCGAAGTCGGGATCGACCACGGCGTCCGGCCGGTAGGCGGTGACGACGCGGCCTTTCCAGCCGCTGTCGCGGATCATCCGGTGCCATTTGAGGTCGTCGAGTGCGCCTTCGGTCGTCGCGATGACCTCGATGTTGAAGCGCTCGAACAGCGCCCGCGGGCAATAGTCCTCGCGCTGAAGCTGCGCGGCGATCGTGTCGTAGTGGCGGTCGGCCGTGCTCGCATCGAGCGGCTCGTCGATGCCGAACAGATGTTCGAACACATGGTTGAGCCAGAGTCGGGTCGGCGTGCCGCGGAACAGATAATAATGCTCCGCGAAGCGCCGCCAGATCACCCTGCCGTCGGTCTCGACCGGAGCCTCACCGAACTTCGGGGAATCGAGCGTTGGCACGCCGAGCTCTTCGAGCCGCACGCCCTGGCTGAACAGCATGCGGAAGATGTAGTGGTCCGGCACGATCAGCAATTGCGCCGGATCGGGAAACGGCTCGTTGAGCGCATACCAGCGCGGGTCGGTGTGACCATGCGGGCTGACGATCGGCAGGTCCTTCACCCCGGTATAAAGGGCACGAGCCAACGTTCGCGTTTCCGGCGCGAACAGCAGGTCCGGATCGGTCAGTGCTGCCACGTGGCTCCTCCCAGGCTGGCCTATTGGTAGATCGGGCGGAGATAATGTCAACATACAAAAATCATCAGGTTGTATGATGACTTTTGCATAAGCAGCTGCCATTGTACGGGGCGGCGACGGATGCTACGCCGCAGCCGTCCGGTTGCTGCCCAGCGAGCGGCTCGACGCGCCGATCGGAGACTTCAGACGCCAATGAACAGCCGTCTTTCCAACGCCACTGTCGCCAAGCTGCCAGGCGCGATTGCCATACCGCGCTATGATCGCGGCGCCGTGACACCCGGCATCGTCCATCTCGGCGTCGGCGCCTTCCACCGGGCTCACCAGGCGGCTTATGTCGACGCCTGCCTGGCGGATGGTGAGGCGGATTGGGGCATCGTCGGCGTCTCGCTGCGCAGCCCCGACACGCGCGATGCGCTGGCGCCGCAGGACGGGCTCTACACGCTGGCGGTGAGGGACAGCGCCGGCGAGCACCTGCAGGTGATCGGCTCGATCCTGTCGCTGCTGGTGGCGCCGGAAGATCCCGACGCGGTGCTCGCCGCGCTCATCGACCCGCGCACCCGCATCGTCACGCTGACCATCACCGAAAAAGCCTATCTGAGGGCGGCTGACGGCAGCCTCGATGAGAACCATCCCGACATCGTCCACGACCTGGCAAACCCCGGATCGCCGAAGACCGCGCATGGTTTTCTCACCGAGGCGCTTCTGCGCCGCCGCGTTGCCGGCGTGCCGCCCTTCACCGTGCTCTGCTGCGACAACCTTCCGGCCAACGGCGCCACGCTGCACCGGCTGCTGGTCGAGTTTGCAAGGCTGCGCGACGCCCGTGCCAGCGCAGGCGATCTTCCGTTAGCCGGCCACATAGCCGACGATGTGGCTTTCCCGTCGAGCATGGTCGACCGCATCGTGCCGGCGACCACCGATGCCGACCGCGCCCGCATCGCCGGCGAACTCGGCCACGAGGATGCTTGGCCGGTGATGACCGAGCCGTTCCGCCAATGGGTGATCGAGGATCGTTTCTCATGCGGACGGCCGGCCTGGGAAAGATTCGGCGTCACCATGGTCGAGGACGTCGGTCCCTTCGAGGACATGAAGCTCAGGCTGCTCAACGGCGCCCATTCGGGCATAGCCTATCTGGGGTTGCTGAGTGGCCATGCCACCGTCGATCGCGCTTTTGCCGATCCGGCGATCCGGCAATTCGTCGATGCGTTGTGGGCCGAAGCCATCCCGACCCTGCCGGAGGGTGCCGGGCTCGACACGGCCGCCTACACCGCCGAGCTCGCGGCGCGCTTTTCCAACACGGCGCTTGCCCATCGCACGGCTCAGATCGCCAATGACGGCAGCCAGAAGCTGCCGCAGCGCATCATTGCGTCGGCCTTGGAGTGCCTGGAGGCCGGCACTGAGCTGGTCCATCTGACACTGGTGGTGGCCGCCTGGATCGCCGCCTGCGCAGCACGGGGAAGCACCTTGCCGGAGGGCCATTTCACCGATCCTCTCGATGCTGCGCTGACCTCACTTTTGGCCCAGCAGCTGCCGGCGAATGAAACGGTGACGGAGGTGTTTGAGCTGGCCGGCTTCGCCAAGGGCCACGCCGAACGCCAGACGTTGATCGAACTCGTGGCCGTGCATCTCGTCCACTTGCGGCGGGAGGGACCGGTATTGGCGTTCGCCGCGCTCGGCATAGATAGCCGATAACGCTCGCGCCTAGAGTAATTCCAGGAAAAGTGCGAAGCAGTTTTCCGTCAGGGATTGCGTCAAGACAAGGAGATGGAGCGTCTGCCGTTTCCGTGAAACGGCAGACGCTCTGACAAGCAGGCGGACTGTCCATCAAACGAAAAAGCGGGGCAAGCCCCGCCTTTTCAATCATCTGTAAGGAGCCGTCGTCAGGCTGGAATAAGCGCGCCTTCCAGCGTGGTGAGTTGGCTGAGGAACTGCTCGGCCTTGGCGCGGCTCTCGTCATCCTTGGCGTCGGCGGCGTCTTCCCTCGCCTCCTGGATGCGGCGGGTGATGTCGGCGCGGTCGATGTCGTTCACATGAGTCGCCGATTCGGCGAGCAGCGTGCACCCAGAAGGCAGGATGTCGGCGAAGCCGCCGAACACCACGTAGCGCTCTTCCTTGCCGGCCGCGGTCTTCACCGTGACGACGCCGGGCTTGATCGTGGTCATGACCGGAGCGTGCTGCGCCATCACGGTCATCTCGCCTTCGGCGCCCGGGATGACGACGGACTCGACCTGCTCGGAAACGAGCAGCCGCTCCGGCGAGACCAGTTCGAACTTGAAAGCTTCAGCCATGATCAATTTAGCGAATGGTGAATGGTGAATGGTGAATGGTCCAAAATGGCCATCACCCAGCCCGATTTCCGATCCGCTACTCCCTATTCACCATTCACTATTGACCATTCACCGGCTTACGCCGCTTCAGCCGCCAGGCGCTGCGCCTTCTCGACCGCTTCCTCGATGCCGCCGACCATGTAGAAGGCGGCTTCCGGCAGGTGGTCGTAGTCGCCGGCGCAAAGGCCCTTGAAGCCCTTGATGGTGTCGGCGAGGTCGACAAGCTTGCCCGGCGATCCCGTGAACACTTCGGCGACGAAGAACGGCTGCGACAGGAAGCGCTCGATCTTGCGGGCGCGCGCAACGGTCTGCTTGTCCTCTTCCGACAGCTCGTCCATGCCCAGGATGGCGATGATGTCCTGCAGCGACTTATAGCGCTGCAGAATCGACTGCACCTGGCGAGCGACCTGGTAGTGCTCCTCGCCGACGACCATCGGGTCGAGCATGCGCGAGGTGGAATCCAGCGGATCGACGGCCGGGTAGATGCCCTTTTCCGAGATCGCGCGGTTGAGCACGGTGGTGGCGTCGAGGTGGGCGAACGAGGTCGCCGGCGCCGGATCGGTCAAGTCGTCGGCCGGAACGTAGATGGCCTGCACCGAGGTGATCGAGCCCTTGGTCGTCGTCGTGATGCGCTCCTGCAGCGCGCCCATGTCGGTGGCGAGAGTCGGCTGGTAGCCCACCGCCGACGGGATGCGGCCGAGCAGCGCCGACACTTCCGAGCCCGCCTGCGTGAAGCGGAAGATGTTGTCGACGAAGAACAGCACGTCCTGGCCCTGGTCGCGGAAATACTCGGCGACGGTCAGACCGGTCAGGCCGACACGGGCGCGGGCGCCCGGCGGCTCGTTCATCTGGCCATAGACGAGCGCGGCCTTGGAGCCCTGGCCGCCGCCCTTCTTGTTGACGCCGGATTCGATGAATTCGTGATAGAGGTCGTTGCCTTCGCGGGTGCGCTCGCCGACGCCGGCGAACACCGAGAAGCCGCCATGGGCCTTGGCGACGTTGTTGATCAGCTCCTGGATCAGCACGGTCTTGCCGACGCCGGCACCGCCGAACAGGCCAATCTTGCCGCCGCGGGCGTAAGGGGCGAGCAGGTCGAGAACCTTGATGCCGGTGACCAGGATCTGCGCTTCCGTCGACTGGTCGACATAGGCCGGAGCCGGCTGGTGGATGGCGCGCATTTCGACGGCGTCGACCGGGCCTGCTTCATCGACCGGCTCGCCGATGACGTTGATGATGCGGCCGAGCATGCCCGGGCCGACCGGAACCGAGATCGGCCCGCCGGTGTCGAAGACCTCCTGGCCACGCACGAGACCCTCGGTCGAGTCCATGGCAATGCAGCGCACGGTGTTCTCGCCGAGATGCTGGGCGACCTCGAGCACCAGGCGGTTGCCGACATTGTCGGTTTCGAGCGCGTTCAGAATGGCCGGCAGATGGTCTTCGAACTGCACGTCGACGACGGCGCCGATGACCTGGCGCACCTTGCCGGCGGCGCCGACCCTCTTTGCCGCGACGTTGGCCGTCTTCGCCGCTGCCGCCTTGGCGGGTGCCGCTGCCTTGGCCGGAGCGGCCGCCTTCTTGGCCGGAGCGGCCTTCGCTGCTGCTGCCGGAGCCTTTGCCGCTTCCTTGGGGGCCGATGCCGCCTTGGCGGTCTTCGGGGTAGCTGCTTTCGCCATCGTCTTTGCCCTTTTCGTCTATCTGTTGTTCACGCCATCGCCGCGAGATCGATGACCTCGCGCGGCGCGCCTAGAGCGCCTCGGCGCCCGAAATGATTTCGATCAGTTCCTTGGTGATCTGCGCCTGCCGCTGGCGGTTGTAGGTGATCGACAGCCTGTTGATCATGTCGCCGGCGTTGCGCGTCGCATTGTCCATCGCGCTCATCTTGGCGCCCATCTCGCCCGCCGCGTTCTCGAGCAGCGCGCGGAAAATCTGCACCGCGATGTTGCGCGGGATGAGGTCGGAAAGGATCTCGCCCGGCTCCGGCTCGTATTCGTAGACGGCGGTGGCGCCGTTGCTCGTCTCGGCTGCGGCGGAAGCCTGGGCCGCCGGAATGATCTGCTGCGCCGTCGGGATCTGGCTGATCACCGACTTGAACTGCGAATAGAACAGCGTGCAGACGTCGAAGCCGCCCTGGTTGAACAGGTTGATGACCTTGCGCGCGATCGCATCGGCATTGACGAAGCCGAGCGTCTTGACCTCGCGCAGGTCGACACGATCGAGGATCAGCGAGCCGTATTCGCGGCGCAGGATGTCGTAGCCCTTCTTGCCGACGCAGATGATCTTGACCTGCTTGCCGTCGGCGAGAAGCCTGCGGATATGATCGCGGGCAAGACGCGCGATCTGCGAGTTGAAGCCACCGCACAGGCCCCGCTCGGCGGTGCAGACGATGAGCAGTTGCACGTCGTCCCTGCCGGTGCCGGTCATCAGCGCCGGGGCGTCGCCGCCGCCGCCGATCGCCTGGGTGATGTTGGCCAGCACCGCGCCCATCCGCTCGGAATAGGGTCTGGCGGCTTCCGCCGCTTCCTGCGCGCGACGCAGCTTCGCCGCGGCGACCATCTGCATCGCCTTGGTGATCTTCTGCGTCGCCTTGACCGAGGCGATACGGTTACGAAGGTCTTTTAACGAAGCCATGCTTCAAACCCGATCCCGTCCGGCTTCGTTCAAGCAAAGGTCTTGGCGAAGGCGTCGATTTCCGCCTTCAGCTTGGCGCGCAGGTCGTCCGATAGCGCCTTCTCCTTGCGGATGCCGTCGAGCACGTCCTTGCCGGCCGAGCGCATGTGGCTGAGCAGGCCATGCTCGAACTTGCCGACCTGGTTGAGCGACAGCTTGTCGAGATAGCCGTTGACGCCGGCAAAGATCACGGCGACCTGCTCCTCGGTCTTGAGCGGCGAGAACTGCGGCTGCTTCAAGAGTTCCGTCAGGCGCGAACCGCGATTCAAGAGGCGCTGCGTGGCGGCGTCGAGGTCGGAGCCGAACTGCGCGAAGGCCGCCATTTCGCGGTACTGCGCAAGCTCACCCTTGATCGAGCCGGCAACCTGCTTCATCGCCTTGATCTGCGCCGACGAGCCGACGCGCGACACCGACAGACCAACGTTCACCGCCGGGCGGATGCCCTGGAAGAACAGGTTGGTTTCGAGGAAGATCTGGCCGTCGGTGATCGAGATCACGTTGGTCGGGATGTAGGCCGACACGTCATTGGCCTGCGTTTCGATGATCGGCAGCGCGGTCAGCGAACCGTTGCCGTTGTCGTCGTTGAGCTTGGCGGCACGCTCCAAGAGACGCGAGTGCAGGTAGAACACGTCGCCCGGATAGGCTTCGCGGCCCGGCGGGCGGCGCAGCAGCAGCGACATCTGGCGGTAGGCGACGGCCTGCTTCGACAGGTCGTCATAGCTGATGAGGGCATGCATGCCGTTGTCGCGGAAATACTCGCCCATCGTGCAGCCGGCGAACGGCGCCAGGAACTGCATCGGCGCAGGGTCGGACGCGGTGGCGGCGATGATGATGGAGTAGTCGAGCGCGCCGCGCTCCTCCAGCACCTTCACGAACTGCGCGACGGTCGAGCGCTTCTGGCCGACGGCGACGTAGACGCAGTAAAGCTTCTCCTTCTCGGGGCCGTTGTCGTGCACCGACTTCTGGTTCAGCATCGTGTCGAGGATGATGGCGGTCTTACCGGTCTGGCGGTCGCCGATGACCAGCTCGCGCTGGCCGCGGCCGACCGGGATCAGCGCGTCGATGGCCTTGAGACCGGTCGACATCGGCTCGTGCACCGACTTGCGCGGAATGATGCCGGGCGCCTTGACATCGACGCGGCGGCGTTCGGTGGCCTTGATCGGTCCCTTGCCGTCGATCGGATTGCCGAGCGCGTCGACCACGCGGCCGAGCAGGCCGGGGCCGACCGGCACGTCGACGATGGCGCCGGTGCGCTTGACGGTGTCGCCTTCCTTGATGTCGCGGTCGTTGCCGAAGATGACGACGCCGACATTGTCGGCTTCGAGGTTCAGCGCCATGCCGCGGATGCCGCCCGGGAATTCGACCATCTCGCCGGCCTGGACGTTGTCGAGGCCGTAGACGCGGGCGATGCCGTCACCGACGGACAGAACCTGGCCGACTTCGGAGACCTCGGCCTCCTTGCCGAAATTCTTGATCTGGTCTTTCAGAATTGCGGAAATTTCCGCGGCGCGGATGTCCATCAGCCGACCTCTTTCAGTGCAAGCTTGAGCGAATTGAGTTTGGTTTTGAGCGACGTGTCGATCTGGCGCGAGCCCATCTTCACGATCAGGCCGCCGAGCAGCGACGGGTCAACCGTCATGGCGATGGCCACGTCCTTGCCGGCGATGCTCTTCAGTGTCGCCTTGAGCTCGGTCTGCTGCGCGGCCGTCAGGGCATGCGCCGAAGTGACCTCGGCGGAAGCCTCGCCACGATGGTCGGCGGCGATCTGGCGGAACGCCTTGATCATGCCAGGCACGGCGAACAGGCGGCGGTTGCGGGCAACGACGCGCAGGAAGTTGCCGACGAGGCCGGTGATCTTGGCCCTGCCGATGATCGCGCCGATGGCCTTGGCCTGATCGTCACTGGAGAACACCGGGCTGTTGATCAGCCGGGTAAGATCGGCGCTGCCGTTCAGCATCGCCTCGAAGTCGTTGAGGTCGGCTTCGACCTTGGCGACCGAATTTTCCTGCAGCGCGAGCTCGAACAGCGAGCTTGCATAGCGTTCTGCGACAGCTGAGATTGGCGATGACGATTGGGCCACGGACCGTCTTTTCTCTTGTCTGACAGGCCGCAGATTGTTGGCGCGAGCAAAAACTCTGGCTAAATCTTTGACCTTACTGCGATTTTTCCAAGCACGGAGGGATGGCTTCCGCTATCCCCGGCCGAAAGTCGATTGCCGTCTAGCACAGGCCTTTTAAGACCGCAATGCATCGTCCGGCATGGTTTTCAGACACTTTTGTCGCATCAGGCGGCGAGGGCCGATCCTGAGCGCCGGATTAATCACGAATTCACGGCACGAAGCCGAAGGCGAAGGCCAGCGGCAGCGCCGCCAACGCCAATTCAACCACGATGGAGGCCCAGTTGAAAGGGGTGTTGGCGCCATCCGACATCATCGACAAAAGCCGGCCGAAAGCGGTGAACAGCCAGGAGAAGCCGAGGGCCATGTAGAGAAGCGGCTGCGCCAACAGGATGCAGCACAGGCTGACGCCAAGATAGAAGCCCGACATGCGGCCGCGCCCCTCGGCGATCGCCGCGGCCTTCTCCGGCTTAGCCTGCAGGCGCAGGATGCGGAAGGCGAGGTTCGGCGCCAGGAATAGAAGCAGGCCGATGAGCAGCGTGACGACGGCGCTCGACCAAGCCAGCCACTCGCCCTGGCTCGCCGGCCACGGAAATGCGAATTCCATCTGATCCCTCGTAAAGTCTTGTTCTGAAATTGCCGGCATTCTAGCGGAGGAAAAGCCGCACGCCAGATGGCGGCCGGCACATTAGAACAGGCGCAAGAAAGACACGTCGGAGGAGCGCCTGATCAGGACAGCGCGAACTCGATCGCGGCCTCGGCATGGATGCGCGTGGTGTCGAACACCGGGATATCGAAATCGCCCTGCCCGATCAGCATGGTGATCTCGGTGCAGCCCATGATGAGGCCGTCGATCTCTTCATCGCGCCGCATGCGGCCGACCTCGGCGATATAGGCGGCCTTCGAGCTGTCCTTGACGACGCCCTGGCAGAGTTCGTCATAGATCACCCGGTGCACCATGTCGCGGCCGGCCTGGTCCGGCACCACGGGCTGCAGTCCGTATTTGTCGGCAAGCCGCCCTTTGTAGAAATCCTGCTCCATGGTGAAGCGGGTCGCCAGCAGCGCCGGACGCTTTACGCCCGCCGCGACGACGGCGTGTGCCGTGGCATCGGCGATGTGGATGAGTGGGATCGACACCGCCGCTTGTACGTCGCCTGCGAGCTTGTGCATGGTGTTGGTGCAGATCACCAACCCATGCGCGCCGGCCGCCTCCAATCCGCGCGCTGCTTCGACAAGCAGCACGCCAGCGCCGTGCCAGTCGCCCGCGTGTTGCCGCTCCGCGATCTCAGCGAAATCGAATGACCACAACAAGAGCTTCGCCGAATGGAGCCCGCCCAGCCGCTCGCGCACGACCTCGTTGAGCAGGCGATAGTAGATGGCGGTCGATTCCCAGCTCATGCCGCCGATGAGGCCAAGGGTTTTCACGAGGACTTGTTCCTTTCCTATGTAATCTCTATATGGTGACCACATGAGACTACAATGGAGGTCATCATGAAAACGGTCCAGCTTCGGGAGGCCAAGGCAGGGCTCTCGGCGCTCGTCGAGGCCGCGGGAAACGGTGAACCTACTACCATCACCAGGCATGGCAAAGCGATTGCCATGGTTGTTCCGATTGATGAGGGGAGAAAGCTTTATCCGCAAGGCAGCCAAAAAGCCTTTGTCGACTTCCTGCTTCAGTATCCTGGTGGCATAGAATTTGAGCGCAACGAATCGCCGTCAGGGGACGTCGAATTTTGAGCGGTTATTTACTCGACACGTCGTTCCTATCGGCCTTTGCGCCTGACCGTCCTCCGCTTCCCTCACACCTGCTGACGTGGGTTGACGAACAGCGGGAACGCGGCTCCTGGCACATGTCATCCGTCGTCGTTTTGGAGCTGGAAAAAGGCATCGCGAAACTGAAGCGATCGGGCGCAAGTTCGAAGGCAGCGCGTATCGGTGACTGGTTCGAACGGCTGCTGACGGAATTCGACCAACGCATTCTGCCAGTGGACGTCGCAATCGCGCGAGAGGCCGGCAAACTGGAAGATGCCGCGATCGCCAAAGGCTTCAATCCTGGCTTGGCCGATGTGCTGATCGCATCGACTGCTCGTTTGAACAGCATGTCCGTCTTAACGGCCAATCTCCGGCATTTCGCGATTCTCGATGTACCTCACCTGAATCCCTTCACTGAAAGTGGTCCGAGGGGGTAATTCCACAAACTCACAGAAAGCTCTGCGGGTCGATGTCGACCTGCACGCGCACCGAGCCGCGCAGCTTCGGCCCGTCCGCCAGCATGGCGCGAATGAAACCCTGCATGTCGGCGCGCCGTTCGCCCTGCACCAGGAGGCGGAAGCGGTGGCGGCCGCCGATCAGCGACAGCGGCGCCTCGGCCGGGCCGAGCACGAAGAGATCGGACGCATTAGGTGCCGCACGCCGCAAGCCCCGCGCATGGGTTTCGGCCTCGCCTCGCGTCGCGGCGCTTACGATGATGCCGGCGAGCCGGCCGAAGGGCGGTAGAGCCGCCCGCTCGCGCTCGGCGATCTCGCGCTCGTAGAACGCTTCCGAATCGCCGGAGACGATCGCCCGCATCACCGGATGGTCCGGCTGGTAGGTCTGCAACAGGCCGAGGCTCTTCTTGCCGGTGCGGCCGGCACGCCCCGTCACCTGGCTGAGCAGCTGGAAGGTGCGCTCGGCGGCGCGCGGATCGCCATTGGCGAGGCCGAGATCGGCGTCGACCACGCCGACCAGCGTCATGCCGGGAAAATTATGGCCCTTGGCGACGAGCTGCGTGCCGATGACAATGTCGGCCTCGCCATTGGCGACGGCCTCGAGCTCGAGCCGCAGCCGGCGCACGCCGCCTAAGAGATCCGACGAGAGCACGATCGTACGCGCCTCCGGGAAATGCGCCACCACCTCCTCGGCGATGCGCTCGACGCCCGGCCCGCAGGCAACCAGGTGATCGAGCGTGCCGCATTCCGGGCAGGCTTCAGGCCGGCGCTCGTTGTGGCCGCAATGATGGCAGACGAGCTGGCCGCGAAAGCGATGCTCCACCAGCCAGGCTGAGCAGACCGGGCAGCCGAAGCGATGGCCGCAGACGCGGCAGAGCGTCAGCGGCGCATAGCCGCGCCGGTTGAGGAAGAGCAGCGACTGCTCTTTTTTCTCAAGCGTGCGCTGCATCTGTTCAAGAAGGACAGGCGACAGGAAGCCGCCGCGCGCCGGCGGCGCGCGCCGCATGTCGATCGATTTCAGGTCGGGAAGTGCCGCCTCGGCGAAGCGCGACGACAGCACCGCTCTGGTGTAGCGGCCCTGGCTTGCATTGACGCGGCTTTCCACCGAAGGCGTCGCCGAGGCGAGCACGACCGGGAAGCTGCCTATATGGCCGCGCACCACCGCCATGTCGCGCGCATTGTAGAAGACGCGGTCCTCCTGCTTGTAGGCGGGGTCGTGCTCTTCGTCGACCACGATCAGGCCTAGCTCCCTGAACGGCAGGAACAGCGCCGAGCGCGCGCCGGCGACGACGCGCACACCGCCTTCCGCCACCTGCCGCCAGACGCGCTCGCGCATCCTGGGCGGCAGGTCCGAATGCCACTCCGCCGGCTTGGCGCCGAAGCGGTCCTGGAAGCGTTCGAGGAAGGCATGGGTCAGCGCGATCTCCGGCAGCAGGATCAGCACCTGCCTGCCCTTGTCGAGCGCCGCCGCCACCGCCTCGAAATAGACTTCCGTTTTGCCCGATCCGGTAACGCCGTCGAGAAGAGTGACGTTGAAGGCATCGGTGGCGATTGCCGCGCGCAGCTTGTCGGCCGCAGCCTTCTGGTCGGGCATCAATTCCGGCACAGCATGGCAGGGATCGGGCGCGGCGACCACCGGCCTTGGCGGGATCATGACCGTCTCGAACACGCCTTGCGCCCTCAAGCCGTCTATGACGGTCGACGACACGCCCGCCGCATGCGCGAGCCCCGAGCGCGTCCAGGCAAGGCCGCCCTCGGCCGTCTCCAGCACGCGGCGCCGGGCGTCGGTCAATCGGTCGGGTTCCGCGAGGGTGCGCTGCAGCCCTTCGATCCACGGTTCCGGGTCGAAGGCTTCGGGTGCCCTGAGCAGCATGCGCGCCACCATGCCGGGGGCCGACAGCGTATATTGCGCGATCCAGTCGACGAAGCGGCGCATGGCCTTGTCGATCGGCGGGCAGTCGAAGACCTCCTCGATCGGCCGCAGTTTTTTCGGATCGACCGTTTCGACGACGCCGTCCCAGACGATGCCGGCGACCTGGCGCGGTCCCAGCGGCACGCGCACGATCGAGCCCGGCACCACGCGCATGCCGGGCGGCACGGCATAGGTGTAGGGCCGTTCGGCCGGCATCGGCACCAGCACCGGTGCGGCCGCGACAAAGGGCGAATCTTCCATCATGAGGCGTGACCTTGCCCCGACTTTGCTCTAGATCAAAGGGTGACTCTCGAACGTGCCAGACCGGCACCAGGAAATCCCCAAGGAGACCGCAATGAAATTTTTTGTCGACACCGCCGACATCAAGGAGATCAAGGAACTGAACGACCTGGGGCTGCTCGACGGCGTCACCACCAACCCCTCGCTGATCCTGAAATCCGGCGGCAAGATCTCCGAGGTGACGAAGCAGATCTGCGACATCGTCGAAGGCCCGGTCTCGGCCGAGGTCGTGGCCACCGAATTCAAGGACATGATGGGCGAAGCCGAGGTGCTGGCCAAGATCGCGCCCAATGTCTGCATCAAGGTGCCGCTGACGCTGGATGGTCTGAAGGCCTGCAAGACGATCCGTACCCAGATGAACCGCATGGTCAACGTCACGCTCTGCTTCTCGGCCAACCAGGCGCTGCTTGCCGCCAAGGCCGGCGCCTCCTTCATCTCACCTTTCGTCGGCCGCATCGACGACACCGGCTCGGACGGCATGGAGCTGATCTCGGAAATCCGCACCATCTACGACAATTACGATTTCAAGACCGAGATTCTCACTGCTTCGGTGCGTACGGTGAACCACGTCAAGCAGGCAGCCTTGATCGGCGCCGACGTGGTGACCGCGCCGCCGGCGACGCTGCGGGCGCTGGTCAACCACCCGCTCACCGACAAGGGCCTTGCCGCCTTCCTCGCCGACTGGGCCAAGACCGGCCAGAAGATCAACTGAGACGACACGCCGAACGGAAAAAGGCCGGGCAACCGGCCTTTATTCGTTGGTGAAGCACGATCTGTGTGATCAGGCCTTGCCGTGCTTGGCCAGATCCTGGGCGATCGCCAGGCGCAGCAGATCGGCGAGCTCGCGGGCGGCGCGGTTCTCGGCGTCGATCTGCGCCCGGTAGGCGGCGAACTCTTGGCGCGGCCGATCGAAGGATGACGGGATCGAGCGCTTGCCGACCGCGACCACCGTGCCGGTCGCGGAATCACGCAGGACATAATTGGCGGTGAGCGTCACGGTGCCTGCCGTCGGCTCGTCCTCTTCGGTCTGCACCTGGACGATGGCCGCCGATTCGACCAGCTCGCTGACGCCGAGATCCAGCGTGTAGGCAGGCGATGCCGGCTCGCCCGAGCCCTGGCCGAAGGCGAAGATCAGATTGTTGCGCACCTGCTGGCCGTAACGCGTGCCGACCGGCTTGATCGAGATCGATGCCAGCTCGGCGGCTGCGCCGGCCTGCGAGCCGACGGCAAGCGGCGCGCTGGAATAGAGCGGCCGCACCGTGCAGGCCGAGACCAGCGCCAGCGAGGCGACCAGGCCACCGATAGCCGCGCGGCGCAGCAAACGCGCCGCCTGTGACTTTTCCGGATCAGGCAACGACATTGACGATCCTCTGCGGGACGATGATCACCTTGCGCGGGGCCTTGCCATCGAGCGCTTTTTGCACGAAGTCGAGAGCCAGCACCGCTTGTTCGACGGCACCTTGATCCGCGTCGCGGGCAATTGTCAAATCCCCGCGCTTCTTGCCGTTGACCTGCACCGGCAGCACGATCTCGTTGTCGACGACCAGAGCCGGATCGTAGACCGGCCACGGCCGTTCGGCGACCATGTCGGTGCTGCCCAGCGCCTCCCAGCATTCCTCGGCCAGATGCGGCATCACCGGCGCGATCACGTGCACAAGGATCTCGACGGCCTCGCGGCAGGCGGCTTTCAGCGCCGCGTCCGCCTTGCCCTCGGCGACATCATTGAGCGGCGTGGTCAGCGCGTTCGCAAGCTCGTAGATGCGCGCGATCGCCCGGTTGAAGCCGAGCTTCTCGATGTCCTCGCCGATCGCCTTCAGGATCTTGTGCGCGGCCTTGGAGACGGCGCCCGCCTCGCCGTCCTTCGCCGCGGCCGGCTTGACGCCGGCGAGCTGCTCGGCCGCGATCTGCACCAGGCGCCAGACGCGCTGCACGAAGCGATGCGCGCCGGCGGCACCCTCGTCCGTCCATTCGACGTCGCGTTCGGGCGGCGAGTCCGACAGCATGAACCAGCGCGCTGTGTCGGCGCCGTAGCCGTCGGTAATCTCTTCTGGGCTCACCGTGTTCTTCTTCGACTTCGACATTTTCTCGAGCGCGCCGATCGTCGCTTCCTCGCCGGTCGCGATCTCGATGGCGCGGCGCCTGCCGCCGACATCCTCGATCTTGATCTCGCCCGGCGACAGCCAGCGCCCATTGGCCGACGAGCCGCCGACACGATAGGTTTCGTGCACCACCATGCCTTGCGTGAACAGGCCCTTGAACGGCTCGGCGAGGTTGAGATGCCCGGTCTCGCGCATGGCGCGGGTGAAGAAGCGCGAATAGAGCAGATGCAGGATCGCGTGCTCGATGCCGCCGATATACTGGTCGACCGCCAGCCATTCGTCGGCCGCCTTCGGCTCGGTCGGCTCGTTGGCCCAGGGCGCGGTGAAACGGGCGAAATACCAGGACGAGTCAACGAAGGTGTCCATCGTGTCAGTCTCGCGCCGCGCGTCGCGCCCGCATTGCGGGCACTTCACGTGGCGCCAGGTCGGATGGCGGTCGAGCGGATTGCCCGGACGGTCGAACTCGATGTCGTCGGGCAGCCGGACCGGCAGGTCGGCCTTCGGCACCGGCACGACGCCGCAGGCTTCGCAATGGATCATCGGGATCGGGCAGCCCCAGTAGCGCTGGCGCGAGATGCCCCAGTCGCGCAGGCGGAAATTCACCTTGCGCTCCGCCATCGGCCGGCCGCCGATCGTCTTCTGCTCGAGCAGCTTGGCCACCTCGTCGAAGGCCCGCTCCGGCTTCATGCCGTCGAGGAAGCGCGAGTTGATCATCACGCCGTCGCCGTCATAGGCCTCCTCGATGATCTGGAAGCTTCCCTGATTTTCGCCTTCCGGCATCACCACCGGGATCACCGGCAGGCCATATTTGTTAGCGAAGTCGAGGTCGCGCTGATCGCCCGACGGGCAGCCGAAGATGGCGCCGGTGCCGTATTCCATCAGCACGAAATTGGCCACATAGACCGGCAGCGTCCAGCCGTCATCGAAGGGATGGACGACGCGGATGCCGGTGTCGAAACCCTTCTTCTCGGCCGTCTCGAGCGCAGCCACCGAGGTGCCCATGTGGCGGACCTCGTCGATGAACTTGGCCAGCGCCGGATTGTTCTCGGCGGCTTTTTTGGCCAGCGGATGGTCGGCGGCGACCGCCATGAAGGAGGCGCCGAAGATCGTGTCCGGCCTGGTCGTGTAGACTTCCAGCTCGTGCATGTCGCCAACCGGAGCGGCCAGCGGCCAGCGGATCAGCAGCCCTTCCGAGCGGCCGATCCAGTTGTGCTGCATCAGCTTGACCTTTTCCGGCCACTCGTCGAGGCGGTCGAGCGACTCCAGCAGGTCCTGCGCATAGTCGGTGATCTTGAAGAACCATTGCGTCAGCTCGCGCTGCTCGACCAGCGCGCCCGAGCGCCAGCCGCGGCCGTCGATGACCTGCTCGTTGGCGAGCACCGTCATGTCTTCCGGGTCCCAGTTGACCTTGGAGGATTTGCGCGTCACCAGCCCTTTCTCAACGAAGTCGAGGAACAGCATCTGCTGGCGGTGGTAGTAGTCGACGTCGCAGGTTGCGAACTCGCGCGCCCAGTCGAGCGACAGGCCCATGACCTTGAGCTGCTCGCGCATGACGGCGATGTTCTCATAGGTCCAGTCCTTCGGATGGACCTTGTTCTGCATCGCCGCGTTCTCGGCTGGCATGCCGAAGGCATCCCAGCCCATCGGGTGCAGCACGTTGAAGCCCTTGGCCCGCTTGTAGCGCGCCACGACGTCGCCCATCGTGTAGTTGCGGGTGTGGCCGATATGGATCTTCCCCGACGGATAGGGGAACATCTCGAGCACGTAATATTTCGGCTTCGGGTCGTCGTTCCTGGCCTCGAACAGCTTCTTTTCGGCCCAGGCCTTCTGCCATTTGGGCTCTGACGTGCGCGGATTGTATCGTTCGGTTGCCATCGGATGTTTTTCACTTAAAAGCGGCTGTGCGGCGCCGGACAAGGCCGGCAGCCTAGACAATGTCGTCGCGGTGTTCACCATGGATTGCCGGACCCGTCAACTGTGGCGATCCGGCGTTGGCGCTAAACTATAGGCAGGATATGGGCATGACGAGTGCCGCCGAACAGCTTCTCGCCGTCAAGGCGAGGATCGCGAATGCCGAGCGCGAGGCCGGGCGCGAGCCCGGCGCCGTCACGCTGGTCGCGGTATCGAAGACCTTTGCGGCCGAGGATATTCGCCCCGTGATCGAGGCCGGACAGCGCGTTTTCGGCGAGAACCGCGTGCAGGAAGCCCAAGCCAAATGGCCGGGGCTGAGAGAAGCGTTTCCCGATGTCGAGCTGCACCTGATCGGACCGCTGCAGTCCAACAAGGCCAAGGAAGCGGTGGCGCTTTTCGATGTCATCGAGACGATCGATCGCGAGAAGATCGCCGCCGAGCTTGCCAAGGAGATTGCGAGACAAGGTCGCACGCCAAAACTCTACGTCCAGGTCAACACCGGCTCCGAACCGCAAAAGGCCGGCATCGAGCCGCGCGAGGCCGTCGCCTTCGTCAGCCGCTGCCGCGAGGCGCATGGCCTCGTTATCGAAGGGTTGATGTGCATTCCGCCGGCGGACGAGAATCCTGGCCCGCATTTCGCGCTTCTGGAAAAGATCGCCCGCGAAGCCGGCGTCGCAAAACTCTCGATGGGCATGTCCAGCGATTACGAGACCGCGATCGCCTTCGGCGCGACCAGCGTCAGGGTCGGCTCGGCGATCTTCGGCGGCCGGGCCTGAGCATTCCCCGGGAAAGCGTGTACCGGCATTCCATCGGGAAAAACAAAGGCTGGCGCAGGCGCGTCATACCACCGCATTGTCGCGCCATGCCACCTCACTAGGTGCGGATGAGGAACGAGCGCGTGGCTCCTCAAGTCATAGGAGGCCCCGATGACTGTCACACGCCAAGACCAGGAAATCACACACGACCAGCAGGCCTCCCGCGGACTGCACCGATGGGTCTATTATGCCATGGTGGGGCTTGCGGCCTGCTATTCGCTGTCGGCCTGGATCGGCTTTGCCGGCGGCTATGACGAATATCTGCTTTTCGTCGTGACCGGCTTCATCGTGATGTCGGTCGCACTGCCGGCTATCGCCGGCCGCGTCTGGCGCCATCACCGGCTCAGTCGTCCCGGCAAGGCAAAGGCTTTCCCCGACTGGATCGCAGGCGAGTTCGATACAAGCGATCATCCGGTGAAAGCCAGCACCGCGATGATTGAAATTCTCCTGCCGCTTGCCGCCGTCGCATTCGGCATGACGCTGTTCGCGGTCCTTGCTCTCGTGGAGAGCTGATCCACTCTATTCGTCACGATCTCGTTACCGAGCCCTCAGCGGGGCGATTTCGTAGCCCCGGCGCTTGAAACGAAACGGGCCGTTCCTATTTCCCTCGTGTCATTCAGACAAACCTGTCGTTCAGACATCACCCAATCCTTCTCTCGGGGAAATCTCACCATGCGCTACAACCAGCTCGGCAACACCGGCCTGTTCGTCTCCGAACTCTGCCTCGGCACGATGACCTTCGGCGCCGCCGGCGAGAATGCTCAATGGGGCTTGATCGCCAGCCTCGACCAGAAAGGCGTCAACGAGATCGTCGGTCGCTCGATCGCCGCAGGCATCAATTTCTTCGACACCGCGGACGTCTACTCTTTCGGCCAGTCGGAGCGGCTTCTCGGCCAGTCACTCAAGGATCTCGGCGTCAAGCGCTCGGACGTCATCATCGCCACCAAGGTGCATGGCGTCATGGGCGAAGGCCCCAACCAGCGCGGCTCCTCGCGCGGCCACATCATGGATTCGATCGACGGCAGCCTCGAGCGGCTGCAGACCGACCATATCGACCTCTACCAGTTGCACGGCACCGATACGGTGACGCCGATCGACGAGACGCTGCGCGCGCTCGACGACCTCGTCGCCAGCGGCAAGGTGCGTTACGTCGGCGTCTCCAACTGGCAGGCCTGGCGCATCGCCAAGGCCCTCGGCATCGCCGAGCGCAAGGACTATGCCCGCTTCGAGACGGTGCAGTCCTATTACTCGATCGCCGGCCGCGATCTCGAACGCGAGATCGTGCCGCTCATCAACGAGGAGAAGCTCGGCCTCATGGTCTGGTCGCCGATGGCTGGCGGGCTGCTCTCCGGCAAATATGGCCCCGGCGCACCGGGCAATGGCGAGGGCCGCCGCGCCAGTTTCAACTTCCCGCCGGTCAACGAGGACCGCGCCTGGGCGGCGGTCGCCGCCATGCGCGAGATTGCCAGGAGGCACGATGTCAGCGTCGCCACGGTGGCGCTGGGCTATGTGCTGGCCAAGCCCTTCGTGATGAGCGTCCTCATCGGCGCCAGCCGCATGGATCAGCTCGAACAGAACCTCGCGGCCACCGGACTGAAGCTCGACGCCGACGATCTCGCCAGGCTCGACGAGGTCAGCGCGCTGCCTTCCGAATATCCCGGCTGGATGCTGGAGCGGCAGGGCGCCGGCCGGCGTCCAGCGCCCTTCGTGCCGAAGGCGTAATTGTCCCAACACGGGCCAAACTTTCGCAAGCCGCGCGTCCTTCTGGTGCGCGGCTTGTTCTTTAGAGGCGCACCGTCTCGGCGAGAAAGTCGAGAAAGGCGCGCACCCTGGCCGGCAGATGCTTGCCCTGGCCAACATAGACGGCGTGCGTCGGCTCCTCGTCGCCGGGATTGAACTCTTCCAGCAGCGGCACCAACCGCCCGGTGACAATATCGGGCTCGACATGCCAGCGCGCCAGGCGCGCGACACCCGCTCCGGCCAACGTCGTCAGCCGCATCGCCTCGCCGTCGCTAACCGTCGCGTTGCCGACAATCGGGACGATGATCGGCGCACCATCCGGACCGATGAACGGCAAGCCATCGATATGCCGCACAAAGCCGAAGGCGAGCAGATTGTGATTGCTGAGATCGGCAGGCTTGCGTGGCGTGCCGCGCGCTTCGAGATAGGCAGGCGACGCGACCACCACCATCCGGCTCTGGCCGAGCTTGCGCGCCACCAGGCGTGACTCGCGCAGCGGCCCGGCGCGGATGGCGACGTCGGCGCGCTCTTCCAGAAGGTCGATGACACTGTCGGTCAGCACGGCTTCGACGAAAATCTCGGGGTACTTTTCCAGGAAACGCGGCAGCAGCGCCATCAGCCGGTGCTGGCCGAACGGCACATAGGAATTGACCCTCAGCCTGCCGCGCGGCGCCGCACCCGCCGCCGCTTCGCGTTCCGCCGCATCCATATCGGCGAGGATCCGCACGCCGCTGTCGTGGAAGGCGACCCCTTCCGGGGTCAGCTGCAGCCGCCGCGTCGAGCGGCCGAGAAGTCGCGCGCCGAGCCGCGCCTCCAGCCGCGCGATCAGCTTGCTCACCGCTGACGGCGTCATGCGCAGCGCGCGCGCCGCGGCCGAGAAGCTGCCCGCCTCGACGACGCGGACGAACACCTCGATCTCGCCGGAACGGTTGATTTCGGGCCTCGCCATTCGTGAACCTATTTCACAGAAAATATGCCTGATGCAAGGCTGGTTCACAGCTCCGAGGATCACGATGTTCCCGGTCGGGGCGCGGGATTGAGCGTCCTCTTTTCGACCAATCGGACCATCGCCATGCCTCTTGCTCTCTATGCCCTCACCGCCGGCGCCTTCGGCATCGGTGTCACCGAATTCGTCATCATGGGCCTGCTGCTCGACGTCAGCGCCGATCTCGGCGTCTCGATCTCGGCCGCGGGCATGCTGATCTCCGGCTATGCGCTGGGCGTCGTCGTCGGCGCGCCGTTGCTTGGCGCGCTCACCGGCCGCCTGTCGAAGAAGACGCTGCTGCTTGCCCTGATGGTGGTCTTTACCGTCGGCAACCTCGCCTGCGCGCTGGCGCCCGACTACTGGACGCTGATGGCGGCGCGTGTGCTCACCGCCTTCGCCCATGCCTCCTTCTTCGGCGTCGGCTCGGTCGTCGCCACCAGCCTTGTCGCGCCCAACCGGAAAGCCTCGGCCATCGCGCTGATGTTCACCGGCCTTACCGTCGCCAACATCCTCGGCGTGCCGTTCGGCACTTGGCTCGGCCAGGCCTATGGCTGGCGCTCCACCTTCCTTGCCGTCACGTTGGTCGGCATCGTCGCCTTTGCCGTCATCGCGCTTTTGGTGCCGCGCGACGAACCGGCCGCGGCCGGCGGGGAAGAGAGCTCGGAAGGCGCGCTTGCCGTGCTTGGCCGCCGGCCGGTGCTGCTCGGCCTGCTGACCACGGTGCTGAGCTGGGTCGGCGTCTTCGCCGCCTTCACCTATCTAGCGCCGATCCTCACCCGCATCAGCGGCTTTTCCGAAGCCGCCGTGTCGCCGATCCTTCTCGTCTTCGGCGGCGGGCTGGTGGCCGGCAACCTGCTTGGCGGACGCCTGGCCGACCGGCATCTGGTGCCGACCGTCATCGGCACGCTGGTCGCGCTCTCGGCCGTGCTGTTCGTCATGACCGCCGCGATCCATCAGGCGGTTGCGGCAATCGTCGCCGTCGGCCTGCTGGGCGCGGCCGCCTTCGCCACCGTGGCGCCGCTGCAGATGTGGGTGCTGGACAAGGCCAGGGGCGCCGGCCAGGGCCTCGCCTCGTCCTTCAACATCGCCGCCTTCAACCTCGGTAACGCGATCGGCGCCTGGCTCGGCGGCTTCGTCATCGATCATGGGCCGGGCCTCGGCGCCGTCACCCTTGTCGCAGGCCTGGTGCCGCTCGCGGCGATTGCCCTCGTGTTCCTGGCCCTTCGCCTTGAGCGCCGCGCGATCGGTTCGCCGGCGCTGGCCCAGTGCTGACCAGCCCAAATCCGCCCTCGACATTACAATTTTGGACAAGGAGCAAAACCATGGACTATCGACGTCTCGGCGCATCCGGCCTGAAAGTGCCGGCGCTTTCCTTCGGCGCCGGAATCTTCGGCGGCTCCGGGCCGCTGTTCGGCGCCTGGGGCAACAGCGACGCTAAGGAGGCGCGCCGGCTGGTCGACATCTGCCTGGAAGCAGGCGCCAACCTCTTCGACACGGCCGACGTCTATTCGAACGGTGCTTCGGAGGAGGTGCTGGGCGAAGCGATCAAGGGCCGCCGCGACGCGGTTCTGATCTCCACCAAGACCGCGCTGCCGATGGGCGACGGCCCGGCCGATTACGGTTCGTCGCGCTCGCGGCTGATCCGCTCCGTCGACGCGGCGCTGAAGCGCCTCGGCACCGACTATATCGACTTGCTTCAGCTCCACGCCTTCGACGCCGCGACGCCGATCGAGGAGGTGCTGTCGACGCTGGGCGACCTCGTTCGCGTGGGCAAGCTGCGCTATGTCGGCGTCTCCAACTTCTCCGGCTGGCAGGTGATGAAATCGCTCGGCCTGGCGGAGAAGCATGGCTATCCGCGCTATGTCGCGCATCAGGTCTACTACTCGCTGGTCGGTCGCGACTATGAATGGGAGCTGATGCCGCTCGGTCTCGACCAGGGCGTCGGCGCCCTTGTGTGGAGTCCGCTCGGCTGGGGCCGGCTGACCGGCAAGATCCGTCGCGGCCAACCGCTGCCGAAAACGAGCCGGCTGCACGACACGGCAAGCTTCGGCCCGCCGGTCGAAGACGGGCATCTCTATCGGGTAGTCGACGCGCTCGAAACCGTGGCCGCCGAAGCCGGCAAGACCGTGCCGCAGGTCGCGATCAACTGGCTGCTACAGCGGCCGACCGTGTCGTCGGTAATCATAGGCGCGCGCAACGAGGAGCAGTTGCGGCAAAATCTCGGCGCCGTCGGCTGGTCATTGACGCCGGAACAGATGAAGGCGCTCGATGAAGCGAGCGCGGTGACCGCGCCCTATCCTTACTTCCCCTATCGGCGGCAGGAAGGGTTCGCCCGGCTCAACCCACCGGCGGTGTGATTGAGTCGCGAACACCCCATCGGGGCGATCGTGAACATACCGGATTAGCCGCAGCCTCCGAACTTCGTCATCCACGGGCGGAGCAGCCGCGAAGCGGCGTCGCGAAGACCCGGGGATGACGAAGCGAGAGCCGTTCAGTGCAGCACGAACTCCCCGTCCACCTTCCGCCACTCGTTCGGCGCGATCAGCTTCTGGTGCGTGTAGGTCACCGAATGCAGCGGGCCGTCGAGCTTGGTCTTCCAGAATTCGATGAAGCGGATCAGCACCGGAAATTGCGGCGCGATGTCGTAGTCCTGCCAGATGAAGCTTTGCAGCAAATGCGGGTGATCGGGAAAATGGTAGAGTATCTTGGCCGTGGTCAGCCCATAGCCCCTGAGCATCAGATCCATTTCGGAATGGTCATGCATGGCAGCCCCCTTAAGGCTCGATCTCCTTTCCTCCCGATCTCCGATTCTGCGCTCGGTTGCTTAACTGTCTATTGATTTTCGCACATCTGACCCAAGTTTTCCATCGGAAAAACAAGTGGTTAGCAGCCCTGGAGCGAGAGTGCTAACAGGCATTTGGACTTGCCCCTGCGTCATCCCGCCGCGCGAATCCAACGTCTAATATTGCCGTGAAGGCGGAACTGTTAATAATGCCGGCGAATTCGCGGCCGCTTCGCCGCGATACCGCCGGCACTTCAAGCCGGCGGAACGGTTCTGGAGGAAAGCTGAAAAATGTCCGATGTCTATGTCCACCGCGTCCAGCCGGCGTGGAAGAAGAACGCGCTGATCGACAACGACACCTATCTCAAATGGTATGCCGACAGCGTGAAGAACCCGGACAAGTTCTGGGGCAAGCACGGCAAGCGCATCGACTGGTTCAAACCTTTCACCAAGGTCAAGAACACCTCCTTCGATGGCAAGGTCTCGATCAAGTGGTTCGAGGACGGCCAGACCAATGTTTCCTATAACTGCATCGACCGGCATCTGAAGAAGCGCGGCAACCAGACCGCCATCATCTGGGAGGGCGACAACCCTTACGATGACCGCAAGATCACCTATAACGAGCTTTATGCGCATGTCTGCCGCTTTGCCAACGTGCTGAAGAAGCACGGCGTCAAGAAGGGCGACCGCGTCACCATTTACATGCCGATGATCCCGGAAACGGCCTATGCGATGCTTGCCTGCACGCGTATCGGCGCCATCCATTCGGTCGTCTTCGGCGGCTTCTCGCCCGACGCTCTCGCCGGGCGCATCGACGACTGCAAGTCGACCGTCGTCGTCACTGCGGACGAGGGCCTGCGCGGCGGCAAGCCTATCCCGCTGAAGGACAACACCGACAAGGCGATCGACATCGCGGCCAAGGCCGGCACCAAGGTCGAGAAGGTGGTGGTGGTGCGCCGCACCGGCGGCAAGACCGGCTGGGTGCCCGGACGCGACGTCTGGTACCATGAGGAGGCAGCGACCGTTAAGGCCGAGTGCAAGCCGGAGAAGATGAAGGCGGAGGACCCGCTGTTCATCCTCTACACCTCGGGCTCGACCGGCAAGCCGAAGGGTGTGCTGCACACCACGGCCGGCTATCTCGTCTATGTCTCGATGACCCACCAATATGTCTTCGACTACCATGACGGCGACATCTACTGGTGCACCGCCGATGTCGGCTGGGTCACCGGCCATAGCTACATCGTCTATGGGCCTTTGGCCAACGGCGCCACGACGCTGATGTTTGAGGGCGTGCCCAACTACCCGTCGCAGTCGCGCTTCTGGGAAGTCATCGACAAGCACCAGGTCAACATCTTCTACACCGCACCGACGGCGCTGCGCGCGCTGATGGGCGCCGGCGACCAACATGTGAAGAAGACCTCGCGCAAGTCGCTGCGCGTGCTTGGTACCGTCGGCGAGCCGATCAATCCGGAAGCCTGGGAGTGGTACTACAACGTCATCGGCAACGCCAAATTGCCGATCGTCGACACCTGGTGGCAGACCGAAACCGGCGGCATCCTGATCACGCCGCTGCCGGGCGCCACCGACCTCAAGGCCGGGTCGGCGACGCGGCCGTTCTTCGGCGTCAAGCCGCAGCTGGTCGACGGCGACGGCAAGGTGCTCGAAGGGGCGGCCGACGGCAATCTCTGCATCGTCGATGCATGGCCCGGCATGATGCGCACGGTCTATGGCGATCACGACCGCTTCGTGCAGACCTACTTTTCGACCTATAAGGGCAAGTACTTCACCGGCGACGGCTGCCGCCGCGACGAAGACGGCTATTACTGGATCACGGGCCGCGTCGACGACGTCATCAACGTCTCCGGCCATCGCATGGGCACGGCTGAAGTGGAGTCGGCGCTGGTCAGCCACGACTTGGTCTCGGAAGCCGCGGTCGTCGGCTATCCGCACGACATCAAGGGGCAAGGAATCTACTGCTACGTCACGCTGATGGCCGGCAGCACATCGAGCGATGATCTGCGCAAGGAGCTTGTCGCCCACGTCCGCAAGGAGATCGGCGCCATCGCCACGCCCGACAAGATCCAGTTCGCGCCGGGTCTGCCCAAGACCCGCTCGGGCAAGATCATGCGCCGCATCCTGCGCAAGATCGCCGAGGACGATTACGGCGCGCTCGGCGACACCTCGACGTTGGCCGATCCGGCCGTCGTCGACGATCTCGTCGCCAACCGGCAGAACAAAAGAGCCTGATGGCAGACCAGGCGGCACTCGGCACCGTCAGCCAGCTCTGGCGCTATCCGGCGAGCTCGCTCGCAGGGGAGCGGCTGGACGCAATCTCCGTCGGCACATCGACTGTCGACGGGGACCGTCTGTTCGGCCTTGTCGATGCTTCCGACAACGAAATTGCCCGGCCGGACCGCGGGCCGAAATGGCACAAGGTGCCGCTGATCCGCACCCGGCTGACCGAAGATCGCGAGCTTGAAGTGGCCGTGCCCGGCGGCGACTGGCTGCCGGCGCCCCACCCGGAAAGCGACCGCGTCGTTTCCGAATTTCTCGGCTTCGAGGCCTCGATCCGGCCCTATTTCCGCGAGAACGCGTCAGGCTATACGGGACCGCTGACCGTCGAGCGTTACAGCAGGACGCCGATCCATCTGCTGACCACCGCCTCGCTGGCGCGGTTGAAGGCGTTGCATCCCGAAGGCGTGCCCGATCCGCGCCGTTTCCGCCCCAACATCGTCGTCGACATGGACCCGGTCGAAGGCTCCTTCCCGGAGACCGAATGGATCGGCCGCAAGCTCGCGATCGGCGATCTTCTGGTCACCGTCTCGGAGCCCTGCCGTCGCTGCGGCTTCACCATCATTGCCCAGGACGGCTTCGACAACGATCCCGGCATCCTACGCAACCTTGTCCGCTACAACGCCCACAACATCGGCGTTTACTGCACCATCGACCGGCCGGCGCGGATCGAGATCGGCGCGCCGATGCGCTTCGCCTGACCGGCCGCTTTCATTCCTGCCGATAGAGATCCGCCCGCGTCGGCGGCAGCCCGCTCGGGCCACGCGCGCGCTTTGTGGCGACGGTCTGGAAAACCTGCGCCGAGGCGCGCTCGAAGGCGATCGAGCAGCCGGTGAGATAGAGCAGCCAGAGCCGCGCCTTCGCCTCGCCGACCTCGGCGATCGCCTCGTCGAAGCGGGCATGGAGCCGCTCCGCCCACAGGCGGCAGGTGCGCTGATAATGCTCGCGCAGGTTCTCGACATCATGGACGAGGAAGCCATGCGCCTCGAGATTGCCGAGCGTCATGCCGATCGTGTCGAGCTCGCCGCCAGGAAAGATGTATTTGATCAGCGCCTTGTATTCCGGCCCCTTGCGCAGCGTCTTCTTGATGTCGCCCTTGCTGCGCCTGGTGATGGCATGATGCAGGTAGATGCCGCCCGGCTTCAGCAAGCGGTGGACCGCCGAGAAGTAGGCATCATGGTTGGCGAGCCCCAGATGCTCGAACATGCCGATCGACGAGATCTTGTCGAAAGTGCCGGAGAGCTCGGCATAGGATTTGATCTCGATGGTGATGCGATCCTCCAGCCCCTCGGTGCGAATGCGCTCGCGGGCAAGGTCCGTCTGGGCTTGCGACAGCGAGACGCCGTGGCCGACCACGCCATAATTCTTCGCCGCATGGATGAGCATCGCACCCCAGCCGCAGCCGATGTCGAGCAGTTTTTCGCCGGGCTTCAGCCTGAGCTTGCGGCAGATATGGTCGAGCTTGTCGACCTGCGCCTGGTCGATGCCGTTGGCGAAATCTGTAAAATAGCCGCAGCTGTAGACCATGCGCTCGTCGAGGAAGAGCCGGTAGAAGGCATTCGAGATGTCGTAGTGATGCTGGATCGCCTCCTTGTTCGACCCGCTGACATAGGGGTTGCGCCCGGAAAGATCGCCGCGCGCCGTCATCTGCTTGCGCGAAAACAGCACGCTTGGCAGGTCGCGCAGGATCGCGAGCTTGGGTAACGATCTGAGCTTCGTCTTGAGCTTGCCCTGCGAGGGCAGGGCGTAGAAATCGAACAGCATGCCCCCTTCGACATCGACGGTCTTGGAAATCCACATCTCGACCAGCGTCGAGAAGGTCGGCCGGCGAACCAGCTGCCAGACGATGTCCTGATCGTTGATGGCGAGCACCGGACCGTCGGCGGGACCGATCCGCTCGCCGGTCCACAGCCTGACCGCAAAGCCTGGCTTCAGCGTTTCGACCACCGTTCGCACGATCCGCGCGGCCCTGTCGGCGGCATTCATTCCCACCTCCCGATGCGTCGAATAGACTCGCTAGACTGAGGCACTGTTGTCCAATTGGCCTCGGCACCGCAATCCCGATCTGTTGCGCAAATGCACTACTGCGAGCATTTCCGATCTGGCCATTCCGTCGCGGCACCTTGTCATTTGCCGCGACGCACCCCATTCTTTGGGCCGTGTTCAACCAATCGAAAGGAGGTGATCCGATGTCGAGTGATTTCGTTTTCCATAACGTGAGCTCAGCGGATTGCACTTCCGGGAAGCAGTCTTCCCGTTAAGGCGCGAGACGCGCGGCAGGTGACCCGATGGGGTCGTCGCCATGAGCCGCGTCATGGACGGAAACACGGAAGGCCGCCGGCTTCGTCGAGAAGCGGCGGCCTTTTCCTTTGGTAGCTGATCTGCGCTGGCCTAAAGCATGTCTCCCGAAGGTGGGAACCGGGTTCGGGATAAAGACATGCGTAAATCAAAAACCTAAAGCGCATGGAGCGAATCTGAAAGATCGCGACGCGCTTTAAGGCAATCCAGGAAATGCGCTGCGGAACCGGCGCCGCTACTTGGTCACTGTGAGGTTGTCGATGTTGCGCACGATCGACTGGAAAGCCTGGTCGAGCTCCGTGCCGTTGGCGGCCTGATAGAAATGCTTGATGCTCGCCGTGTCCGGGCTGGAGCAAGCCTGCAACGTCGACTTGGCGTTCTTTTCGGTGAGGTCGAAGCCGATCGTGAAGATTTCGATACCCTGGTCGCGCATCGCGGAGCACAGCGTCGTCGCGGCGGTGCGTGTCTGCTCCTTGCCGGCGGCGTTATAAACCTGGCCCACGCTGGTGGCATCGAAATAGGAAAGGTTGAACTCGCCGTCGGTCATCACGATCACGTATTTGGCGACCTTCGTCGGATCCAGCTTGGCCGGCCGCTCCGAAACCTTCATCACGCCGCCCCAGTTCTCGGACAGCATGTACCAGGCCCACTGTACGCCGATATGGCCGGCGGTGCCGCCGGAGGCGACGAAGCCCTTGATGACATTCTTCAGCGCCGTGGCGTCGGCTGTCAGCGGCTTCACCGCCGCGGCCGGACAAGCGGACGTGCCGGTCTGTTGGGCGAACGGGGACAGGAAATAGTCGCGGTTGACCATGCTGACGTCCGGTCCGGCATCCGAATACTGATAGGTGCCCTTGCGCTCGGTCGCGCAGGTATCGGGCCGCGCCGGCGCCGACACCATTTGCGCGTCGCCATTGCTCGGCGCCTGCTTGCGCTCGCTGAGCTTGGTTTCGACGAAGACGGTGCTTGCGGCAAGTGAACCGACATTGACGGAATTGGCGTAAGGAACGATCGCCACCCGCACACGAGGATTGGCCGAGTCCTGGCCGGTGAGGAACGAGTCGACCGCATTGCCGGCTGCCGTCTTCAAATCCTTGATCTTCTGGCCCGCCATCGAGCCGGTGATGTCGAGCATCATCGCCACCTCGACCTTCTTGTCCGAATAGAGCGCGGTGGTCGACGTGGTCACGCGCCGCATGTCGCCCACGCTGAAGATCGGAAAATAGAGGCCGACATCGGCATGCACATCCGCCTGCACGGTTTTCGCCGTTCTGTCGACGGTTAGCTTGTCGAGCACGATCTGGTTGGCCTGCAGGATACCGGCGGTGCTGTTGGCGTCGAGAAATGCCTGCACCGATCGATTGGCATCGGCTTCCTTGATGACGCCGAGGGTGAGATCGCGTGCCGTCGAGGTGACGGCGGCGTCGACGACGCCCTGCAAGCTCGATTTCGCGTTGTAGAGCTGCGAGATATTGACCGCGAATCCCACCCCCAGCGCCAGGACCGATGCGGCAATCCCGAACAGAACCGCGAAATTGCCTCCGCGATCCCGGGCAAAGCCGTCCACCCCACGAACGAGACCCCCGTGAACGAGACCTTTGAATCGCCGCATCCTTCCGCCCCCGCTGACTGCGGCATCGAGCCGCTCGACGCAGGCGCTGCAGGATTTCGGCCAGACGCGCCCATCGGCCGGTCGAAGGGCGCTTACGACAGATTAACTTATTGTTTTTTCTTACTTTCGGCAGATAGGAAGGTGAATGGCGGGTAAACGAAAGAAGCGGCGGCGGAATATCGTTCACGAGGTGCTTACCATGTTCTGCTGAGCGATCGCGGCCCTTCCCGCTTCGGCACAGCCGGGTGTGTGCCGAAGCGGGTCGGCAACAGTGCCAGAACCGCAGTGAGACAGCCGTCCGGTTGACGATTTATCCGGGCATCCGAGCGCTCGCCTGAGGTCGAGGTTTCTGCGGCGGACAGAAATGCCGGCGCTTACCCTTCCCACGCGCGGCCGGTGAAGCTACGGTGCAATCGCGCTTCGCGCCTCCCCGAAACGTTCCCAAGGTAACAGATGTTCGCAGGTAGAAAGTTCGCCGCCTTCCTTTTCGACATGGACGGCACGGTGCTCAACTCGATCGCGGCGGCGGAACGTGTGTGGACTGAGTGGGCAAGCGGCCATGGCCTCGACGTCGCGAGCTTCCTGCCGACGATCCACGGCAGGCGCGCGCGGGAGACGATCGCCGCTCTGCAACTCCCGGGCATCGATCCCGTGGCGGAGGCCGATGCGCTGCTCAAGGCAGAGGCGGCAGACCTCGACGGCATCGTGCCGATCGCGGGCGCGGTGGCGTTTCTGCAATCGCTGCCGCCCGAGCGCTGGGCGATCGTCACTTCGGCGCCGCGCGAGCTGGCGCTGCTGCGCATGGCGGCGGCCGGCATTCCGGTTCCCGCCATGATGGTCTCGGCCGAGGACGTCACCCGCGGCAAGCCGGCGCCCGACTGCTTCCTGCTGGCGGCAGAACGTCTCGGCGTCGAGGCGCGCGATTGCCTGGTCTTCGAGGATGCTCCGGCCGGTATCGCGGCGGGCGAAGCTGCCGGCGCCTCGGTGATGGTGATCAGCGCCACGCATGTCCATCCGATGCAGACGGCGCATGCCAGCATCGCCACCTACGATGCGCTTGGGATCGCCGTGGACGACAGCGGCTGGATGGTCGTCGAGCCGCAGCGCGACGCGGCTTAGAGCAATTCCAGGAAAAGTGTGTAACGGTTTTCCGTCCGGAATTGCGTAAAAACAAATACTTAGAGCGGTTCGGCGATTCCGTGAAACGCTGAACCGCTCTAGGATGCGCTGAGATCAGGTCAGGCATATCCGACTAAAAATCGCTGGTCAGGCCTTTCACCTCCCAGTCGCCGTAGCGCCCCGGTTCCTTGCCGCCGCGGCCACCGATTTCCTTCGGCAGTTGGGCTTCCGCCTCGCGGTATGCCTGTCGCCTGGCCTCGGCCTCTGCCAGCGCGCGCTCGGCCGCCGGCGTCGGCGTCCTCTGCGGCTTGTCGCCTTCGGGAGCGGTTTCGATTTTGCTGGGGCGTTCGGTCATGCGATATGCCTTGCCAATTAAAACAGGGGGTCGATTGAAACAGGGGCCGGCCTTTCCCATCATATAGCCATGACAACCGCAGGATCGACCCCTATTCGCCACCACGCCAGACGGAAGAGACGATGAACACGCTTCGCACCGCCATGCTTCTTGCCGCGATGACCGCGCTGTTCATGGGCGTCGGCTTTCTGATCGGCGGCACGGGCGGCATGATGATCGCGCTCTTGATCGCCGCCGGCATGAACCTGTTCAGCTATTGGAATGCCGACAAGATGGTGCTGTCGATGAACCGCGCCGTCGAGGTCGACGAGAAGAACGCCCCCGAATATTATGCGATCGTCCAGGCGCTGGCCAAGCAGGCCGGCCTGCCGATGCCGAAGACCTATCTGATCGACAGCCCGCAGCCCAACGCTTTCGCCACCGGCCGTAACCCTCAGAACGCCGCGGTGGCAGCGTCGACCGGCCTGCTGGAGCGCCTCAGCCACGAAGAGGTCGCGGCGGTGATGGCGCATGAGCTTGCCCATGTCCAGCACCGCGACACATTGACCATGACGATCGTCGCGACGCTCGCCGGCGCGATCTCGATGCTCGGCAATTTCGCCTTCTTCTTCGGCGGCAGCCGCGACAACAACAACCCGTTCGGCTTCGTCGGCGTGCTGGTGGCGATGCTGGTCGCGCCCTTCGCCGCCATGATCGTGCAGATGGCGGTGAGCCGCACCCGCGAGTACGAGGCCGACCGACGCGGCGCCGAGATCTGCGGCCACCCGTTGTGGCTGGCCTCCGCGCTCGGCAAGATCGCCCGAGGCGCCGAGCGCATTCCCAACCCGGACGCCGAGCGCAATCCAGCCATGGCGCATCTCTTCATCATCAATCCGCTTCACGGCGAGCGCATGGACAACCTGTTCTCGACCCATCCTAACACCGAGAACCGCATCGCCGCGCTGCAGCAGATGGCCAGTGAGATGGGCGGCGGCGCGCAAGACGCCAGGCGCGAAGCGTCGGCGCCAGCCCAGCCAGACGAGCCGCGGGCAGGCCCATGGAGCAGGCGGCCGGCTGAGTCCGCGTCGCCGGCCGAGCCCAAGCGGCCGAAGCCCAATCCGTGGGGCCGCAACCCGACCGGCCCCCGCGGCGCCGGACCCAAGGGCCCGTGGTCGTGAGCGGAGCAACACGCCGACCGCAAATCCCAGGCAGACGTGACGGCAATGCGGGCGAGCAGATCGCAGGCCTTGCCGCACGCAAGACCGCCGCGCGCCTGCTCGCCGCCGTCATCGATGCCCATACACCGCTCGACGGCCTGACCGACAACGAGCACGGACACCCGCAATACAAGGCGCTCGACCAACGCGACCGCGCATTGGTGCGCGCCATCCTGGTCACGGCGCTGCGCCACCGCATGACCATTGCCGGGCTGCTGGCCAAGCGTCTGGAGAGGCCGCTGCCTGCCAACGCAACCGCGCTCTCGCACATCCTGCACGTCGCCGCGGCGCAGATCCTGTTCCTCGATATCCCCGACAGCGCCGCCGTCGACCTTGCCGTCACGCACGCCAAGTCCGATCCGCGCACGCTGCGCTTCTCCGGCCTCGTCAACGGCGTGCTGCGCGCGCTGGCGCGCGCCAAGGATGCCGAGCTCGCGCCGGCGCTCGCCGCGACGAGCGAGGCGCCGCAGTGGTTCGCGGACCGGCTTACCGCGGCCTATGGCGCCGACAAGGCGCGTGCAGTCCTTGCCGCGCATCGCCATGAGGCGCCGGTCGACTTCACGGTCAAGTCAGACCCGGCGGCCTGGGCAGAGAAGCTGGGCGGTATCGTGCTGCCCACCGGCACGGTGCGGGTCGATAAGCTGCAGGCCGGCGTGACCGAACTGCCCGGCTTCGCCGAGGGCGCCTGGTGGGTGCAGGATGCGGCGGCAGCCCTGCCCGCGCGCCTGTTCGGCGACATCGAAGGGCAGCGCGTTGCCGATCTTTGCGCCGCGCCCGGCGGCAAGACGGCGCAGCTCATCCTCGCCGGCGCGAGCGTCACCGCGGTCGACACCGCGAAGAACCGGCTGGCCAGGCTGGAACAGAACCTAAGGCGCCTCGGCCTGTCGGCGGAGCTGCTGCAGACCGATCTGCTCGACTACCGGCCGGCGGAGCTGTTCGACGCCGTGCTGCTCGACGCCCCCTGCTCGTCGACGGGAACCGTACGCCGTCACCCCGACGTGCCGTGGACGAAGACCATGGCCGATGTCGAAAAACTCGCCGCGCTCCAAAAGAAGCTCCTCGCTCACGCTGTCAGTTTCGTCAAACCCGGCGGGCGGATCGTCTTTTCCAACTGCTCGCTCGACCCGATCGAGGGTGAGGAGCTGTACCGCGCCTTCCTTGCCGAGACTTCCGGCGTGGCCGCCGATCCGATCCAACCGGGCGAATTCGCCGGCCTCGACCCGTTCCTGACGCCCGACGGCACGCTGCGCACGACGCCAGCCGACCTGGTGCTGGACTTGCCGGGGATTTCAGGCCTGGACGGCTTCTATGCCGCCCGGATGCGCCGGGCGGTTTAGAGCATGTCGTCAAGGCTCCAGTGATTGCCCCATCGGGCATCGATTTCGTCGTCGACGTTCTGGTAACGAATGTCGGTCGACAGCCGGATCAGACCATTGATGCTCTGGTTCGTCGTGGAGGCGTGGATCATGTAGGGCGAGTGAAGGACGACATCGCCCGCTTCGAAATCCGCCACCAGCCAGCGGCTGTCGAATCGTTCCGCCATTTGAGGCAGGTCCTTCGACACCCAGCCGCCCTCGGCCATGTTGCGGTTATAGGCGCTGATCCGCTCCTGCGGGCTGAGCCCGGCATTGTCTTTGCTGGACTGCGCTTCCATGGCGACGCCAACGGCGTGCGATCCTTCCAGATAGATGAGGCCACCCATGTCGATAGGCGTGTCGCCGATCGGTATCCAAGCCGTCACCACACGGTCGGTACCGCCGCGCAAGTAGACGAGGTCGTAATGCGCCGGCGTCGCGGCGGCGGTTCCCGGCAAGGTGAAGCGCATGATCTTCCGCTTGTGCAGATAGGACAGGCCGCCGACGAATCCGTCCATGAGGCGGGACAGGCGCGGTTGCGCGCAGAACCCTTCATAGGCGGTCGAGCGGACCAGCGACATCAGCCGGCGATCGGCAATCTGGCGATCGAATGCGCCACTGGAAGCGATACCAACCGAAGGGTCCGTCCCCGGCTTCAGAAGCCCGCTCTCCGCCAGGTGAGAAAGCACCCAGCCGCGGAAGTCGATCACCTCCGCGCGCGGCAGGAGGCCCTTCAGCCAGACATGGCCTTGCAGTCCGAAAAGGTGGCGTATGGCCTCGACGCCGACCGAAGGGTCGGTCGGAGTCAGATATCCCAATCGGTTCGGCGCGGTCGACAGGATCCTGCCATTGGCCGTCAGAGCGACCGGAGGAGCGTGCGGCGACACCGGTTCCCACGCCGATATTGACATTTCAATCACTCGGAATTCTTCGATTAAGGAAGAATGCCTTATCTTTCCGGCCTTTCCCAGGGACATTATGCCCTTGCACCTGTCGCGCCGTTGTGGCGTGGCTGGCTGGAAACCGGGGATGACCCCGAAGGCGCCGCGTGAAGTGCTTCACTCCGGTGAAATCCGCCTTCGCATAAGTTCTTGAATCATATAAGCTTGTGCTTGGGGTAGCGGACAATCAGGAGGGGTTTTGGCACTTGCTGCCGGCAGCACGACGCGTCTGTGGACGCTTGTCGCGAGGGAGTTCTGGCGCAAGACGCGCCGGCGCCTGCGCGCCGGTCCCATCTATCGCTGGCGCTATTCCGGCCGCACGCCCGAGCGCGTCCTCATCGCGCCGCCGGATCTGAGGCTCGCCGATCCGCAGATCGCGCTCGAAATCTACTATGGCCGCTATCCGCTGTCCGGCCACATGGTCGAGAGCGGCGGCAAATCGCCCTTCCAGATCAACGTGCCCAACCGCGGCTGGCAAAAGTCGCTGCACGGCTTCCGCTGGCTGCGCCACATGCGCGCCGCCGGTACCGAGCTCGCCGCCGCCAACGCTCGCGCCCTGGTTTCGGACTGGATCGCCCTGCACGGCAACCAGATATCCGGCGTTGCCTGGGAGCCGGGCACGACGGCCAAGCGGGTGATCGCCTGGCTGCAGCATTCCTCGGTCGTGCTGCAGGGGGCCGAATTCCCTTTTTACCGCGCCTTCCTCAAGTCGCTCGCCATGCAGATCCGCTATCTGCGATCGATGGCGCGCGAGATGCCGGACGGTAAGGACAGGCTGCGCGCCCGCATCGCGCTTGCCTTCGCCGCCCTGTCGCTGCCCGCGCCGGCCTCGGCGCTGCGCAGCGCCACGCGCAATCTTGCCGAGGAACTCGACCGTCAGATCCTGCCTGACGGCGGCCATATCTCGCGCAATCCGATGACGGTGCTGGAATTGCTCGCCGATCTTTTGCCGCTGCGCCAGACCTATGCCAACCAGGCGGAGGCGCCGCCGCCCGCCTTGATCAACGCCATCGACCGCATGCTGCCGGCGCTGCGCTTCTTCCGTCACCAGGACGGCAGCCTCGCCCGCTTCAACGGCATGGGCGCCACCATCCACGACCGCATCGCCACCATCCTGCGCCACGACGACACGGTCGGCGCGCCGCTGCTGCACGCGCCGCATTCCGGCTACGAGCGCCTGTCGATGGGCGGCGTGACGGTGATCGCCGATACCGGCCTGCCGCCGCCGATCGACGTCTCCAACGCCGCCCATGCCGGCTGCCTCGCCTTCGAGCTTTCTTCCGGACGCCAGCATTTCATTGTCAACGCCGGCATCGACACCTATGGCGCCGCTGAATTCCGGCCGCTCGCTCGCGCCACCGCCGCGCACTCGACCGCAACCGTCAACGATACGTCCTCGGCGCGCTTCAGCCATTCGCTGCGGGTCAGCGACCTGCTCGGCTCGCCGCTGATCGGCGGCCCGCAGCACGTGCCCTGCAAACGCATCGACCAGAAGGGCGTCCACGGCTTCATCGCCCGCCACGACGGCTACGCCGCGCGCTTCGGCTTCCTGCACGAGCGTGAGCTGAAGCTGACGGAGAACGGCAATGTACTCACCGGCCGCGACCGCTTCCTGCGCCCAAGCGGCGCGGCGATCCGCAACAATGGCCGCGACTTCGTGACCGTGCGCTTCCACATCCATCCCGACATCAACCTGCTGCAGGACGAACAGGACCGTCTGACCCTGGCGGCCTCCCAGGGCGATACCTGGGTCTTCACCGGCGCGGAAGTGGTGCCCGAGATCGAGGAATCGATCTATTTCGCCGGGCTTGGCGGACCGCGCCGCACCCGCCAGATCGTGCTTGCCTTCAAGGCCTCGGAGATCGCCGAAGTGCACTGGCAGCTGACGCGCACCGTCATCGCCGGCTATCCCGAGAACAACTGAGCGTCTCCGAACAAATCAGGCTGCAAGCTTGATTTCCGGGCCTCATATGCTACGGCCCGCGAACGCTCTCCAACCAGCCTCGAAAGGCCGCAAGCCCATGGCCGTCCCCGCCAAGAACATTACGGCACCCGACCTCGTCCCGGTTCGCCGCGCGCTGCTTTCCGTCTTCGACAAGACGGGCCTGATCGATTTCGCCAAGGCGCTGGCCGCCGCCGGCGTCGAGCTGGTCTCCACCGGCGGCACGGCGAAAGCCATCGCCGAGGCGGGCCTCGGCGTTCTCGACGTTTCCGAGCTGACCGGCTTTCCCGAAATCATGGACGGACGCGTCAAGACCCTGCATCCGTCGGTGCATGGCGCGCTGCTCGGTGTCCGCGACGATCCCGAGCACGCGAAGGCAATGCACGATCACCACATCCAGCCGATCGACCTCGTCGTCTCCAACCTCTACCCGTTCGAGGAAGTCCGCCGTTCCGGCGCCGGCTACGCATCGATCGTCGAGAACATCGACATCGGCGGCCCGGCGATGATCCGCGCCTCGGCCAAGAACCATGCCTATGTCGCCATCGTCACCGACCCGGAGGACTACGCGGCGGTGCTCAACGCGCTGGAGATGAATCTCGGCTCGCTGTCGCTCGATTTCCGCAAGAAGCTGGCGGCCAAGGCCTTTGCCCGCACCGCGACCTATGACGCGGCGATCTCCGGCTGGTTCGCCGAAGCGCTCGAGATCGAGCATCCGACCTGGCGAGCCTTCGGCGGTCGTCTCGACCAGGTGATGCGCTATGGCGAGAACCCGCATCAGAGCGCCGGCTTCTACCTCTCGGGCGACAAGCGGCCGGGTGTGGCGACGGCCAGGCAGTTGCAGGGCAAGCAGCTCTCCTACAACAACATCAACGACACCGACGCCGCCTTCGAGCTGGTCGGCGAATTCGATCCGGTCCGCTCGGCGGCGATCGCTATCATCAAGCATGCCAATCCCTGTGGCGTCGCCGAAGGTGAAACCCTGAAGGCTGCCTACGCCAAGGCGCTGGCCTGCGACCCGGTCTCGGCCTTCGGCGGCATCGTCGCCATGAACCGCATCCTCGACGCCGAGGCGGCCGAGGAGATCGTGAAGACCTTCACCGAGGTGATCATCGCCCCCGACGCGACCGACGAGGCGGCCGCGATCGTCGCCGCGAAGAAGAATTTGCGCCTGCTGGTCACCGGCGGCCTGCCCGATCCGCGTGCTGTCGGCACCACGGTGAAATCCGTCGCTGGCGGTCTCCTGGTGCAGAGCCGCGACAATGCGGTGGTCGACGACCTCGAGCTGAAGGTGGTGACCAAGCGCGCCCCGACGCCGGCCGAGCTGGCCGATCTCAAATTCGCCTTCCGCGTCGCCAAGCACGTCAAGTCGAACGCGATCGTCTATGCGAAGGACTGCGCCACCGTCGGCATCGGCGCCGGCCAGATGAGCCGCGTCGATTCCTCGCGCATCGCCGCCCGCAAGGCACTCGACGCGGCGCAGGCGGCTGGCCCGGCCGAGCCGCTGACCAAGGGCTCGGTGGTGGCTTCCGATGCCTTCTTCCCTTTCGCCGACGGCCTGCTGTCGGCGATCGAGGCCGGCGCCACGGCCGTGATCCAGCCCGGCGGCTCGATGCGCGACGACGACGTGATCGCCGCCGCCGACGAACACGGCATCGCCATGGTGTTCACCGGGGTCAGGCATTTCAGGCATTAGCGCCCTCTCCTTCTCCCCTTGTGGGAGAACGTGGATCGGCGCGCAGCGCCGCGACGGAGGGTTCCAGCGGAGTGAGCCGTCTGCGATCCAGTCGTGGTGCCTAACGCTGGCGAAGGTCTGCGCCCAAGCTGGAGCACCCCTCATCCGGCCGCTTCGCGGCCACCTTCTCCCACAAGGGGAGAAGGGAAAGGCGCTACTCCACCGGCTTGTCCGCCGGGTAAGGCGTCCTGACCAGGATCGCCATGCCGAGGCCGAGGAACAGCGCGATCACCGCCATGCCGAGCCGCGCCGAGCCGCTGGCGAGCGTGATCGTCGAGACCAGGAACGGCGCCAGGAAGCTGGTTGCCCGTCCGGCAAGTGCGTAGATGCCGAAATAGCGGCCGGACTCGGCCGCCGTGACGCTGCGCGCCATGTAGGAGCGCGACGAAGCCTGGACCGGCCCGAAGGCGAGGCCGATCAGCAGCCCATAGAGGATGTAGGCCTTCTCGGCCGCGGTGCCGAACAGGCCGCCGGAATCGGTGGTGGGCAATTGTATCAGGCCGAGCAGCGTGAAACCCGGTCCGGTCGAGACGACGCCGACCGTCGCGAGCAGAAGCAGGACCAGCGCGATGATCACCACCGCCTTGGAGCCGAGCGCGCTATCGAGGCGCGCGGCGATCCAGCAGCCGAAGATGGCGACGATGTTGAGGATGATGCCGAACATGCCGATCTCGGTGATCGACCAGTTGAACATGCCGGCCGCAAAGGTGCCGCCGAGTGCCAGCAGCGCGTTGACGCCGTCCTGATAGATCATACGCGCGACGAGGAAGCGGAAGATGCCGGCGCGCTTGCGCACTTCGAAAAGCGTGGACTTCAATTCCGACAGGCCCTCACGCACCGCGGGGCCGATCGAGAGCCCCTTGCTGGCGTCGGGCGTGAAGAAGAACATCGGCAGGATGAACAGGAAGTACCAGCCGGCCGACATCGGCCCAGTGAAGCGCGCGTCTTCTCCCAGCTTCGGATCGAGCCCGAACAGCGGATCGAGGCCGATGATCGTCTTGCCGGTTTCCAGATTGCCGGCCAGGAACAGCACGACGAAGATCAGCGCCACCATGCCGCCGAGATAGCCGAGCCCCCAGGCGATGTTGGAGATCTTGCCGATCTCTGCCTTCGGCACCAGGCGAGGCATCATCGAATCGTTGAAGACGGTCGAGAATTCCGCCGCCACCGAGGCGAGTGAGAAGAGCAGCACGATCAGGAACAGGCTGGAGCCGGGCGCGGCGAACCACAAAAGCGTGAGGCTGGTGATCTTGATCGCCGCGAAGAAGGCGATCCACGGCTTGCGCGGCCCGGTCTGGTCGGCGATCGAACCGAGCACGGGCGAAAGCACGGCGATGACCAATCCAGCGGCGGCGATGCCGTAGCCCCAGGCTGCCTGCCCGGTGGTCGGGTCGCTCGCCATGCGCGAGACGAAATAAGGCCCGAAGATGAAGGTGGTGACGACGGTGAAGAACGGCTGGGCCGCCCAGTCGAAGAACATCCAGCCCCAGATGCCGCGCCCCCTCGCCCGCTGCACTGCTATTTCGGCCATGTCCCCTCCGGCATCATCGATCTTATTGCGGGGCGCCATGTCTGCACGTTTCCCGTTTCCTTGCAAACGAACAACGTCAGTGCCGCCCCTCATTGCCCTGCCGGGCATTTCTCCCCGTACAGTGACGGGGAGAAAGACGCTCTCATCGATGATTTCGCCAATCGCAGACGTCGCAGAAAGGGCGCGGCGTGGCGGCATGCTCCCTTCTCCCCGTCCCTATGCGGGGAGAAGGTGGCGGCAGCCGGATGAGGGGCGGCGCCGGCTTTTGCCAACGATGCCTACATACCCGCCAGGTCGCTCATCAGGCCCGAGGCCACCGACAGCCGCGACACGGTGATGTCGCCGCCTTCGGTCAGCGCCTGCAGCCGCTCGCGGATGCGCGCCACGCGCTCGCCGCCGGCTTCCAGCCAGGCCGCCACCGGATCCGGTGCCTTGCCGTGGCTGGTGAGCGCTGCTACCGCGATGCCGCGCCTGGCCATGCCGATCGTATCGGTCGCGCGCGACAGCGCCAGCTGATCGTAGTAGTCCGGCGGCATGATCGAGCGCGCGGCCTCCTCGACGCGCGGGATGCGGAAGGCGTCGCTTACGGCGAAGAAGGCCTTGGCCGCGCTGACGATGTCGGCGTTGCCCGTGCGCGCGGTGAGCGCGATGTCCGGGATCAGCTCGCCCACCTCGGCGAGCGCCAGCTTCTCGGCCAGTTTCTCCGGAGCGCCGCCCTTGAACAGGCCGTGACGCCGCTCCTCGATCCGCTCGCGCGAGAAGGCGGGCAACAGCGACACCAGCTTCGGCTCCAGCGCCTTGCGTGCCTCCTGCAGTTCGGCGATGCGCTGGCTGAGCGGCGCGGAACCCGCATCGTGCTTCAGGTACCAGCCGCTGGTCACGAAAATGAGCCGGCTGACCGACTGATAGAGATCGAGCTGGGTCTGGCCGTCGATCTGGTTGTCGAGCCCGTCGATCTCCTTGTAGAGCGAAGGCAGCGAAAAGCCGTCGCGCACCACGGCGAAGGTGCGCACGACAGCGGCTGCAGTGCGGCCAGTCGCCTCCTGCAGCCGGTTGACGAAGGATGGCCCACCTCGGTTGACGAGGTCGTTGGCGACGACGCGCGCGATGATCTCGCGCCGCAGCCGGTGGTCGCGGATCTCGCCGGCGAATTTCTTTGCCATGCGCTCAGGGAAATAGCCCATCAGGTCGCGGTCGAAATGCGGATCGTCCGGCACGTCGCTGGCGACGATGTCGGAGAAGAGCACGATCTTGGCATAGGCAAGCAGCACGCCGAGCTCGGCCCTGGTCAGCGGCTCGCCACGTGCCTCGCGCTCGGCAAGGGCGGCCGGCGAGGGCAGTGTCTCGACGGCGCGGTCGAGCAGGCCGCGCGCCTCCAGTGCCGTCATGAAGCGCGCCTGGTGAGCGATGTCGGCCAGCCCGCGCTTGCGTGCCAGCGAGAGCGCCAGCGTCTGCTGATAGTTGTTGGAGAGCACCAGCGCGCCGACCTCGTCGGTCATCTCGGCGAGCAGCTTGTTGCGCGCCGGACGGCCCAGCGAACCCTTGCGCATGGCCGACGCCAGCGCGATCTTGATGTTGACCTCGACGTCGGAGCAGTTGACGCCGCCCGAATTGTCGATGGCGTCGGAATTGCAGCGGCCGCCGCTCATGCCGAATTCGATGCGCGCCCGTTGCGTGACGCCGAGATTGGCGCCCTCGCCGATGACCTTGGCGCGGACGTCGAGCGCGGTGACGCGGATAGCGTCGTTGGCACGGTCGCCGACATCGGCATTGGTCTCGCCGGAAGCCCTCACATAGGTGCCGATGCCGCCGAACCACAGAAGGTCGACGGGGGCTTTGAGGATGGCGTTCATGATCTCGACCGGCGTGGCCGTGGTCTTTCCCAGCCCGATCGCCGTGGCGGCCGCCTGCGGCAGGGTGATCGACTTCTGGCTGCGCGAGACGATGACGCCGCCTTCCGACAGTTTCGAATTGTCGTAGTCCTGCCAGGACGAACGCGGCAGCGCGAATATGCGTTGCCGCTCGGCCATCGAGGCCACCATGTCGGGATCGGGATCGATGAAGATGTCGCGATGGTCGAAGGCGGCGATCAACCTGGTGGCCGGTGACAGGAGCATGCCGTTGCCGAACACGTCGCCTGACATGTCGCCGACACCGACGACGGTGAAGGGCGAGGTCTGGATGTCGCGATTCATCTCGCGGAAATGCCGTTTCACCGCCTCCCAGGCGCCCTTGGCGGTGATGCCCATCTTCTTGTGGTCGTAGCCGGCCGAGCCGCCGCTGGCGAAGGCGTCGTCGAGCCAGAAATCGTGCTTCTCGGAAATGGCGTTGGCGGTGTCGGAGAAGGTCGCCGTGCCCTTGTCGGCGGCGACGACGAAATACGGATCGTCGGGATCGCGCCGCACCACGCCGGCCGGCGGAATGACGCCGCCTATGCCGATATTGTCGGTGATCGAAAGCAGGCTGGAGACGAAATTCTTGTAGGCCGAGGTGCCGGCCTCGAAGATCGCGTCGCGGCCGCCACCGACGGGCAGGCGTTTCGGATAGAAGCCCCCCTTGGCGCCGACCGGCACGATGACCGCGTTCTTGACCTGCTGCGCCTTGACCAGCCCCAGCACCTCGGTGCGGTAGTCCTGGGCGCGGTCGGACCAGCGCAGGCCGCCGCGCGCGACCGGGCCGAAGCGCAGATGCACGCCCTCGACCTCCGAGCCGTAGACGAAGATCTCGCGCCACGGCCGCGGCGCCGGCAGGCCGTCGACCGCCTGCGAGTCGAGCTTGATCGCCAACGATTGCCCCCTCTCCTTCGTATCGGTTACGAAATGATTGGTGCGCAGCGAGGCTTCGATCAGGTTGAGGTAGCGCCGGATGATGGTGTCGTCATCGATGTTGGGCACCTCTTCCAGCGCGTCCTTGATCTTGGCCTTGAGGTGCTTGGCGGCGACCACGCCCTCGGTTTCGGCCGTCGGTCCGAGGCGGGCGACGAACAATTGATGCAGGCCGCGTGCGATGTCGGGATAGCGGTTGAGCGCGGCGGCGATGAAATCCTGGCTCTGCGGAATGCCGGCCTGCTGCAAATAGCGGCCATAGGCGCGCAGGATGGTGATCTCGCCCGACCACAGACCCGCGGTCTGGGCCAGGCCGTTATAGCCGTCATTGTCGACATCGCCACGCCACACCGACAGGAAGGCGTCCTCGAACAGCGCGCCGCCATCGGCAAGATCTATTCGCGCGCCGTAACTGTTCTCCAACTCCATGTCGTGGATGAAGACCTTGCCCGAGCCCGTGTCGGCGACCTCGAAGGTGCGCTCGCTGATGACGCGGAAGCCGATGTTTTCCAGCACCGGAACGCGACGCGACAGCGCGACAGGGCTGCCATAGTGATGGATCTTCAGCGCCGCCTGATGCGGCTTCTGGTCGGCATGGCGGTAATACTCGATGGCGATCGGATTGTCGGGGCCGATCCTGGCGATACGACCGGCATCGGCCAGCGCCACCGCTGCCGAGAACGAGTCGCGATAGCTTTCCGGGAAGCGAGCGGCAATGCTCTTCAGTGTCGGGTCGCTGCCGGCCGCTTCCGCGGCTTCGGAAAGCGCGTCCTCCCAGGTGCGCACGATATCGCGGATCGCCGCCTCGATGGTCGCCTGTTCGATCTTCGGCGTCTTGCCGCCGGAGCGGCCGATGATGAAGTGAACGCGCGCCAGCCCGCCTTCCGGGAAGGCCGGATAATAGGCGGAGAGCCGGCCCTCGAACACGGTCTTGAGGTATGTGCCGATCTTCTCGCGCACGACGCTGTCGTAGCGGTCGCGCGGTACGAAGACGAGGATCGAAACGAAACGATCGAACTGGTCGACGCGCACCAGCGCCCTGATCCGCGGCCGCTCGATCAGCCCGAGAATGGCATTGGCATGCTTTCTGAGGATCGGCACCGGCACCTGGAAGAACTCATCGCGCGGATAGCTCTCCAGCACGTTGATCAGCGCCTTGCCGGAATGGTCGTTCGGATTGAAGCCGGACTTGGCGATGATCGTTTCCGCCTTCGAGCGCAGATAGGGGATCTTCATCACCGAGCGCGTGTACGCGGTCGAGGTGAACATGCCGACGATGCGCAGCTCGCCGGCAAGCGCCCCCTTGGCCGTATAGGTCTTGACGCCGATGTAATCGAGGTAGATGCGGCGATGCACGGAGGACTTGGCATTCGCCTTGGTGACGATCAGCGGTTCAGGCCCGTGCAGGAAGGCGCGGATTTCCGGCGTCGTCGTCACCGCCTCGGTACCTCGCCTCAGCACCAGCACGTCGGGATCGGTCAAGATGCCGAGGCCAGGCTTGTCGGCGCGCTCCAGCGTGCCGCTTTCCTCGCCGCCGACATATTTGAATTCGCGCATGCCGAGAAAGGTGAAATTGTCGTCACGCAGCCATTCGAGAAAGGCGATCGCCTCCGTGACGCTCTTCTTGTCGAGCGGCACGGCCGAATAACGGAATTCGGAAATGGCCTGGTCGAGGCGGGCGAGCATCCGCTTCCAGTCGGTGACGGCGGCGCGGACCTGATTGAGTATCTTGCGCAGCCGCTCGGTGAGAGCGGCCGCCTGCTCCGCGGTCAGCCGCGGGATATGGACGTGGACGACGCTCAGCCGGTCGTCATCTTCCTTGCCGGCGTCGCCCAGGACCTGCGCGACGCCCGCCTTGTCGTGCCGGACGGTGACGATGGGATGGGTGACCAGGGTCGGTTCGCCGGAGGACTCGGCGATCTCGCCGAGGATGGAATCGAACAGGAACGGCATGTTGTCGTTGACGACGGTGATGACCGTGACCGGCCTGCCGCCGCAGGCAACGCCCGATTCGGCCTCGACCGCGACGACGCTCTCGCCCTTCTTGTGGCCGGCGACCGCTCGGGCAGCGAGTTCGCCCGCGCGTTCCAGGTCGGCCGCGTCATAGGCCGCGACATCCTCCGCCGGTGCGCGGGCAAGCAGGTAGTCGGCAAGCCTTGCCGGCTTGTCTTCTATCTTCGTGGTGGCCGCAGCTTTCTTTTTCGGCTTGGATTTTACGCTGGCCATGACGTCCTCCCGTGGCATGCTTTTGCGACTATGGTAGCAGATGAGCGCTGTTTGGCGACAAAGGTTTGACGACGCTCTAAGAAATTCGAACCGACGCCATCGCCCTGCAAGGAGACGACCATGACCGACAGAATTACGGCGCTCGACCTGGTCCAGGCGGAGCTCAGCGAGGCGACGAAAGCCTATTTCGCCAAATGCGGGGAGAAGCTTGGCCTCGTTCCCAATGTGCTTCTTGCCTACGCTTTCGACGAGAAGAAGCTGCGCGCCTTCACCGACATGTACAACGATTTGATGCTGGGCGAGTCCGGCCTGTCGAAGCTGGAGCGCGAGATGATCGCGGTGGTCGTGTCCTCGATCAACCATTGCTTCTACTGCCTGACCGCGCATGGCGCGGCGGTGCGCCAGCTGTCGGGCGAGCCCGCGCTGGGCGAGATGATGGTGATGAATTTCCGCGCCGCAGAGCTTCCCGCTCGCCAGCGCGCGATGCTGGAATTCGCGGTCAAGCTGACGGAAGAGCCGGCCAAGATCGTCGAGGCCGACCGCGCCGCCTTGCGTGAAGCCGGTTTCACCGACCGCGACATCTGGGACATCGCGTCGACCGCCGCCTTCTTCAACATGTCGAACCGCGTGGCGGCCGCCGTCGACATGCGGCCGAACCCCGAATACCACGCCATGGCCAGGTGACGCCCTTTACATTAGCGGGTCCGAATTTTTCATTGCCCGCCCCGCCATTTGGTCCGATGATCAGAGATTGCGGCGTAGCCGCATACCCGATTGCGGCACAGCCGCATATCGACGATTGCAAGCGGCGTGGCCGCATGCCGGTTCGACGCCGCCGACAAGGGAGGAGAACATGGCGAAATTTCTCTATGTCTATCACGGCTCCGGCAAGATGCCGACCGAGGAAGCCGAGCGCAAAGCAGCTATGGACGCCTGGACCGGCTGGTACGACAAGCTCGGTTCGGCCGTCATCGACGGCGGCAATCCCGTCGGCATGTCGAAGACGGTGCTGCCCGGCGGCAAGGTCGAGAGCAATGGCGGCAGCAACCCGACCGCCGGCTATACGATCGTCGAGGCGAAGGACATCGACGATGCCGTCGCCAAGGCCAGGGATTGCCCGATCCTGATGGATCCAGCCTTCAGCGTCGAGATCGCGCCGATCATCGAGATGATGTAGCTCTTAAGGGCGCACAGCGATTGCCGCGGCCGACGTGCCGAGTGGGCCGGCAGCCAACAAAGAGGCAATGCGACCAGCGATGAGTTTGTCCATCTGAAATAGGGCCGGCGCTGCCCCTCACCTGCCTGCCGGCATCCTCTCCCCGTATAGTGACGGGGAGAGGGGCGCTGTCATCGATGATTTCGGCAGTTACCAGCGTTGCAACGCGCCGAGGTCGCGGCTTCCCCTTCTCCCCGTCACTATACGGGGAGAAGGTGCCGGCAGGCGGATGAGGGGCAGCGCCGACGTTCTAAGATTGAGCCGCGCCACCGTTCCGTCGGCCGAAGAAGAACCCTTGCTCCCCCGCCGCCGCACGGCTAGAAGAGCCGACCCTTTACCGATTTCGAGCCAGACTTTGCCTCAGTAACCGCCGGTCTCGTCAACTCCCCGAAAGCACGCGCAGGCGCAGCCTTGCCGGCACCTGCATCATTTCATGTGTTCTTCAGGCGGCGGTTTCGAGACCGGTTTGGCGTTGCTGAGCCCGTCGCGCATCCGCGCAGACGCCTGATTTCCGACATCGCAGTCTTTCGCCACGCCGTGCCCGCATGAGCATGATCCCGGAATAGATCATGCTCGAGCAGAGAGGCATCTCGGACATCGCCGGCCTGACGGACTTCCCGACGGGAAGGGCCTACCGGCATGTCTGGACTGTTGCGTATCCGCTGGGCGATCGCGCCGAAAATCGCGCCTCGACCTCTCATCAATTGCAACCGCTGCCGCAAGGTGAAACCCTACCAGTGCAGCGGCAAATTCCGCGTCAATGCCAACGGCAAACGCATCGACGCCTGGCTGATCTACCGCTGCATGGATTGCGATAATTCCTGGAACCGCACCATTTTTGAGCGCTGCAATCGTCGCGACATCGAACCGGCGCTGCTTGCGGCGCTCGAAGACAACGATCCATCACTTGCGCGGCGTCATGCGTTCGATGCCGCGGCGATGCGGAGCCGGATCGGACGGATCGAGGAATTTCCAGACGTCACGGTCCGAAAAGAGCTGCTGGACGGCAGGCCGGAATGCACCACCGCGCTTTGGCTCGAGCTTCGACTGGACGCAGCGACGCCCTTGCGGCTCGACCGGCTGCTTGCCGGCGAGTTCGGCATCTCGCGATCAAGGCTGCAAGCCTGGGAAGAGCGGCAGTTGCTCGCCATCGAACCGGATGGTGCCAAAGCCCTGCGCAGGCCGGCGCGCGACGGCACCGCTATCCGCATGGACCTCGCCGGCGAAGCCGATCGCGACGCCATCCTGTCGGCCGCGTACTGATGAAACGAAAAGGGAGGGAGCAACCGCTCCCTCCCCAATGACTGCCTGAGAAAAAGGCTTACGCCGCGCCCATCACCTTGGTCGCCTTCTCGAAGCGCTTGCGCTCGTTCGGGTCGAGATAGAGCTTGCGCAGGCGGATGGTCTTCGGTGTCACCTCGACCAGCTCGTCGTCCTGGATCCAGGCCAGCGCCCGCTCCAGCGTCATGCGGACCGGCGGCGTCAGCTTCACCGCCTCGTCCTTGCCGGCGGCGCGAATGTTGGTGAGCTTCTTGCCCTTCAGCACGTTCACTTCGAGGTCGTTGTCGCGGCTATGGATGCCGATGATCATGCCCTGATAGACCTTGACGCCCGGATCGATGATCATCGGGCCGCGGTCCTCCAGGTTCCACATCGCATAGGCGACCGACTCGCCCTGCTCGTTGGAGATCAGCACGCCGTTGGTGCGGCCGGGCAATTCGCCCTTATAGGGCTCGTAAGCGTAGAACAGCCGGTTCATCACGGCGGTGCCGCGCGTGTCGGTCAGCAGCTCAGACTGGTAGCCTATCAGGCCGCGGGTGGGCGCATGGAAGACCAGGCGCTGACGGTTGCCGCCGGAAGGACGGAGCTCGACCATCTCCGCCTTGCGCTCCGACATTTTTTGCACGACGACGCCGGCATGCTCCTCGTCGACGTCGATGACGACTTCCTCGACCGGCTCGAGCAACTGCCCGTCGTCACCTTTCTGCATGACGACGCGCGGCCGCGACACAGCGATCTCGAACCCTTCGCGGCGCATCGTCTCGATCAGCACCGCAAGCTGCAATTCGCCGCGGCCGGAAACGAAGAAGGAATCCTTCTCCGCCGATTCCTCGATCTTGAGCGCGACATTGCCTTCGGCCTCGCGCAGCAGCCGGTCGCGGATGACGCGGCTTGTCACCTTGTCGCCCTCGGTGCCGGCAAGCGGGCTGTCGTTGACGAGGAAGGACATCGTCACCGTCGGCGGATCGATAGGCTGCGCGTGCAGCGGCTCGGTCACGCTCGGGTCGCAGAAAGTGTCGGCGACGGTGCCCTTCGACAGACCGGCGATCGCCACGATGTCGCCTGCCTGCGCTTCCTCGATCGGCTGGCGCTCGAGGCCGCGAAAGGCGAGGATTTTCGAGATACGTCCGGTCTCGATCTGCGTGCCGTCATGGTGCAGCACCTTGACCGCCTGGTTGGGCTTCAGCGAGCCGGACTCGATGCGGCCGGTGATGATGCGGCCGAGGAACGGGTTGGCTTCCAGAATGGTGCCGATCATGCGGAACGGGCCGGGATGCACGGTCGGCGCCGGCACGTGCTTGACGACGAGGTCGAAGAGCGGCGCCAGACCCTGATCCTTCGGACCTTCCGGGTTTTCAGAAACCCAGCCGTCGCGGCCGGAACCGTAGAGGATCGGGAAATCGAGCTGCTCGTCGGTGGCGTCGAGCGCGGCGAAGAGGTCGAACACCTCGTTGACCACCTCGATGTGGCGGGCGTCCGGGCGGTCGATCTTGTTGATGACGACGATCGGGCGCAGGCCGACCTTGAGCGCCTTGCCGACGACGAATTTGGTCTGCGGCATCGGGCCCTCGGCGGCATCGACGAGCACGATCGCCGAATCCACCATCGACAGGATGCGCTCGACCTCACCGCCGAAATCGGCGTGTCCGGGCGTGTCGACGATGTTGATGCGGGTACCCTTCCAGTCGACCGAGGTCGCCTTGGCAAGGATGGTGATGCCGCGTTCCTTTTCGAGGTCGTTGGAATCCATGGCGCGCTCGGCGACGCGCTGGTTGTCGCGGAAGGCGCCGGACTGTTTCAGGAGCTGATCGACGAGGGTGGTTTTCCCATGGTCGACATGCGCGATGATCGCGATATTGCGGAGGTTCATTTGTCTGGTCTCGGGAGCGTTGCAGGCAGCAGGCCCAAAAGCGCCGCCTTTTTCGGTTGCGCGGCTCATACAAGGTTTTTCGCAATTGCGAAAGGGGAGGCCCCGCCCCAAATACATGGTCACTGATTCTTAAACGTCTTGGTGTGAAATGATTCTGTTAACCAAGGCGGAACCTTTGAGGGGCCGGGCAGTTCGATGTTCATGACCGATCAGATGTCCAGATTGCGTCCCGTTTTCGCTTGGGCGGCGCTCGGCGTGCTGATTGCGGCTGGCGCGGCACAGTCGGCGGCAGCCCTCAAGCAAGCCAACCCGGTGCGCTCGTCCGACACGCGGACGGCCGAGCAGATGTTCGCCGACGCCCCCGACGGCGTCGACCCGATCGTCACCGGCCCGGTCAGCGCCGCCTTCAAGCAGCGGCAGAAAGCAGCGAACTGCGACGCGGCGGTATGGCCCAACGTTCCCGCGACCTGCTATCCGGATTGACGACGGCAAGTGCCGTCGTCATCCCTGGGCGAAGCAGGAGCGAAGCTCCGTCGCGGAGACCCTGGGATCCATGCCGTGACCTGGCTCAAGAGCCCAAACGGCACAGAACAACCTCCGGTCACCCGTTCTGACCAACTCTGATCTCGACACTGTGGAATCAGTTCTGGACCGCCGCGACGCTTTGGCATCATGGCATGGATCCTTGGGTCTGCGCTCCGCTGCGCGTCGCTCCGCCCAAGGATGACGAACCAAGGTGGCAGCGTCGCTTCCTACGCCGATCGCACCGGGTCGAGCGTGACCTTGTAGAGCTCGTTGTCGTCGCGATCCATCAGCCGCACGGTGAGCTGCTCGGTGGCGCCGGAAATATCGACCAGGCCGAAGAACTGTAGCCCCGCCGAAGGCGGCAGGTTCTGGCCCTGCTCGGCGGTCGGCGCCTTGATGAACTTCAACTCGGGGCCGAAAGTCATGTCGAGCTCGTTGGGGCCGAAGGTGCCGGCGTGGATCGGGCCTGAGACGAACTCCCAGAACGGATTGAAGTCCTGGAACTGCGCCTTGTCCGGATTGTAGTAGTGCGCCGCAGTGTAGTGGACATCGGCGGTGAGCCACACGGTGTTGGTGATGCCGGCGTTCTTGATGTAGCGCAGCAGGTCGGCGAACTCGAGCTCGCGGCCCTTCGGCGCGCCATTGTCGTGATTGCTGACGGCTTCGAAGCCGACCTTTTTCGCCGCGTCGTCCCACACGACGAGGCTGAGCGGCATGTCGGCGGCGATGATCTTCCAGGTCGCCTTGGAGTTCGCCAGCTCGCGCTTCAGCCACTTGGTCTGCTGCTCGCCAAGCATGCGCGACTTCGGCGTCAGCGTTTCCTCCAGGTCCGGGCCGTTCGGGCCGCGATAGGAGCGCATGTCGAGGAAGAAGACGTCGAGCAGCGGCCCGTAGGCGATCTTGCGGTAGACGCGGCCCGGCTCCGACGGCTCGTAGCGGATCGTCGTCATCTCGTGGAAGGCGCGCGCGGCACGCGCGGCCAGCACGTGGATCGACTTTTCCTTGTAACGGTCGTCCGCGGTCAGGTTCTTCGAATCCGACCAGTTGTTCAGCACCTCGTGGTCGTCCCACTGGTAGAAGGTCGGACAGATGGCGGAGAGGCCAAGCACGTGCTTGTCCATCATGTTGTACTTCCACTGGTCACGATACTCGTCGAGCGTCTCGGCGACCTTGCGCTTGCCGTCGATCATGACGACGTTCCTCCACTTGCCGCCGCCGGGCAGATCGACCTCGTCCTTCATGGCGCCGTCGGCATAGATCGTGTCGCCCGAATGCAGGAAGAAGTCCGGCGTGTGCTTGGCGATGGTGGAATAGGTCTTCATGCCGGTCTCGTCGATGCCCCACCCCTGGCCGGCGGTGTCGCCCGACCAGGCGAAGCGCACGTCGCGCTTCGAGGCCGGCGCGGTGCGGAAGCGGCCGACGATCGGCTCGGAGACGGCGTTGACGTCGGAAAGGTCGGCAGCGGTCATGCGGTAGAAGATGTCCTGGTCGGCGGCGAGGTCGGTGAGCAGCCGCTTCACCGTGTAGTCGCTGGCGGGCGAGGTATCGAGCGGCGCGAGCCTGACTGCGTCGGCGAAGCTCTCCGTCGTCGACACTTCATACATCACGCGCGCCGGGCGGTCGGTGCGGGTCCAGACCATGCCGGAGGTGGCGTCGACATCGCCGGACTGGACGCCATGGGTGAAGGCCGGCCGCTGATTGGCGCGCGAATAGTAAGGCAGCGTCAGACCGGAGGCACCGACAAGGCCAAAGGCGCTGGCTGAGGTGACGAAAGCGCGGCGGGTCAACGAGAGCTTGTTCATGGCTGTCTCCGGATGGCGTTGAACGGGACCGCCAAGCTCCAGCCTCAATGTTTCAGGCGCATATCGGAACCATGAAGTTTTGATAACAGTGAACCGCTCTTTCCTTCTCCCCTTGTGGGAGAAGGTGATGCACCTCAAGCCGCCTGCGGCTCCGGATCGAATGCCGGCCGGCTGGTGTTGATCAGCAGCGAGATGCAGGCTGCGGCGATGCCGGTCATGCCGGCGATCAGGAACGCCAGCTCGTAATTGCCCTGCAGTTCCCGCATCGTGCCGCCGAAGGCAGCCGCTGCCGCCGCGCCCACCTGGTGACCGGCGACGATCCAGCCGAAGACGATCGGCCCGCTGCGGTCGCCGAAGGCTTCGTTGGCGAGGCGGAGCGTGGGCGGCACGGTGGCGATCCAGTCGAGCCCGTAGAGCACGGCGAAGATGATTAGGCTGACCGCCGAGAAGCCGGAATAGGGCAGGTAGATCAGCGACAGGCCGCGCGCGGCGTAATAGACGCCGAGCAGCTTGCGTGGGTCGAACCGGTCGGTGAGCCAGCCGGACAGCGTGGTGCCGATCAGGTCGAATATGCCCATCATCGACAGCAGGCCGGCCGCCTGCACCTCGCCGATGCCCATGTCGCCGCAGAAGGCGATGAGATGCGTGCCGACGAGACCGTTGGTGGTGAAGCCGCAGACGAAGAAGGTGGCGAAGAGATACCAGAACACCCTCGTACCCGCTGCTCGGCGCAGCGTGGAGAGCGTGTGCGTCAGGAAATTGCCTTGCGACGCCGGCGACACCGGTGGCACGTCGTTCGCATCGGCGCCGTAGCGGACCTGGCCGATCGAGGCCGGGCGCTCCGGGACCAGCAGGAACACGATCGGCACCAGGGCAGCGGTAGCAACGGCAACGGCAATCGCCACCGGCTTCCAGCCACCGGCCTGGGCCAGCGAGGCGATCAGCGGCAGGAAGACCAGCATGCCGGTGGCGCTCGATGCCGACATCACGCCCATCATCAGGCCGCGATTGGTCTTGAACCAGCGGTTGACGATGGTGGCGCCGAGCACGCTCGCCACCGCGCCGGAGCCGATGCCGGAAAATACGCCCCAGGTGATGAAGAGATGCCATGGCTCGGCCATCAGCAGGCTGAGCGCGGTCGAGCCCGACATGATCAGCAGCGCGGCCAGCAGCGTGCGGCGCAGCCCGATGCGCTCCATCAGCGCCGCGGCGAACGGCCCGGTCAGCCCATAAAGCAGGATGCCGACGCCGGCAGCCATCGAGATCACGTCGCGACGCCAGCCGAAGCTCGCCTCCAGCGGCAGCATCATGACAGAGGGCGCGGAGCGAAGCCCGGCGGCGATCAGCAGGCAGAGAAAAATGACCGCAACGACGACGAAGGCGTAGCGCTGGCCAAACGGGCGGGACTGGGCTATCACGTTACTGACCGGTACGTTGCAATGGGATGGCGTCATACATACGTACCGGTCAGTAACATTGTCAAGCGAGTTTGTTGAATGGCATCGGACAATAAAATTGAAATGTCGACGAACGAGGTGCCCGCCGCCGCGGCGCCGAAGGCCGCCGACAAGATCCTCGGCGTGGCGCGCGACCTGTTCTACCGCGAAGGCATCCGGGCGATCGGCGTCGACGAGATCGTCAGGCGTGCCGGCGTCACCAAGCCCAGCCTCTACCGCAGCTTCCCGTCGAAGGACGAACTCGCCGCTTCCTATCTGCGCCAATACGACCTCGAATTCTGGCAGCGTTTCGACGAAGCGGTCGATGCGCATCCGGGCAATCCGCGCGCCCAGATCATCGCCTTCCTCACCCGCGTCGGCAAACGCACGCAGCGGCCGGACTATCGCGGCTGCGGCATGACCAATGCGGCGGTCGAATATCCCGAGCACGGCCATCCGGCGCGCGTGGTCAGCGAGGCCAACAAGCAGGAACTGCGCCGGCGCCTGCGCGCCATGGCCGCGGCGATTGGCGCGGCTGACTCGGACACGCTCGGCGACGGGCTGCTGCTCCTGATCGAGGGCGCCTATATCAGCGGCCAGTTGTTCGGCCTCGGCGGACCGGCGGCATCGGTCGCCCGCAACGCCGATCTCCTGATCGAGGCCAGCTTGAAGAAATAATGATTGGCGCTACGCTTCGGCACCTCGAACGGAGTTGTCAGCCATGCGCGCGCTTCTCGTCCCGCTTGCCCTCGCCGGTTTCTGCCAGGCGGTCCATGCCGGCGACATCTCCAGCGCCTATACCGATCTCGACTGGAAGAAGGACTGCGTGACCTACGCGCAGTCGGAAGAAGGCGACAGTGACTGGGCGAGCCTCGTCTGCGCCGGCTATCGCGGCTATCCGGTGCTGATCGGCTACGACGACGCCCGCGAATCCGTCTATTACGGCTTTCCTTCCGACGACATGACCGCTGTCTGGGAGAGTTTTTCCGGGCTCAACACCGCTGGCCCGAAGGTCGAGTGGCGGATCGAAACCAATGGCGACAAGGCCGTGCCCTTCGCGGTCATCCATCGACGCGAGATCAGCAATCCCGAAGACGAGAACAAGCCGACCGAGGTGCTGGTCGTCGCGAAAGTAGCACAGCCGGAGGAGCATGAAGGCTGCACCGTCGGCCTGGTGCTCGCCACCGCCAATCCTCAGGCCAACGACCAGGCACGCAAGCTCGCCGACGAAAAGGCGAAGGGTTTTACCTGCGGCAAGGACAAGCGCGAAGTGATCGGCAAAGTGCCGGACTTCGGCCGGGTGGACAACTAGAGCCTGATCCCAAAAAGTGGGACCCGGGTTTGGGCAAGATCAAGCTCAAAACAAAATGGCTTATTTCGCCGCCTTCGCCCGTTCGATCGCATCGACGATCATCTTCTTGGCATATTTGGAATCGTGCCAGCCCTCGATCTTGACCCATTTGCCGGGTTCGAGGTCCTTGTAGTGCTCGAAGAAGTGCTGCACCTGATGGCGGGTGATTTCCGGCAGGTGCGTGTATTCGGTGACGTTCTCGTAGCGCAAAGTCAGCTTCGGCGACGGCACAGCGATCACCTTCTCGTCCTGGCCGGCATTGTCCTCCATGATCAGCACGCCGATCGGCCGCACATTGATGACGCAGCCCGGCACCAGCGCGCGCGTGTTGCAGACCAGGACGTCGATCGGGTCGCCGTCGCCCGACAGCGTGTGCGGTACGAAGCCGTAATTGCCGGGATAGCGCATCGAGGTGTGCAGGAAGCGGTCGACGAACAGCGTGCCGGCCTCCTTGTCCATCTCGTACTTGATCGGCTCGCCGCCGATCGGCACTTCGATGATGACGTTGATGTCCTCGGGCGGGTTCTTTCCGGTGGCAATCGCTGCGATACGCATGGCTCAATCCCTCTCAAAATCTTGTGAGATCGATAGCGGGGCGCGCGTCATGGTGCAATGCGGCGAATGGTGCTGACCGCTGATGGAAGCGCACACTTTGTAATGGATTGTAACCCGATGCATGTCGCCCAGAGGCGCGCGGCGGTTTTGGGAGACATGCATCCAACAGAGACTTGGGGCGCGTCGCCTGAATCCGTTTCGGACGCGGCGCTTCAGGCGGTACCCGTCATTCCCAGACGAACGCGACCTTCTTCAGCGCCTTCTGCTCGAAGACTTCCACGCCCTCGGCGATATCGCGGCCGCCATTGCCGGCATAGAAGGCTAAAGCGTTGTAATTGTCTTCCAGCGCCCACACCACCAGACCCCTGAGGCCGTGGTCGGCAAGGCGCGTGCGCGCCGCCTTGAACAGCCGGCTGCCGAGCCCAATGCCTTGATATTCCGGGCGTAGGTAGAGCTCGTAGATCTCGCCCTGCTGCCTCAGCTCCTTGGCGCGGTTCTTGCCGATCGTGGCATAGCCGGCGATCGTGCCACCGATCTCGACCACCAGCACGGTGGCCGCGTGGCGAATTGCGTTCGCCCACCAGTCGGGGCCGCGGCGATTGATCATGGCCGTCAGCGTCCGGTAGGGGATGATGCCGGAATAGGCGCCGCGCCATGCCTCCTGATGCACCTCCGCGATGGCGATGGCGTCGCGAGGGTCGGCTTTCCGGATGTCGATCGTCAGCGTGTTCATGATTTGTTAACCATAGACCCGCTTCGGTCGATTGCAAAGAGTCCGCTCCGTCGCGCCCGCGCTTTTCGCACAGGCGACCTTGCCGGCACCGGAAGCGCGGAAAATCGCGTCCGGCAGAATAGCGTTTACAGGCCGGCTCTCAGATTTCGACGAGGTGGTCGTCGAGCTCGTTGACGTCGCCTTCGGTGACCGGGAAATGCTCGGCGAGCACCGCGCCGACTGATTCGATCGCCTTGACGAACCCGTCGGCGAGACGATCGTCGCCGGCGTGCCGCGTCAGGTCCCGCACCACACCGTCCCAGACATGCTGGCCGACCTTTGCATTGATGCCGCTGTCGGCGACCACCTCGGCATAGCGCTCGGCGATGGAGACGAAGACAAGTACGCCCGTCCGTGCCTGGGTGCGGTGGACGTTGCGGGCGAGAAACTGCCTCAGCGCATTGGCATGCGCCGCCTGGTAGCGCAGCCGTCTTGGCACGAAATGGATGCGCAGGCCTGGCCAGAGCCGCAGCAAGGCAAGCACGGACGCCAGCGCCAGCAGCTGGGTGAGAATGAAATGCGGCAGCCGTATGGTCAGCCACCACGCCTCCAGCCCGTAAGCGACGGCAAGGCTGGCGACGAGCATGCCGATCGTCGCCAGGAAAGCGGCCGCGAAGAAATAGCCGTCACTGGCATGGGCGATGACGCAGTAGATTTCACCGTCGGTCTTTGCCTCGGCGGCGCGGATCGCATTGGCGATGCGGTCATGGTCCTGCCGGTCGATCGGTCGCGTTGCCATGATCCCTCACCAGCTTCCCGACGAACCGCCACCGCCCGACGAGCCACCGCCGCCGGAAAACCCGCCGCCACCGCCGCCACCGGAGGACCAGCCTCCACCGCCCGACGACCAACCGCCGCCGCCGGAGGACGACCGTCGTCCCGGCTCGAAGGTCATGCCGAGCCAGCGGTAGCGCCCCGGGCCGATTTTCTGGCCGAAGATCGGCGGCAGCACCGTCAGCGCGATGCTGCCGAAGAAGATCAGCATCCAGATGGTGATGAAGACGGCGAAGAACAGGTCGTCGGAGTTGAACGGCGCCTGCTCGTTGCGCTTGCCGCGCGCTTCCAGCTCCTCCGGATTGCCCTCGAGCACCATGATCATGTCATCGACGGCCCTGGTGATGCCGCCGGAGAAATCGCCGGCGCGGAAGGCCGGCACCATGTCGTTTTCGATGATCAGCTTGGTGTGCAGGTCGGTGAGCGTGCCTTCGAGCCCATAGCCGACCTCGATGCGCATCTTGCGGTCGTTCGGCGCGACCAGCAGCAGAACGCCATTGTTCTCCTTGGCCTGGCCGAGCTTCCAGAAGCGGAACAGCCGGTTGGCGTAAGGCTCGATCTCCTCGCCGGCGAGGCTCGGGATGGTGGCGACGACGATCTGGTCGGAACCCTTCTTCTCGAAATCGGCGAGCTTTTGCGTCAGCGCCGCGCGTGTGCCGGCATCGATGATTCCGGCATTGTCGACCACGCGCCCGGTGAGTGGCGGCAGCTCGGCGGCGAATGCGGCGAGGGGGAGGAGGAGGAAAAGGACGAGTAAAACGCCAACGAAGGCGTTCCGGCCCACCCCCCTCTGGCCTGCCGGCCATCTCCCCCGCAAGGGGGGAGATTGGCAGCTTCGTCCAAAGCGCCTCTCTACCAACGTTGGTGACTGGCGAAGGCCGAGATCACGGCCAATCTCCCCCCTTGCGGGGGAGATGTCCGGCAGGACAGAGGGGGGTGTGAAGGAACACAAGGCCTGCAACTCGGTAAATTCTAAAGCGCTCTCACCCGCCCTGCTTCGTGCTCGTGCCGAAATCCACCTTCGGCACCTGCATCTTGTCTTCCTCAACGGTGAAGTTCGCGAAAGGCGCGTTGCCGCGGAACCAGAAGGTCGCCCACAGCACTGAAGGGAAGGTCCTCAGCGTCAGATTGTAGTCCCTGACCGCCTGGATGTAGTCGCGGCGGGCGACCGCGATGCGGTTCTCGGTACCTTCGAGCTGCGCCTGCAGCGCGAGGAAATTCTGATTGGCCTTGAGGTCGGGATAGTTCTCCGACACCGCGATCAGACGCGACAGTGCGCCAGTCAGTCCGGCTTGCGCATCCTGGAACTTCTTGAGGGTTTCGGGATCCTTCAGCGTGTCCGGCGTCACCGTGATCTGCGTTGCCTTGGCGCGCGCCTCCACGACCGCGTCGAGCGTGTCCTTCTCATGCGAGGCATAGCCCTTCACCGTCTCGACCAGGTTCGGGATCAGGTCGGCGCGCCGCTGGTACTGGTTCAGCACCTCGCTCCAGGCCGCCCTGGCGTTCTCCTCGGCCGTCGGGATGGTGTTGTAGCCGCAGCCGGCAAGCAGCGGCAGCGCGAAAGCCATCATCAGCAAGGCCGGCAAATTGCGGAAAGCGGAGGGCAGGGAAAGGCGCTCGGCGAACATGATTGGTCCCCTCGGATCAAAGTTGCATGCGAAGCATTACCACAATCTGCGTGCAAGAAAATGACTTGGGTCATGCTGTCGCCTGGTTCGGCCGCGGCCCCCTGTGAATACGGGCCCGAACAGGCTAAGGTCCCGGCCGGAAAGGACATTTGCCATGGCCGAGCGCCGGGACGACGAGAAGGAATCGCGCCGCATCCTCGAACGTGTGGCGCGCGAGACGACGCCGGGCGGCGCGTCGTTCGTCGCCCGCACCGCGAAGGACGCGCGCGACCACGTGACTGCGGCGGACGCCGACCGTTCCGATCCGATCGAAGTTTGGGGCACCCGCATTGGCCGAACGCTCGGCCTCATCATCGCCATTGGGCTGTTGGCCTGGCTGGTGTATGTCGCCACGCGGGGTGGCTAGGAATCAAACTCCATGAATGCTGAAAAAACCGACGCGCCGCGCGCGGTCATCGTCATCTCCAGTCATGTCGCCCGCGGCTCGGTCGGCAACCGCGCCGCGGTCTTTGCATTGGAAACGCTGGGCTTTCCGGTCTGGGCGGTGCCGACCGTCATCCTTCCTTGGCACCCTGGCCACAGCCGCGCCACCCGCATCGTGCCGCCGCTCGACCAGTTCAAGGCGCTGATGGCCGATCTCGAGCGCGCGCCATGGCTGGGCGAGGTGAGAGCGGTGCTGTCAGGCTATCTTGGTGAGGCCGGCCAGGCCGAGGCCGTCGCCTCGCTGGTCGCCGCCATCAAGGCCAAAACCCCCGGCGCCCTCTATGTCTGCGATCCTGTCATGGGCGATTCCGGCGGGCTCTACGTGCCGGAGCCGACGGCGGTGGCGCTGCGCGACAGACTGATGCCGATCGCCGACATCGCAACGCCCAACCGCTATGAGCTCGAATGGATGGCCGGCGCGCCGCTGTCCGACATCAAGTCGGTGATGGCGGCTGCCCTTCACGCCGGCCCTTCCACCATGCTGGTCACCTCGGCGCCCTCGATGATGGCGGGCGGCACCGGCAATTTCCTGCTCGACGGCAGCCAGGCCCTGCTTGCCGAGCACCGCGTGATCGAGAAGCCGCCGAACGGTCTGGGCGATCTGACGGCCGCCGTCTATCTCGCCCGCATCCTTTCCGGCCAGCCGCCGGTCAAGGCGCTGCAGTCGACCACGGCCGCCGTCTACGAGATCCTGGCGCGCACGGCCAAACGCGGCGGCGACGAGCTTCAGCTCGAGACCGACGCGCAGAGCCTGTCGCATCCGATGGCCATGGTGCAGCTTCGGCATCTCCTCCATCCCGGGCGGGACAAGCGGGCATGACGCCAGGCGCTCTGGCCGGGGTCGACGGCTGCAAGGCCGGCTGGATCGCCGTCCATCGCGAGCAAGGTGCTTCGCCATCGGTCGCGGTGTTCCCGACGTTCCAGCTGCTGCTCGACGCCTTGCCCGATGCCACGATCGCCGTCGACATGCCGATCGGCCTGCCGGACTTTTCCAGCCGCGGCGGTCGCGGACCGGAAGCGCTGGTGCGGCCGCTGCTGGGTGCTCGGCAGTCGAGCGTCTTTGCCATCCCCTCGCGCGCAGCGCTCTATGCCGACACCGCCGACTTCACCACCGTCGAGGCCTGGTATGCCGCGCACCGGCGGGCAAGCGAGGTGGCGATGGCGACCTCCGATCCGCCGCGCGGCGTCTCCATCCAGGCCTTTGGCATCTTTGCCAAAATCCGCGAGATCGATGCCTTGCTGATCGCGTGGCCGGATTTGCGCAGCCGCATCTTCGAATCGCATCCCGAAGTGGCTTTCTGCCGGCTCAACGGCGGCGCGGCGATGATGCTGCCCAAGAAGATCAAGGGCGCCGTCAATCCGGCCGGCATGGAGGAGCGCAAGGCGCTGCTTTGCCGGCATGGCTACGAAAAGAGCTTCCTTGACCAGGCGCCGCCGCGAGGCGCCGCCAGCGACGACTTCCTCGACGCGGCGGCCATGATGCTGATCGCGGGACGGATCGCCGGCGGCGAGGCGCGACCTTCCCCCGATCCGCCGCTGACCGATCGCTTCGGCATACCCGTCGCCATCTGGGCTTGAACAAAATCGGCCGCTTGGCTTTTTGGCGGCATGCGATTGCGACGCTGCCATCCGCATTTCGGCATTGCTCGCGACCGGCTTTTGCCGTTAGAGCCTTTTCCGATCGCAACGCGCTGCCGCCTCCAACCCCCCGGAAAGGCTCTAGCTGCCCATGCCTCACCTCCCCGAACATCTGCTGACCGGCTACCGCAACTTCATGAGCGGCCGCTATCCCGCCGAAAGCGACCGCTATCGCTCGCTGGCCCGCGACGGCCAGACGCCCGAGACGATGATCGTCGCCTGCTGCGATTCGCGCTCGGCGCCGGAAGCGATCTTCGATGCCGGGCCCGGCGAGCTCTTCGTGCTGCGCAATGTCGGCAATCTGGTGCCGCCCTATGAGCCGGACGGCGAGTACCATTCGACCTCGGCCGCGCTCGAATTCGCCGTGCAGAGCCTGAAGGTGAAGAACATCGTGGTGATGGGGCATGGCCGCTGCGGCGGCATCCGCGCCGCGCTCGACACCAACTCGGCGCCGCTCTCGCCCGGCGATTTCATCGGCAAATGGATGAGCCTGATCGCGCCGGCGGCCGAAACCGTGGCCGCAAGCACGCTGATGACCGCGACGGAGCGGCAGACCGCGCTGGAGCGCATCTCGATCCGCTATTCGATCGCCAATCTCAGGACCTTTCCCTGCGTCTCGATCCTCGAGGGCAAGGGCAGGCTCACCCTGCATGGCGCATGGTTTGACATCTCGACCGGCGAGCTCTGGGTGATGAACAGGGAGACCGGCGATTTCGAACGGCTGGAAATGGAGTGAGGCGGAGGATGCGTCGTCATTTTCGCCACGCCCTCCTTGCCGCCGTCGCGCTGCTGTTCTCGCTCCTTGCCGCTCGCGCCGACGACGGCGCGATCATCGATCGCTGGTATTCGGCGCTGCTGGCGGCCGACCGCACCGAATTGTCGGCCCTGCTTGCCGACGACGCGCGCATGACGCTCGAGGACCTTGGCGTCTTCCAGGACAAGCAGGAATTCATCGACTCGATCGATCAATGGCAGGACGCGGTCGCGGGCGCCGCGATCCGCCACCGCATCGAGAAAAGCGAGAACGGTGAGACGACGGTGCTTGCCTGCTACGACTTCCCCGAGAACGACACGTTGATGCGCGAAACCTTCACCGTCGTCGCCGGGCGCATCACCGCCAGCACCCAAACGGCGGTCGCGCAGGACTGTAGCGCCTATTAGTGTTTGCGTTGGCAGATGCCTTGGCGATTGGCCGAAACGCTCATCGCGATCGTCATCCTATGGCGGAGCAAGGAGCGAAGCGACGCGCGCAGACCATAGGATCCATTCCGTGACGTCGAGGCGTTGCCACGGCGCAGAATTCTGCTGCGCTGCATTCCTCGGCTAAAGTCACGGAATGGATCCTCGGGTCTCCGCGTCCGCTTCGCTCCCGCTCCGCCCGTGGATGACGAGGTTGAGAGGCTTCAGCCAATCTCCAGCGTTTGCGATGAACCAGCGCGTTTCACCGTTTCAAGGAAACGGCGAATCCCTTACCCCTCGAAAGTCCTAAGGCGAATCCCGGGGCTACCCGAGTTGCGCGATGCGCGGCATCGCCCTACATCCGTGGCATCCCGCCTCATCCAGCCCACCGGAATCGCTCATGTCATCTGCAAAGACCGTCGACCTCGCCGCCCATCCGCTGACCTTTTGGCAAGGCCCGCTCGGCCTGCCGGATTTCTCCCGCATCGGCGACAACGATTTCGGCCCGGTCTTCGACGCGGCGCTGCAGGCGCATCAGGCGCAGATCGACGCCATCGCCGGCAACGGCGAGACGCCGACCGTCGAAAACACGCTGGCAGCGCTCGAGCTCGCCGGCGAGCCGCTCGACCATGTCTCGTCGATCTTCTGGTGCCGCGCCGGCGCCCACACCAACGACACCATCCAGGCGATGGAGCGCGACATCTCGCCAAAGATGTCGCGGCATTTCTCAGCGATCTCGATGAACGAAAAATTGTTCGCCCGCATCGACGACCTCTACCAACGCCGCGACAGTCTGGGGCTCGATCCCGAGACGCTGCGTGTGCTGGAAAAGACCTGGAAAGGCTTTGTCCGGTCGGGCGCGAAACTGGACGCGGATGGCAAGAAGCGGCTCGCGGCGATCAACGAAGAACTCTCCTCGCTCGGCACCAAATTCGGGCAGAACGTGCTGGCCGACGAGCGCGACTGGGCGCTGTACCTCGACGAGGCGGACCTCACCGGCCTGCCGGATTTTTTGAGGAGCGCAATGGCTGAGGCGGCCGAGATGCGCGGGCAGAAGGGCCGCTATGCGGTGACGCTGTCGCGCTCGATCTACGAGCCGTTCTCGACCTTCTCCGAGCGTCGCGACCTGCGCGAGGCAGCCTACCGCGCCTTCATCATGCGCGGCCAGAATGGCGGCGCCAGCGACAACTCGGACGTGGTGCGCGACATGCTGAAGCTGCGCGCCGAAAAGGCGAAGCTGCTTGGCTACGAATCCTACGCCGCGCTGAAGCTCGACGACACCATGGCGAAGACTCCGAAGGCCGTGCATGATCTGCTCGATCCGGTTTGGGAAAAGGCGCTGGAGAAGGCGGCCGCCGACCAGAAGGAGCTCGAGCGCCTGGCGGCCGAAGCCGGCAGCAACGAGAAATTCGCCGCCTGGGATTGGCGCTTCTACCAGGAAAAGCTGCGCGCCGAGAAATTTGCCTTCGACGAGGCGGAGCTGAAACCTTATCTGCAGCTCGATCGTGTCATCGACGCCTGCTTCGACGTCGCCACAAAGCTGTTCGGCATCAGCTTCGAGGAAAAGAAGGGCATCGCCGCCTGGCATCCCGACGCTCGCGTTTTCGTGGTCAAGAACGCCGACGGCAGCGAGCGCGGCCTCTTCCTCGCCGACTATTTCGCACGGCCGTCAAAGCGCTCCGGCGCCTGGATGAGCGCGCTGAAGTCCGGCTACAAGCTTGGGTCGGGCGCCAAGCCCGTCATCTACAACATCATGAATTTCGCCAAGCCGCCGGCCGGCGAGCAGGCGCTGCTGTCGGTCGATGAGGCGAAGACGCTGTTCCACGAATTCGGCCACGCGCTGCATGGCATGCTGACCGACGTCACCTGGCCGTCGGTCTCGGGCACTTCGGTCAGCCGCGACTTCGTCGAATTGCCTTCGCAGCTCTATGAGCACTGGCTGACAGTGCCGGCGGTGCTGGAAAAGCACGCGCTGCACGTCAAGACCGGCAAGCCGATGCCGAAGGACCTGCTCGACAAGATGCTCGCCGCCCGCACCTTCGGCGCCGGCTTCGCCACCGTCGAGTTCACCGCCTCGGCGCTGATCGACATGGCCTATCACGCGCGGTCGGACGCGCCGGGCGAGCCGCTTCGTTTCGAAGCCGAAACGCTCGAGAAGCTGCATATGCCCGATACCATCGCCATGCGCCACCGCACTCCGCATTTCGGCCATGTCTTCGCCGGCGACGGATACTCAGCCGGCTATTATTCCTACATGTGGTCGGAGGTACTCGACGCCGACGCCTTCTCGGCATTCGAGGAAACGGGCGATCCCTTCAATCCGGAGCTGGCCGAACGGCTGAAGAAGAACATCTACGCCGCCGGCGGCTCCACGGATCCGGAAGAGCTCTACACGGCTTTTCGCGGCAAGATGCCGTCGCCGGAAGCGATGATGGTGAAAAGAGGATTGGTGTAGCGCCCTTTTCCCTCCTCCCCCTGTGGGAGAAGGTGGATCGGCGCGCAGCGCCGAGACGGATGAGGGGTGCTCCAGGGAACGCCGGCGTCTCACTCCGCTGGAACACCCCTCATCCGTCGCCTTCGGCGACACCTTCTCCCACAGGGGGAGAAGGGGGAGCCTTCCACGGATCAGCCACCCTCGGCCAGATCGGCCGCTTGAGCTTCCTGTAATCCGTCACCGCCGGATTGCTCGGATAAGAACTCGGCGCGGCGACATAGATGACCTCGGCGGCGATCGGCGCGAAGCCAGCGTAGAAATGGTTGGTCGACTTGACCAGCAGGATGTCTTTGCTGAGCGGATCGACGCCGATGTTGGAAAAAATGTCCGGCTCGAAGGTCTGGGTACGGTTGGTGTTGAGGATGACGTCGACCTCGGTGCCTTCGATGCGTACCACGGCAGCCGGCCCTAAAGTCACCCGGCTCGGCCCGAAACTCTGCCAGCCTTCGCCGACCGCCTTCAGCACCGTGACGCGCGCATCGATCGGCTCGCCGGCCTGGGGGCCGGCCTTGCCGCCGAAGCGCAGGTCGATGACGGCGCCCTCACCCGCTGCCTGGCAGAACGTCACCGCGATCGGATCCCAGATGGTCGCGACGCCGACCTTGCCGACGCCGCGCGCCAACAGCTCGCGCAGCACGATGGTGCCGTCGCCCGGCACGCCGCCGCCCGGATTGTCCCAGATGTCGGCGATCACCGCCGGCTTGTCTTGGCGCTCCGCGCGCACGGCAAGCGCCCGCTCGATGCCGGCGGACGCGGAAAGCATCGTCATCGCCGTCTTCTCGCGGAGCGCATAGAGCTCGCGCCCCAGCGTCTCGGCGAGCTGATCGCCCTTTGCCATGTCGTTATCGGTGATGACCAGGATGCGCGTGCCCATCTCCGGTACGTCGGCGGCCATGAAACCGTGGACCACCGAAACCGACAGCACGCCGTCCTTGCCGTGCAGCGCTTTGATTTTGTCGACAAACGAACGCATCGGCTCGCGGCTCGTCGGCAGCACCTGGATCATGCGGCAGTCGAAGGTGGAGATCACCGGCTTGATCTCGCCGCGCGCCGCCGCCAGGCCGAGCTCGACGACATGCTCGCCGCGTTCGTAGAAATCGGTGTGCGGGAATTCGAGGAAATAGGCCATGACATCGCAAGCCGCGACGCGCTTCGGCGTCAGATGGCTGTGCGGATCGAATTCCGAGGCGATCACCACCTTCGGCCCGACGATGGCGCGCACGCGCTCCAGCAGATCGCCTTCGCAGTCGTCATAGCCTTGCGCGACCATCGCGCCATGCAGGCCGAGGATCACGGCATCGACCGGCAGGGCGGATTTGAGCTGATCGAGGATTTCGTCGCGCAGCGCCTCATAGGTCTGCCGCTGCACCAGGCCACCCGGCTCCGCCCAGGTGGCGGTGCCTTCGATGACGGTCAGCCTCTCCTTGGCCGCGCGCTTGCGCAGCGCCACGATCGGCGAGGAGCAGAGCGTCGGCGTCTCCGGATGCTTGCCGGGACCGGCATAGAAGGCCATTTCGAACGAAGCCCGGTCGGTCGGCACCGGCGAGAAGGTGTTGGTTTCCGTCGCCAGCGAGGCGGTGAAGATGCGCATCAAAACTCCGTAAGGACTCTTCGTTTTTAGCAATTCCGAACGGAAAACCGCTGCGCACTTTTCCTGGAATTGCTAGGATTGCTATTTGACGGCCCCGAGCGCGAGGCCTCGGACGAGGTAGCGCTGCAGCCAGATGAATAGGATCGCCACCGGCAAGGTCGCGAGCAGCGTGGCCGCCATGACATGGTGCCATTCGATCGTATAGCGGCCGGCAACCAGCGAGAAAACCTGGATCGGCAGCGTGTAGCTTTCCTGGCTGCGCAGCATGGTGAGCGCCACCACGAACTCGTTCCAGGCATTGATGAAGGTGAAGATGGCGGTGACCGCGATCGCCGGCAGGCAGAGCGGCAGGAACACTTTTCGCAGCGTCAGCCATCGTCCGGCGCCCTCCATCCAGGCCGCCTCCTCGAGGTCGCGCGGGATGGTGTCGAAATAGCTCTGCAGCATCCACACCGTGAAGGCGACGTTGAAGGCCATGTAGATAGAGCCCAGCGCCGTCGTGCTCTCGACCAGTCCCCAGGCCGCCATCAGCCGGAACAGGCCGAGCACCAGCACGATCGGCGAGATCATCTGCGAGATCAGCAGGAACTGGCGGAAGACGCCATAGCCGGCAAAGCGGAAGCGCGACATGGCGTAGGCCGCCGGCACCGAGATCAGGATGGCGCCGACCGTGGCCAGCGCCGAGACATAAAGCGAGTTGACGAGCGCCTGGCCGAAGCCGGTCGCCACCCACATGTCGGCGAAGTTCGACCAGTGGAACTCACTCGGCCACCAGGTGGGCGAGAGCACTTCCGGCCGTGGCTTGACCGCGGTGAGGAACATCACCGCGAAGGGAAAGATCGTCACCACGATCAGGGGCGCAAGCAGCAGCCAGGCGATGATCGAGCGTCTCAGCTTGCCGTTCCTCATGCGCGCTGCTCCCGCATGGCGAGGCGTACATAGATCATGGTGAATATGAGCAAAATCACGAACATCACCAGCGAAACCGCCGAGGCCTCGCCCAGTTTGCCGATACGGAAGGCGAGCTTGTAGAGATGCGTGACCAGTATGTCGGTCGAGTTCGCCGGCCCGCCTTGCGTCATCACCCAGATGATCGGGAAGGAGTTGAAGACGTAGATCGTGTTGAGGACGATCGCGATGTTGATGAACGGCTTTAGGAGCGGAAAGGTGATCTCGCGAAACTGCTGAAAGGATGTTGCGCCCTCGAGCGCCGCCGCCTCATAGAGATCGTCGGGGATGGACGACAGGCCGCCGAGGAAGATCGTGGTGGTGAACGGCACCGTCACCAGGATGCCGATCAGCACCTGCATCGGGAAAGCCGTCTCGGCGCTCGCCAGCCACTGGATGTTCTGGCTGATCAGGCCGAGCTTCATCAGCGCCGAATTCAGCATGCCGCTTTCGCCGTTGAGCGCCCAGCGCCAGACCACCGCCGTCATGGTGAGCGATACCGCCCAGGGCAGCATGATGATGACGCGCGCCAGCCCGCGGCCGTAGAAGTCCGTATTGAGGATGATTGCCACCGGGATCGACAAGAGCAGCGCGCCGCCGACCACCAGCACGGTCCATAGCCCCGTGCGCCAAAGCGCTGCGACGAAGTCGGGATCGGCGGCGAGCGCCCAGAAATTGGCCAGGCCGCTGAAGTCGCGCAGCTGGCCGAAGCGATTCACGTCATGCGTCGAGATCTGCACCAGATCCCAAACCGGCCAGAAGATCACCACCGCCGCCAACAGCAGGCTGGGGAGCGTCAGCAGATAGGGCAGGATACGGCTTTGCATCAGCTGGTTTGTACCGTGTTGCGGGTAGACAGCAGTGGCATTGGTGCTCAAGGCACGTCCCCGCATTTGAATTTCGCTGGCATGCCAGCTTGGCTCTCGTTCTTCCCAGGCGATTGCTTCAGGATTTGAATTCCTCGCCAGCGTTTGCGCTGCCCCTCACCTGCCTGCCGGCATCCTCTCCCCGTATAGTGACGGGGAGAGGGACGCTTTCACCACCGGTTTCGCCAATCGCCAACGTGGCAGGAAATGCGCCAGCGTTGTGGCCAGCCTCTTTCTCCCCGTCACTATACGGGGAGAGGATGCCGGCAGGCAGGTGAGGGGCAGCGCCGACATCGACGATTTGTCCTTTGTCCGAAGCGATGCCCTGGGTCTTCACCATTGCATGCGGAGGCCGCTACTGCTTCTTCTAAAAGTGTGGCGCGCCCCGACGGGGTGGGGCGCGCCACGGGCGCAGGGAGATACGCCCTATTTCTTCAGCACGCCATTGGCCTTGGCCGCCGCTTCCTTGAGGGCAGCCTCCGGCTCGGCGCTGCCGAGATAGATCTTCTGCATGGCGTCCGAGGTGATCTGGGCGATCTCCTCCCAGCCCGGAATGACCGGCGCGAAGCGCGCGTCGGGCAGCAGCGCGGTGAAGGCGGCGAGATCGGCGTTGTTGACGTAATAGTCCATCTTCGCCTCTTCCTTGTTCACTGGCAGGAACCCTTCGCCCTGCGTGAACTTGGCGCGCTGCTCCTTGGTGAACAGGAAGTCGAGCAGCTTCCAGGCTTCGTCCTTGTTCTTGGAGTTCTTGAACATGATGATGGAATCGGTGACGCCATAGGTGCCGCGCGCGCCGGTCGGACCGGCCGGAATGGCGGCGACGCCATATTTCAGGCTCGGCGCTTCTTCCTTGATCTGGTTGGACAGGAAGGGTGCGGTGATCATCATGCCGACCTTGCCCTGCTTGAACAGGTTCTGCACGTCCTCGCGGTTGTTGGAGGTCACGCCCGGCTCGGTCAGGCCCTCATCTATCATCGACTTGTAGAGCTTGGCGGCCTCGAGCGCGCCCGGCGTGCTCAAACCGGACGTGCCGTCCTTGTTGAGGATCTCGGTGCCCTGCGACCACATCGCGTAGTAGTAATAGACGTCGGTCTCGATCTCCTTGCCCTGCAGGCCGAAGCCGAAGGCGCCGACCGCCTTGATCTTGCGTGCGTCCTCCTGCAGCTCGGTCCAGGTCGCTGGCGGCTTGGCGATGCCGGCCTTCTCGAACAGCTCCTTGTTGTAGTACATGGCGCGCGCCGAGGCGGCGATCGGCAGGCCGTAGGTATGGCCGTTCATGATCGAGGGCTGCAGGAAGGTGTCGATGAAGCGGTCCTTGAACTCGGGCTTGATGTAGCCGTCGAGCGGCTCGGCGACATCCTGCTGCACGAAGTCGATCAGCCAGCGCGTGCCGATGATCGACAGATCGGCATTGGTGCCGGCGGTGATATCGGTTGTGAGTTTTTGCAGAAGCACATCCCACGGCACCACTTCATACTTGATGGTGATGCCGGGATTGGCCGCCTCGAATTCCTTCTTCACCGCTTCGAAATAGGGGCCGGTCTTGGCGCTGTATTCGGCGACGGTCACGCGCACCTCGCCCGCATCGGCGGGTGCTGCCAGCGCCAGCATGCTCATTCCGGCCAACAGGCCGACAGTCCATTTCGCAAGGCTCATCTTGATTTCTCCCATTGATGCGCATTCGCGCCTGGCCCTGATGGGCTCAGGATTTATGTGACTTTCCTACATTATCTGCCGTTCTCGCCGATGCAAGCGGTTTATCATGTTGCTTAATTACATTTCATTGGATAGCGTTCCAGCGCTGTTTGACGTGACGGAGGAGCGCGTATCGTGGTGTCGAAGGCCGATTTCGAGGGCAAGACCGTTGTCGTTACCGGCGCCGGCGGCGGCCTCGGCTCGGCGATCGTGGCGCTGATGGCCGAACGTGGCGCCCGCATCGTTGGCTGCGACCAGTCGGCCGAAGCGCTCGCCAACTCGCATATCGCCTCGCGCCACGTCTTCGACCTGCTCGACCGCGCCTCGATCGAGCTGGCGATCCCGGCGCTGCTCGACAGCGACGGTGTGCCGGACATCCTGATCAACAATGCCGGCTGGACGCGTGCCGAGACGATTGATGCGCTGACGGCCGACAGAATAGAGCAGGAGCTCGATCTCAATTTGACAGGCGTGATGACTTTCGCCGATCCGCTGATCAAGGCGATGGCCGGGCGCGGTTCGGGCAACGTCGTCTTCATCTCCTCGGTCAACGCGATTTCGCATTTCGGCAACCCCGCCTACGCCGCGGCCAAGGCCGGCATCAACGCCTATGCCAAGTCGATCGCCGTCGAGCTTGGCCGCAGCGGCGTTCGCGCCAATGTCGTCTGCCCGGGCTCGATCCGCACCGCCGCCTGGGACCATCGCCTGGCCAAGGACCCCGATATCCTCGGCCGGCTGAAACGGCTCTATCCGCTCGGCCGCATCGTCAACGCGTCGGAGGTGGCGGAGGCCGTGGCTTTCCTCGCCTCCGACCGCGCATCCGGCATAACTGGCGCGGTGGTGCCGGTGGACGCCGGACTGACAGCCGGCTACCTGCCTTTCATCGACGATATTTTGGGAGCGTGACGATGACCGACGTCCAGTTTCGCAACCTGTCGAAATCCTTCGGCCAGCACAAAATCCTCGAGGACATCAACCTGGAGATCAAGAGCGGCGAGTTCGTCGTGCTGGTCGGACCGTCCGGCTGCGGTAAGTCCACGCTGCTGCGCATGCTGGCCGGGCTGGAGACGATCACCTCGGGCGATCTCGTGATCGGCGGCATGCGCGCCAACGACCTGCCGCCGCAGAAGCGCAACATCGCCATGGTGTTCCAGTCCTACGCGTTGTTCCCGCATCTGAAGGCGGCCGACAATATCGGTTTCGGGCCTAAAATCCGGGGTGAAAGCCGCGCAGCGATCGACGACAAGGTCAAGAAAGCCTCCGGGGTGCTGAACCTCTTTTCCTATCTCGACCGTTATCCGAGGCAGTTGTCGGGCGGCCAGCGCCAGCGCGTCGCCATGGGCCGCGCCATCGTGCGCGAGCCCTCCGTCTTCCTGTTCGACGAGCCGCTCTCCAACCTCGACGCGCAGTTGCGCGTGCAGATGCGCACCGAGATCAAGGCGCTGCATCAGCGGCTGAAATCGACCATCGTCTATGTCACCCACGACCAGATCGAGGCCATGACCATGGCCGACCGCATCGTGGTGATGGACCGCGGCCGCATCCAGCAGGTCGGGCAGCCGCTCGAGCTCTATGATAAGCCGGCTAACAAGTTCGTCGCCGGCTTCATCGGCTCACCTTCGATGAGCTTTGTTTCCGGCGCGCTGAAGACCGCCGACAGCAAGTCCTGGTTCGAGACCAGAGGCGGCGGCCGGTTGGCGCTTGCCGGCAAGGCAGCATCCGGCAGCGACACGGTCGAGGCCGGCATCCGCCCCGAGCATTTCGTCATCGGCGCCACCGAAGACGCCGTCACGATCGACGTCGACGTCGTCGAGCCGACCGGCTCGGAAACCCATGTCTATGGCTCGGTCGGTGACGACACGGTGCGCGCCGTGTTCCGCGACCGGTTGCAGGTGAAGCCCGGCGACAGACTGCCGGTGAGCGTCGACCCGCGTAACATCCATCTCTTCGACAAGGCGACGGGCCTGCCGCTGTAATGAAGACATGACGATGGCAAGATGAAGACCCCCGCCGACATCATCACACGCCTGCAATTGATCTCGCAGGACGGCACCAAGTCGGACCGCCGCCTGGCGAGCTTGGTGCTTTCCGATCTCGATTTCGCCTCCAAGGCGGCGATCTCGGAAATCGCCGCGCGCGTCGGCGTGAGCGAACCGACGGTCACCCGGTTCTGCCGCAATCTCGGCTGCGAGGGCCTGCGCGACTTCAAATTCTATCTGGCGCAGGCGATCGCCATCGGCGGCCAGTATCTGTCGCCGGAGCCGCTGAGCCGCGACGCGCGCGAGCAGCGCGTCGCCTCCGCGATCACCGAAGCGGCGATCGCCGCGATCCAGCGCGCCAGCGAGAACCTCGACATGACGACGCTGATGGCCGTGGCCGCCCGCATCGCCGGCTCCGGCAACGTGCTTTGCATCGGCTCCGGCGGCATTTCCTCGATGATGGCGACCGAAATGCAGAACCGTCTGTTCCGGCTGGGACTGTCGGCGCTCGCCCAGATCGACGGCCAGCTGCAACGCATGTATGCCGCGGTCGCGACGCCGGAGACGACGCTGGTCGCCTTCTCGGTCTCCGGCTATGCGCGCTCGGTGATCGAGGCGGTCGAGGTCGCGCAGCAATATGGCGCCGCCACCGTCGCCGTCACCGCGCCGGATTCCGCCTTGGCCAAGGTCGCCGACACGGTGATCTACCTGCAGCCTTTCGAGGACGGCAACATCTACAAGCCGACCTCGTCGCGCTACGCGCTGCTCGCCATCGTCGACATGATCGCCACCACGGTGGCGGAATCGCGCGGACCGAAGGTGCTGGAGAACCTGCGCCGCATCAAGCAGAGCGTGAACACTCTGAAGGTCGACGATCCGAAGCTGCCGCTGGGCGATTGAGCGGTCTTGCTTTGTCTGCGGTGAGCAAGGTGGCTCGGCCTGCTCGATCTCGAACCCGTAGCGCCGCCAACTGGCGATATTTATCCGGTCTCAGGTGCCGATCAGCGCCTCGACGCTTTTCGCCAGCGCCGCCGCATCACCCAGTATCCGTACCGTCTTCAACCGCGACGTGCCGCCCGCAACCACCGAAACCGACGACCCCGGCACGCCGAGCGCCTTGGCCACCAACCGCTCCAGCGCCGCATTGGCCGCCCCGTTCTCCGGCACGGCCCGCACGCGGGCCTTGAGATGGCTGCGCCCGTCGGCGGTCGTTTCGACGCCGTCGATCCGGTCGAGCGCCGCCTTCGGCGTCAGCCGCACGTGAAGGTCGATGCCATCCCCGCGCGGGCGAAACGGCGTGCTCATCGACCGACCGGTCCTCAGACGACCAGCGACAGCACGGTCGTGAGCAGGAACTGCCGGATGAAGAAGATGATCAGAAGAAGGATGATCGGCGAGATGTCGATGCCGCCGAGATCGGGCATGAAGCGGCGAATTGGCCTGAGCGCCGGCTCGGTCAGCCGGTAGAGCATGTTGGCGATGGTGTCGACGAACTGATTGCGCGAGTTGACGACATTGAAGGCATAGAGCCAGGAAAAGATCGCCGAGGCGATGATGACCCACCAATAGAGGTCGAGCGCCATGACGATGGTTTGAATGAGGGCGATCATGCCGGTCTCCGAATTGTCGCCGACATGTAGCCATTGCTTGGCGAACCGGCAAGGCCCGCCAACCACGGCGCATCGCGTCGGGGCAACCGTTTCGCCTTGACATCAAACCGCCGCGACCGATACAAGCCGATCCGCTGGAACGGGGCTGTAGCTCAGCTGGGAGAGCGCATCGTTCGCAATGATGAGGTCAGGGGTTCGATCCCCCTCAGCTCCACCAGCGGATTACAAACTCAGAAATCTCCTATTAAAACAACGTTAGCGGAAATGGTCGGAAGACGTTTCCCCGCGGCTATTCCCCACGCTTTATTCCCTGTTTCAGGGTATTGGGCCTGCGTTGTGATCCGCGATGTGGCCGACAATCCGCGCCTTCACACCTTGCTGAACCAACTGGGATCAACCAGAACCTTCTCAACCATCTCCGTCGAAACCCCAAGCCTTAGCTGCTTGAGGAGATCGCATAGCTGTTCGCCGTCAATCAACTCGATCGCAGGAGCCCCGTCGCGCGTGGCCTCCTTCTTCGCCTCGGCAGTAAAGGTGCCGGTGGTAATCAACAGTCCCTTGTCGCTCCGCCCCACCATTGCGCCACGGAAGTCACGGATCGTGCTTGGTCCTACCGAACCGCTGTAGCGCTTGCATTGGAACAGGACCTGGAAGGAAAGGAGATTCAATCTCAAGACCCCAATGCCGTCGATGCCGCCGTCCCCAGCTCGGCCTGTCACCTCCACCTTGATAAAGCCAGCCTCACGCAACAGGCGCTGCGACAGTCTCTCGAAGGCGTCCGGCTGGATCTTCCTGAGGCATTCTAGCAGTTGATCTTTCCAGTTTATGTCGAGCGCGTCCGCAGCGGGTTCTTCGCTGCTCACGGGTGCAGCTTTCCTCGCGTCGGCGTCCATCTTTCTGACAAGAGAGGGAACCTGAGCTACTACCGCCTCCGAGACGTTCTCTCCTGCGTCGGTTAGCGCCCATACCCCACGCACGCTGTTGTCTACGTACCCTGCCTTCTTGAGGTAGGTCTTGGCCCAGTGAAGATTGTAGCCGACCTTGGACTGTCGTCCGTCTGTGTGCGGAACGTTTTGCACCTCAGCCGAGAGATGCATTACCTCGATTACTTTCGTGAGCAGTTCGTCGTTAGTCGCGGACCCGCCAAGCTCTTTGAGCGCGACGACCGCAGGCCACAACATCTGGCTATAGGCCGGTACCAATACCATTCTATCCTCCCCAATCCTTGGGATCGTGTACACGGCGGCACATGATGCGAGCAAGCCCACAACCTGGTTCTGGTGAGTCGCTGTAGGCAGTTCCGTTCTTACGGGCCGCTGCTATGGCCTGAGCATGTCCATGGTGGACGTGCCATTCGCCCTTGGCTGCAGCCCCTGCGAAGCGCCGGCAAATCCGCTTCGTCGACATGCTCGAAGTACGTCGCCAGCGTCAGGCCACGCCGCCGAAGCACGTTGAAATCAAGTGCTGGCGGAATGCAGTCCCCACAACAGCCGCTTCCACGCGGTCGATCCCGAAGGTTCCCCGGCCGGTATGTCTCCGGTCTCTGAAGCGTCCGAACGAACCGTCATGAATTTTCGCTGAATGGAGCCTTCAGCCTCCGTTCCGGGCCAACCCCCTACAAAGGGGCCGTTCAACCCGCGGTCCTCTGCCGCATCGAAGGAGAAGTCTCATGACCCGCATATCGATCATCGCAGCAGCCTTTGCCGCCGTCGTCGGGTTCACCGCTGTTGCGCCCGCCATGGCCAACGACGTCAACATCGAACAATATGGCTGGCGCAATTCCGCCGGCGGCGCCCAGCACGGCTACCGCAACCGCATACACGTCTACCAGGATGGCCGCTTCAACACCGCCATCGGCCAGCAATATGGTCATCGCAACCGGTCGGTGATCGGGCAGCAGGGCGTCAACAACTACGGCGCGACCTATCAGTACGGCAGCCGGAACGCCGCGGGCATCGCCCAGTTCGGCTCGAACCACACCGCGATCCTGACCCAGGACGGCAACGGCAACATCGCCGCCGGCGTCCAGGTTGGCCACGGGTGCAACGCCGACGTCAGCCAGGGTGGCAGCGGCAACGTCGCCGCCTTCGTCCAGGACTGCCCCTGAGCCACGATGGCCGGCAATGCGATTGCCGGCCACCATCCCGACATGGCGAGGAGATCATCCATGACCAAATTGGACAAGCGAAAGGCAGTGGCATCGGCCACGCTTCTAGTCGCGATCGCCGCCGGCGCAGCCGGCGCGATGACCGGCAAGGATGACGCGAATTCCGGGCCGCTGCGATGCGAGATACGAGACACGCTCCAAGGCGACGCCATCCTCCTGGAACCCCTGGCTTATGCCGACAGGAGCATCAGCGGCACCTACACGGTCAGCGTCTCCGGCGGCGGCACGTCCGGCTCCGCCAACATCCGGCAGGGCGGCGCCTTCGAAGCCCGTGCGGGCAATTCCGCCTCGCTCGGCCGGATAAGCCTGGGAGCGAATGGCGCCGCCTACGAGGTCAAGCTGAAAGTGACCGCTGGCGGGACGAGCGTCAGCTGCGTCAAGCAGGTGCCTGGCGCAACTTGAGCGTCGCTTTCTTCGCAGATCGAAAGGAGGCTCCGGGCGACTGGAGCCTTCCGCCATTTGCACCAAGCCGGAGCGGGAAGCGAGTGACGTCTTTCCGTCCTGAGTTCCGCAAAAGATGCTTGGACCGTCGGTGACCCTGCCGAAGGCCACGCCGCTCCAGGTCTTGAACGGCTGCTGAACGCAGCCTTCCGTCACCGTTCAGCTTCGTTGTGCGACTGTGGCTCATCAAACGATCGAAGCCACAAGGAGAGGCATCATGAACCGCCAGATTGCAAAGCTCATCCAAGCCACCGCGCTCGCCGCGGCCATCGGCCTGCCCCTTGCTTCCGCTCCGGCAATGGCGGGCGGTTCGATCGGGTTCTACTACTCGCCACGGACGACCCGCGATGCGCGGACGCTCGATCTCGGCCTGCGCGCCTATTCGCTCTACGACGGGCTGCGCAGCGGTGCCCACATCAGGCAGTTCGGGCGGAACAACCGCGCCGGCGTGGGTCAGGATGGTGCCGGCAACCTCGGCATAATTCGACAGGAGGGCAGCGGACATTCCGCTACCTTGCGGCAGGACGGCAACGACAAATCCTACGGCATTTTCCAGTTCGGTAGAAACACCGACGCCAACGTCGCGCAGGCCGGCGACGGGCAGAGCGGCGCTGCCCTGCTGTTCGGCTGGTAGGCGAGAAACGCGGGTTGCGGATGCATGGACGACTGTCCGGCCATGCATCCGCCGATCGGTTACAGCCCGCGAGGCCTACGAGCGTCCTGCAAAACGCAGGACAGCTTTTCGGCCTCAGAGAGCCTCAATTGTCCCAATCATCCCAATTGTCTTCATCCTCTCGCGGATAGTTGGGAACGACTCGGATGACCGGCCGCGGACGCTGGTAGCGCCAGTAATACTCGTCCGGTTGCGGCTCATAGGTGCGATAGATCTGCCGGTAGTGGTGCTTGGGCTTCCAATAATTGTGCTTCTTGTGCGGCCGCACGCAGTAGCCGTCCTCGGTCAGGTAGGCGCATGTCACATGCGCCTCTTGAACCAGACCGCCTCTGTCCTCCGGCACCGCGATCATTGGCGCCGCCTGCACCGCAAACGTCGGCGCGAGCATGGCCCCGGCAAGGGCAAGAACGGACAACTTCATCGACCTCTCCATCGTTTCCAGGTTGGGTCGGAAGAACCGCCGGATTGGGGACGATTTGGGGCGGCCGGCGATCACTTTGATTTTCCGCCGCACATATGAGCGTTAGATCATGTTTCCTGGCGGCAACGGCCGGCAAGAAATGGGCGCTCCCGCTTGGCTTCGGCTGTTCCCACTCACCTGGAGACCGCCGGAGTCTTGTAACGGTGTTGGCGCGCATAGGCCACGCAGGCGTCCACCGTGCTGACGCAGAGTGCATCACGGCTGTTCGGCAGGTTGTTGTCACCGGCATAGGCCACCTCGGCGACGTGGCCGTTGAGCATGCGGATCTGCGTGTTGCAGTAACCTCCGGGCGAGACGTTGAGCGACCCTCCAACTGCCGGGATCGCGCCCACGGCCAAGGTCGGGACCGCGATGTTGAGATTGCCGCGCTGCACGCTGCGCTGATAGGTCCAGATCTGGCCGGAGGGTCCTGCATCGGCCGTCGCGGTCGGAAAGCCGGCGCACATGCGAATGTCGGCCTCGCTGAGACCGACCAGTTCCTTGCGGGCTGCGGCGGTGGTGACGTCCTCTTTCGCAACCCGCGACGTATCGTCGGGGACGACACAGGAAGACAGGATTGAGATGCCCGCGGGCAGAAGAAGGGCGAGCTTTCGAATACGGAAAGATGTCATGCCTGCTGTCGGATTTCGTGCGCCCCTGACGCCCTCCTGCACAGCTAGGTAACCAGAGGATCGAGTCAACCGGACGGCGCTCACGAAAACTTCAGAGCGCGGCAAGACTCATGCCCGGCCATCTTCACACCACCCGGAAGTAGCTCGTCATGCCCGTCTTCTGGTGCTCGATGATGTGGCAGTGGAGCAGCCAGTCGCCGGGGTTGTCGGCGACGAGGCCCAACTGAACCTTCTCGTTCGGCTGGATGAGGTAGGTGTCGGAGACGAACGGCTGGACTTGCCGCGTCGAGGACGACAGCACCTTGAAGCTCATGCCGTGCAGATGGATGGGGTGCGAATGCGGCGTGAGATTCTCCATGTCGATGACATAGTTCTTGCCGAGCTTCAGTTCCGCCAGGGGCGCTGTCGGATCGGGCGTATCGCCCGACCACGGCACCTTGTTGATCGCCCAGAAGCTGTAGCCGAGCGAGCCGCAGATGCCGTCGATGGGCAGGTTCTCCGCCGTGGCGCTGAGCGCCAACGAAACATGCTTGGCGTCGGCGACATCCACCTCGGCCACCGGATTGACCTCCAGCGGCCCAAGATCGCGCATGTCGCGCTTGAGAGACTTTCCAACCGCGCGCAACGTCGCCAAGATCTTTGGCTTGGTCCCCCTGGCGTCGCGCAGGCTGACGATCGCCCCCTCCTCGTCCGGCATGCGGATGGCGAATTCCAGCCGCTGGCCGGGACCAAGCTGCAGGGCGTCGGGTGCAAAGCGTTGCGGCACAGGGTTGCCGTCGAGCGCGATCACCGCCGCCTCGGCTCCTTCGACGCGGAAGGCATAGATGCGGGTGACGTCGGTGATGGCCGCCCTCAGCCGCACCAGGCCGCCGGCGGGCGCGTCATATTGCGGCTGGTCGAGCCAGTTGGCGGTGCGCACCGTGCCGAAGGTGCCGCTTCTTGCCGCGTCGCGCGGCCGGAACTGCTCGATGAACTGGCCGTCGTCGCCGAGGCGCCAGTCGCGCAGATTGATCACCACTTCGGAATCGAATTTCGGATCGTTCGGGTTCTCCACCACGATCACGCCGGTCAGCCCGTGACCCGTCTGTATCAGCGTGTCGCAGTGCGGGTGGTACCAGAAAGTGCCGGCGTCCGGCGGCGTGAAGGCGTAGTCGAAATGGTCGCCCCGATAGACATAGGGCTGGATCAGGAACGGCACGCCGTCCATCTTGTTCGGAACGCGGATGCCGTGCCAGTGGATCGTGGTCGGGTCGTCGATGCCGTTGACGAGCCGCGCGGCGAACGGCTCACCCTTCTTCATCCTGACGACCGGCGGCGGGCCTGCCTCGCCATAGGTCAGGACATTCTTCGTCGGCGCGCCGTCCGTCAGCTTCGCCTCGATGCTTGCGGTCTTCAGGATCAGCGGCTCGGGCTTCGCCGCCGCCCAGCCGACAAACCTGCCAGCGGCCGCGAGGCCGATACCGGCCGCGCCGGCGGCCGCGGCGCTTTTAAGAAGGATGCGGCGGGTGAGTATCGTCATCTGGCTTTCCATTGGGCAGGGTTCTCGGAACAATTCCTGGATAAAGCCGAACCTAGTAGCCGCCTATCACCATCCACCTTGCAGGCCTACAGCAATTCTGTTTAGTCCCGCAAACTGAAGACGAACGGCGCCGTGCGGGTGACGCGCTGGCCGAGCTCCGCCGGCGGCGCCGGCACCGACGCGCCCTGCAGGGCTCCCAGCGCCGCGCGATCGAGATCCGCGTCGCCCGATGACCTTGCCAGCCTGGCGGAAACCACCCGGCCCGATGCGTCCACGGCGAAGGTTACGTTGGGCGTGCCTTCGGCCCGCCTGGACCTCGCCGCGCTCGGATAGCGCGTGTGCCGCCTGATCCATGCCTGCAGGCTGGCGTTCCACCGCGACGGGCCGACGCTTGGCCGCGGCGCCGCGTCGGAGGATTGCGGCGCTGCGGCCTTCGCGCCTGCCTTGGCATCGATGCTGGCCGTCGTCACTGCCTTGGGCGGGTCGGCCTTTTCCTTTCGTGACCGCTGCTTCGGCTTTTCGACCGGTTTCCTTTCCGCCTTCTTCTTGCCTTCGACCGGCTTGTTCGCCTTGATTTCCGTCTCGACCGGGTTGGGCTGCGGCAGCGGAACGATCACCTTGGGTGCGACCGCTTCGACAGGATCGGGAGCGACCTCTTCCAACGGTTGCTGCTCGCTGAGCGTCGCCACGGCCCGCTCCGCCGGTTCGACCTCTTCCGCCTTGTCGGCTTCCACCGGTTGATCCGTGACCGGCTTGGCTTCTTCCGCGACCGGCGCGGGCACCGGATCGGTCGCCGGTTTTACTTCAGCGGGCGTTTCCGTCTCCGCCGCCGTGTCAGGCTGATCCGGCGTGACCTTATCCAGCGCCGCCACTTCTTCCGGCACGGCCGGCGTGGTCGGGAGCGGCGCCATTTCGACCGCCAGCGCCGGTGGCGAGCCGCCATCCGGCGTCTCGGCGAAGCTGAGGTTCTGCACCGCATAGGCGACCGCGACATGCGCGGCGAGAATGATCGCGGCCGCGCTTGTCCACAGACCGGCTTCGCTTGTGCCGAGGCGCGGCTGGGAGGACAAGGTTGCGATCGCTTGGGTCATGGGACCGGGCTCCCGCTTGCCGCTGGCGCAGGGCCTCCGCCTGCGGCCGGAGCCGTGCTGTCGGCGCCCGATGCCGTCTCCAGCCCGACCAGCGCGACCTTGAGATAGCCGGCGGCGCGCAGCAGGTTCATCACGTCCATCAGCTCGCCATAGCCGACATTTCTGTCGGCGCGCAGGAAGACGCGCGTCTGCTTGTCACCCTTGGCGCGGCTGTCGAGCACCGCGGCAAAGGCGGCACGCGGCACGCTGTCATTGCCGATGGCCAAAGTCAGGTCGCTCTTCAGCGTCAGGAACAGCGGCGTCTCGGGTCTGGGTGCCGGCGTTGCCGTCGAGCCCGGCAGATCGACATTGACATCGACGGTCGCCAGCGGTGCGGCGACCATGAAGATGATCAGGAGCACCAGGATGACGTCGATGAACGGCGTGACGTTGATCTCGTGGCTCTCCTCGAGATCGCCGCCGGCCGTTTCACGGATCCGCGCCGCCATAGCCGTTTACTCCGCCGCCATCGCCGTTGCCGGCGGCACGGTGCGAAAATCCAGGTCGCGACTGACCAGCCGCTCGACCCCAGCCGAGGCGTCGGCGAGGATCTGCTTGTAGCCGGCTATCGATCGCGCGAAGACATTGTAGATGACCACCGCCGGGATTGCGGCTACCAGGCCCATCGCCGTGGCGAGCAGCGCTTCGGCGATGCCCGGCGCCACCACCGCCAGATTCGTGGTCTGCGCCTGCGAGATGCCGATGAAGGCGTTCATAATGCCCCAGACGGTGCCGAACAGCCCGACGAAGGGCGCCGTCGAACCGATGGTCGCGACCAGGCCTGTGCCGCGCGACATGCGCCGCGAAGCTGCCGCCTCGATGCGCGACAGCCTGGAGGTGACGCGCTCCTTCAGGCCGTCGCCCGAGGCATGATCCAGCGCTCCGGCCGACAGCGCGCGCTCTTCCTCCGCCGCGCGCACCAGCAGCGCTCCAGGGCCGTTGCCGTGGCCAAGCGCGCGGCCGGCCTGCATCAGCGTCGCGGCATTGCCGATGGCAGCGGCCGCGCGGCGAGCGCTGAGCTTGCCGCCGAGAATCTCAAGCGATTTGGCGAGCCAGATGGTCCAGGTGACCAGCGAAGCAAAGGCAAGCCCGACCATGACGGCTTTGACGACGATGTCGGCCGCCATGAACATGCCCCAGGGCGACAGATCATGCGGCAGCGTGAGCGAAATGGCGGAAGGCGCCTCCCCGCCGCCCGCCGCGCTCTGGCCGGGCTGCGTGCCCGGCCCCGCCGGCTGCCCTGCGGTCGGTGCGGCGCTCGAGGCGGCCGCCGGCGGTTGCATCGCCGGTACCTGCGCGGCCGTCGCCGGCGGCTGCTGAGCCGTGGCCGCGCCTGTCGAAAGAATGATCGATGCGGCCAACGCCGCGAGAAGAATGTTCCGGGACAAGGCTCGTCCTCGCTTCATCATTGCACGTAACCGATGGGCTGGCCGGTGACGGGATGTTCGAGCACGCCCATCTCGACGCCGAAAATGTCCTTGAGCACGTCGCCCCGCATGATCTCGCCCGGCGTGCCGCGCCTTAAAAGCCGGCCTTCCTTCAGCGCGATCAGCTCGTCGCAATAGCGCGCCGCCATGTTGGGGTCGTGCAGCACCACGACGACGCAAAGGTCGCGCCTGCGGCTGAGGTCCTTGACCAGCGCCAACACCTCGACCTGATGCGCGATATCGAGCGCCGAAATCGGTTCGTCGAGCAGCATGACGCCGGCATTCTGCGCCACCAGCATCGCGAGCCACGCACGCTGCCGCTCGCCGCCGGAAAGCTCGTCCACAAGCCGGTCGGCGAAAGCGCTCATGTCGGTCAGCGCCAGCGCCTCCTCGACATGGGCTTTGTCTTCCGGTCCGAACCGGCCGAGCGCGCCATGCCAGGGATAACGCCCGAGCGCCGCCAGCTCGCGCACGGCAAGGCCGGTTGCCGCCGGCGTCGTCTGCGGCAGATAGGCCAGCGCCCGCGCAAGCTCGCGCGCGCCCCAGCCGGCCAAAGGACGTTCGGCGAAGCGGATGTCGCCGGAGCTTATCGGCTGCTGCCGTGCCAGAAGCTTGATCAGCGTCGACTTGCCGGAGCCGTTATGGCCGATCAGCCCGTAGACGCGCCCGCGCTGCAATTGGAACGAGACCGGCCCAAGCAGCGTGCGCTCGCCGACGGCAAAGCGTACCGCGTCGACATGAAAGGCCATTTGGGTACCAGTTCCGGTCAACATCCGTCTCCAAGCCGCCGTTGCCTGGCTGTCGCCGGGCGGCCAACGCTGGTTGACTAGAAAACATGAGTTACATAGTCAACTCTAAAGGTGATTTTATTGATCAACAAATCGCGCCATCGCCCTGGCGTGATGAGTTCGGCATTGTGAGGTCTGGACGGCTCCGCCGTCGCTGAGCCACGATGCGGACGGCAAACAAGGCATCGGGCGATGATCAAGGCAACACCATTCGACTTCCCGTATGACGGCCGGCTGCTGCCGCAAAACACCGCCTTGCTCGTGATCGACCTGCAGGAGGATTTCCTGTCGCCGACAGGTTACTTCGCCAAGAAAGGCTATGATCCGTCGGCGCTGAGGGCCATCCTGCCGGCGGTGAACCGGCTGATTGCGGCCGGCCGCGCCGCTGGCCTGACCATCGTCCACACCAGGCAAGGCTACCGCGCCGACATGGCCGACATGACGCCTTACCAGAAATGGCGCCGTAAGCGGGCGGGACTGGACGGCACCGACATCCTGCTGCGCTCCAGCCCAGGCTTCCAGATCGTCGCCGATATAGAAGTCAACCCGCAAGACATCGTCGTCGACAAGACCGGCAACGGCGCCTTCACCTATACGGATCTGGAACTGATCCTGAGGGCGCGGGGCATCACACATCTCCTGTTCACCGGTTGCACGACGGATGTCTGCGTGCACACCACGCTGCGCGAGGCCTGCGACCGCAATTTCCAGTGCCTGACGATTGCGGACGCCTGCGCCAGCGGCGACCAAAAGGCGCACGAGGCCGCGCTCCACATGGTGACGGTCGAGGACGGCGTCTTCGGCGCGCTGGCGGATTCGGAAGCCGTCGTCACCGCGCTGTCGCGGCTCGCGAACGGGGCGGGCTGAAGAGCTCCGCATCGCCAGGATCGCCGAGTTCCGGCCAGCCGATATCCTTGCGGATGTCCATCGGCAGCAAATAGAGTGTCCGCGCCGCCCGATAGCGCGCATGCACAGCTGCGTATTCGGTCGCCAGGCGATCGATGGAGGACAGGATCGACATTTGCTTCTCCCTTGATTGATGCCGGCGCTGGAAGCATCGGCACCCACCAAGACGAAGGACGAATGCCTTTCGGAACGGCGGGCAGGAATTTTTCTCGTGCATTGCCGATCGATGGCACTTGTGTGGCTGGCCCTTCGACCGTCAGTTGACGACGGCCAAATTTTTTTTGCATGCACCGTTCCGTTCCAGGCATCGCCTTCGTCTTGACGGTTGTGACGATAGCGGAAGCCGCGACGGCCTCCGCCACCAGGACAGACGGAGCAAAACCATGTCGACCGCAGTGACCTTGATCAATGTCTTTACCGCCAAGCCCGGCAAGCAGCAGGACCTGGCAAGGGCGCTTGCCGAAGGGACGCGCAGCTTCTTCAGCAAGCAGCCGGGTTCGCTGTCCTCGTCCGTGGTCGTCGGCGGCGACGGCAGCAAGGTGGTCAACATCTCGCAATGGCGCTCGGCCGAAGACATCGCCGCCTTCCGCAGCGATCCTCATTTCGCCGAGTATATGAAGACGATCATGGAGCATGGAACCGGCGAGAGCGTGATGGGTCACACAACCTATTCCCACACTGGCGGGATCGAACATTAGGAGGCTGCGTGACCGGTTCGCATGACCATCCCGTCGCGACGACCGAAGCCAGGCTTCGCGCCTTCGAGCGCGAAGCCGCCGGCCTGAGAGCCAAGCTGCATCGCTACGGCTCGCGGATGGTGGGATCGGTCATCGATGGCGAGGACATCGTCCAGGAAGCTTTGGCCAAAGCCTTCGTGGCGATCAGGAATGGCGACATGCCCGAAAAGACCGAGCCCTGGCTGTTTCGCATCGTGCACAATTCGGCGCTCGATTTCCTGCGCAAACGGGCCCGCTTGCAGATGAGGGAGAGCGAGGTCGAGCTCGACACGATCGCCGACGAAGATTCGCCCGTCGATGCGCGTATCGCCGCCGAGGCAAGCCTCGCCGAGCTGATGCAATTGCCGCCGGCGCAGCGATGCGCGGTCGTGCTGAAGGACGTGCTCGGCCACAGCCTGGAAGAAATCGGCGAGATCCTCGAAACCACCGAGACCGCGATCAAGGGCGCGCTGCAGCGTGGTCGCGAGAGCCTGCGCAAGCTGGCGGCCGCGCCTCGGGCGGCATCGCCGCGCCCCACGCTCGACCGGCAAGACATGCGGCGCCTCGGCGACTATGTCGCGGCCTTCAACGCCCGGGATTTCGACACCTTGCGCAGCCTGCTCGCCGATGACGTCAAGCTGGAACTGGTCAATCGGCTGCGCGCCGAAGGCAAGGACTATGTCGGCAATTACTTCGGCCGCTATTCCGAAGAGACGCATTGGCATTTCACCACCGGCCTCGTCGAAGGCCGGCCCGCCATCCTGGTCACCAGCCCGGATCGTCCGGACGGGTCGCCGCGCTATTTCATCCTCATCGATTGGGAGAATGGCAGGATCGCTGGCATCCGCGATTTCCTTTTCGCGGACTATGTCATGGATGGCGTGGACTATGTCCCGCAGCAGCAGCCGTCCGTCGATCCTTGACGAGACCGGCCGCAACAGGGTCTCGCCTCGATCCGCGCTCTCAGCGGACGTGGGCCTCGGTGAAGGGGCGCGACGCAAAGGTTCCTGGCGGCGGCGTGTCGGCTTCGCGCCGCGCCAGCGAATTCGAAATCAGCGTGACCGTCTCGCGCCCGACCCGGGCAATCTCGCTCGGACGGTCGATGCCGCCGATCATGAATTCCTCGATGCCGAGCGCTGCGTAGGGCAGTAGCGAAAGCGCAAGCCGCGCCGGCGGCCCCACGACCTCGATCGCCTTGTGATCGGTTGCTTCCGACCAGCCCTCGGAGCGGATACGGACGGGCAGGGCGAAACGCAGTTTTCCCGAGCGGCCATGCTCGGCGGCGGCGCTGCGCACGCGCTGCATCAGCTGCGCAACCTCGTCCGGCGAGCCGGCGGCCAGTTCGAAGACATCGGCGTGCCGGCCGGCGACCTTCAGCGCGGTGCCGGATTGGCCGCCGAGACGGATGGTCAGGTCGGCGCCGTGCGGACCCTTGCGCGGCACGTAGCCGCCCTTGACGCTGTAGAATGCGCCCTCGTGGTCGAAAGGCTTGTCGTTCGACCACAGGCGCTTCAACAGCACCAGATATTCGTCGATGCGCTGCCAGACCACGCTGTGGCCGACAGGACGCGCCTCGGCGTCACTGTCTTCGAGCGGCTCGCTCAGCATCCTGAGCGACAGGCGGCCGCCGCCCTTCGCGTCGAGCGCCGCCAGCTGCCTTGCCGCCACGGTCGGTTCGATCACGCCGGCCCAATGCGTCAGCACGACTTCCAGCGAAGCCGTGCGCTCGAGCGTCTGCGCCGCGATGTCCATATTGGTGAGCAGGCCGGCTGGGTCGTCGACCACCAGCTTGCGAAAGCCGGCGTCCTCGATCAGCGACAGCTTGGTCGCCGTCTCGACGAAATCATAGAAGAAGCTGCCATTGCCAGGCTTACCGGGAACATGCGTGAACTCGATCGGCATTGCCATCTCCTCCATCACGTTGGGTTGTCCCGCTCCATCCAAGACGCAGGCGTGCGAAAACGCTCCGGCGCTTGGCCAGTTTTTGCTCCGACTACTCAAACTCAGATTGTCTTGATGGCGAGCCTCAGCCCGCTTCCGCTCAGGGAATGAGACCCAGCACCACCGCGCCGGTGAACACGAATGCCAGCGCGAAGACGAGATAGGCGAAGGCGCCGCCATAGGCGGGCCTCCAGCTCTCACCGGTGATCAGCCTTTGGCCCTTGCGCTGAGCGTTCTGCATGTAGGTCATGGTCGAGCCTCCGTCTCGGCCATTAATCTATAAAATTAGTAGACTTTGTCGATTGCTATTTTTGGGAAGTTTTTAAAACAACGTTCTCAGATTCCGGCCTAAGGTGGTTTTTCTTACCCTTGAAAGAAGGTGCCGACCGTCGATGCGAGCAGCGTCGGCCTCTGGCCCGACCTGGAGTCGGTCGATCGGAACGGCCCTCCGAAGCCAAAAAGCCCTTTGTTCGACAGAGCTTGGCCATCCCGAATGTCAGGGATAGCATCGGCCCGAACAAACAAAGGCTCGAAACAGGACGGAGAAAAGACATGGGAGGAAGGCTGGCGGGCAAGGTCGCCATCATTTCGGGCGGAGCGACGGGTATGGGCGGAGCGGCTTCCGAGCTGTTTGCCGCCGAAGGCGCCAAGGTGGCGATCATCGACCGCAACGGCGAGGCGGCCGGCAAGACCGCCGCGGCGATCCGCGCCCGTGGCCATGTCGTCGAACATTTCGTGGCCGATGTCTCGGACGAAACGCAGGTCGAAGCCGCGGTCAGGGCAGCAACGGCCAAACTCGGCCCGGTCACCGTGCTGTTCAACCACGCCGGCACCATCGTGATAAAGCCTTTCCTGGAGACGACCTTGCAGGAATGGGACTGGCTGCACGCCGTCAACGTGCGCTCGATGTTCCTGATGACGCGCGCGGTGCTGCCCGGCATGATCGCCGCCGGCGGTGGCTCGATCGTCTGCACCTCGTCGATCTCGGCGGTGGCGGCGACGCCGAATGAAGTGCTCTACGACACCACCAAGGGCGCCTGCCACATGTTCGCGCGCGCCATCGCGGTCGAGTTCCGCGACCGCAACATCCGCTGCAACGCCGTCTGTCCCGGCTTCATCCGCACGCCGCATGGAATGCGCGAGGTCGCCGATCTCGGCAAGCTCGGCGTCGACGTTTCGGATGCCGCCATGGCCACGCAACAGGGCCGCATCGGCGAGCCGGAGGAAGTGGCGAAGGCCGCCCTGTTCCTCGCCAGCGACGAATCGAGCTTCGTCAACGGCGCGCATCTGTTCGTGGATAACGCTTTTACGGCGATCTGAGGCTTTCCAGACTCCAGTTCCTCGCCCCCACGAAGGTGGGGGAGAGGTGGCTCGGCGAAGCCGAGACGGAGAGGGGAAGGGCTCGGCCTCCGTGTTGGTTGGTGAAAATCACCAGCGTGGCAGCCCCCTCTCCGGCCGCTTCGCGGCCACCTCTTCCCCGCCGATGGCGGGGGGCGAGGAACTCTGGACGATCTACCGCTCCTCCCTTCTGAACGGCTTCAGCAGCGCCGAGGGTGCCACCGCGTTGCGCGACATGACGGCCATGGCGATGATGGTGAAGATGAAGGGCAGCATCAGGAACGCTTCGTAGGGGATGTGGCCGAGCCCGCTGGCCTGCATCCTAAGCTGCAGCGCGTCGACGAAGGCGAAAAGCAGCGCGGCGCCCGCCGAACGCCAGGGATCCCAGCGGCCGAACACGACCAGCGCGATCGCCACCCAGCCGCGGCCCGACACCACGCCGAAAGTGAAGGCGTTGAACTGCGCCATTGTGAGGAACGCGCCGGCAAGCCCCATCAGCGCGCCGCCGAGGATCACCGCCTGGAAGCGCGTGGCAATCACGCTGACGCCGGCGGAATCCGCCGCGCGCGGATTTTCGCCCACCATGCGCACCGACAGCCCCCAGGGCGTGCGGTAGAGCACGAAGGCGGCGAGCGGGATGGCGAGGATCGCGAGATAGACCAGCGTGAACTGGTTGAACACCGCCGGCCCGAGGATCGGGATGTCCGACAGCAACGGGATCGGCACCGGCTTGAAGCCGTCGATGCTCGGCGGCACCGATTGCTGGCCGAAGATCAGCCGGTAGAGGAAATAAGCCAAGCCGGACGAGAACAGCGTCACGCCGATACCGCAGACATGCTGGCTGAGGCCCAGCGCGACCGTGAACAGCGCCTGCAGCGCGCCCATCAGCGCGCCGACGAGCACGGCGACCAGTACGCCCAGCCACAGGCTGCCGCTGAGGCTGGCTGCGGTGAAACCGGCCATCGCCGACAAGAGCATGATGCCTTCGATGCCGAGATTGAGCACGCCGGCGCGCTCGGAAAACATTTCGCCGAGCGTGGCGAAAGCGAGCGGCGTAGCGATGCGGATGATGGCGGCGAGGAAGCCGACCTGGAAAATCTGTTCGAACACCGCGCTCATGCTGACGCTCCGACGCGGCGGATGCGATAGGCGGTGAAGAGCAGCGCCACCAGCATGGCAAGCAGCGCCGTGCCCTGGATGACGTCGCTCAGGAAAGCCGGCACGCCGGTCGCACGCGACATCGCCTCGGCGCCGGTCATGACCGCGGCCAGGAAGATCGCCGCCGGCACCACGCCGAGCGGATTGAGCCGGGCTAACATCGCGACGACGATGCCGGAATAGCCGTAACCCGGCGAGATGTCGCTCATCACCTGGAAATGCACGCCGCCGACCTCGCCGACGCCGGCGAGCCCTGCGAGCGCGCCGGAGAGCAGCGCGGCGGAAAGCAGCACGCGCTGCACGTTGATGCCGCCATAGCGTGCCGCTTCCGGGTTCTCGCCGGTGACGCGGATGCGGAAGCCAAGCGTGGTGCGCGCGATCAGGAACCAGCAAAGCGGTGCTGCGATTAGCGCCACGATGACCCCGAGATGCAGCCTTGTGCCTTCGATCAGCACCGGGAAATTGGCCGAATCCTCGATCGGCGGCGAGATCGGATAGCCGCTGAACGTGTCCTTCCACGGTCCCTCGATCAGCGCCATCAGCGCGTAATAGATGACCGAGTTGAGCAGCAGCGAGCTCACCACGTCGTCGACCTTGAATTTGACCCTGAGCGTCGCCGGCACCAGCGCGACGATCGCGCCGGCGGCCGCGCCCGCCAGCGCCATCAAAAGCATGGCGAGATAGCCCGGCATCGGGATCGCACCGACGGCGCAGCTCGCCACGGCGCCGGCGAGCAGCTGCCCCTCGGCGCCGATATTCCAGAATTTGGCCCGGAAGGCGATCGCCACCGCCAAGCCGGTGAAGATCATCGGTGCTGCGCGCACCAGCGTCTCGGTGATGGCGTAGCTGTCGCCGAGCGAGGCCGAGAGCATCACGCCATAGGCTTCGATCACGCCGGCGCCGGCGACCGCGATGAGGCCGCTGCACAACACCAGCGCGACGGCTATGGCCAGCAGCGGCAATGCGAGATTGAACCAGGCCGGCGTCGACGTGCGGGCTTCCAGACGAAACATCAGGCGTGCCCCTCCGCGCCGGTCATCATCAGGCCGAGCCTTGCAACAGTCGCATCCGCGCCGGAAAGCGTGCCGGCGACACGGCCCTCATACATCACCGCGATGCGGTCCGAGAGCATCAGCAACTCCTCCAGATCCTCGCTGATCACGATGATGCCGCAGCCTTTGGCGCGCATGGCCAGGAACTTCTCGTGGATGAAGCGGGCGGCGCCGATGTCGAGGCCGCGCGTCGGCTGCGAAACTATCAGCACTTTTGGGTCGAAAGCGAGTTCGCGCGCCAGTAGCGCCTTCTGCAGATTGCCGCCCGAAAGCGCCCCGGCGCGCGCCATCGGCCCGGGACAGCGTATGTCATAGGCCTTGATCTGTTCCTCGGCGAAGGCGCGGATCGCGGCGGGATTGAGCAGCCCCTTGCTGCTGAACGCCTCGGTGCCGATGCGCGGCAGCACCATGGAATCGGCAAGCGGCAGGTTGGTGACCAGCCCTGTCGTCATGCGATCCTCCGGGATGCGGCCGAGGCCGAGGGCCTGCAGCTCGCGTGGCGAAAACGCCACAACCGCTTTGCCGGCTATCGTCATCGTTCCGGCGTTGGGCTGCAACATGCCGGAAATGACGTCCGCGAGCGCCCGCTGGCCGTTTCCAGAAACGCCGGCAACGCCCAGGATCTCCCCGGCGCGGACGGAAAGCGAGACGTCGCGCAGCGGCGTGCCGGGATGGCCGGAGGTGGAGACGCCGTCCAGCGTCAGCACAGAGGCGCCGGGCGTCGAAGCCTCTTTGGTCGGCGGCACGATCTCGTGGCCGCACATCAGCTTCGCCATTTCGGCCGAGGTCGTTTCTGCCGGATGGTCGACGCGGCCGGCGACCTTGCCATGGCGAAGAACGACACAGCTATGGGTGAGCGCCCGGACCTCGTTGAGCTTGTGCGAGATGAAGATGATGCCGAGCCCTTGCGCAGCCATGGAGCGCAGCGCGGCGAACAGGCCGTCGACCTCGCTCGGCGCCAGCACCGCCGTCGGCTCGTCCAGGATCAGGAGCCTGGCGCCGCGAAACAGCGCCTTGATGATCTCCAGCCGCTGCTGCTCGCCGACCGATAGCGCCGAGACCGGCAGGCCGGGATCGAGGCTCAAACCATGCCGGCGGCCGATCTCCTTGAGCCGCGCCAACCCGCCGGCGCGATCGATGCGGCCGGATTTGCCGGGAATGCCGATCAGAAGGTTTTCCATCACCGTCAGCCGCGGCGCCAGATGGAAATGCTGGTGCACCATGCCGATGCCTGCGGCTAGCGCATCGGCCGAACTGTGGATGGCGACGGGCCTGCCCTCGACCAGGATATCGCCGGCATCCGGCGCATAGGCGCCGAACAGCACGTTCATCAGCGTCGTCTTGCCGGCGCCGTTCTCGCCGAGCAGGCCGAGGATCTCGCCGGGCGCAACGCTGAGATCGACCCCCTCGTTCGCCTTGACGGCGCCGAAGCTCTTGGTGATGCCGCGCATTTCGATGAGTGGGGCGGACAAAGAGGGGGTGTTCCTGGGTGGGCGCAACGTTGGAGCTGAGCACCCTCCCCCTTGTGGGGAGGGTCGGCGAGCAAAGGACGCGAAGCGTCGTTGGCGAGCCGGGGTGGGGATGCGGCGCCGCCGCCCCCCCCCCCCCTCCGCTTCGCGTATCGACCCTCCCCACAAGGGGGAGGGAAGGTCAATCCGAAACCGGCGTGTTCTCGTCGACGTCGACGCGGAAATTGCCTTCCAGGATCTCGGACTTCTTCTTTTCGACCAGCTCCTTGACCTCGGCCGGTAGCGTCTTGTCGAACTTGTGGTAGGGCGCGAGATAGGAGCCGCCCTTGGCCATGCGCGAGAAATCGCCATAGTCCTGCGCGGTGAAGACGCCAGCCTTGACCAGCTTGATCGCCTGCTCGACCGTCGGATACATGTCCCACACCGGGCCGGTGATGACCGTGTCGGGACCGAGGCTCGACTGGTCGGACATGTTGGATATGGCGTAGATCTTCTTCTCCACCGCCGCCTCGATGACGCCGAAGCGCTCGGCGTAGATGACGTCGACGCCGGCATCGATCTGCGCCACGGCCGCTTCCTTGGCCTTCGGCGGATCGAAGAAGGAGCCGATGAAGGCGACCTTCTTCTTGACGTTCGGGTTGACCTCCTTGGCGCCGGCAAAGAAGGCGTTGACCAGCCGGTTGACTTCCGGAATGCCCATCGCGGCGACGGCACCCACCGTGCCCGACTTCGACATCTTGCCGGCGATCATGCCGGAGAGATAGGCGGGCTCGTGGATCCAGTTGTCGAAGACGCCGAAATTGGGCTCGGCCGGGCCGGCGCCGGAGCCGAACAGCCAGGCGGTCTTCGGGAACTGTTTGGCGGTGCGGCGCGATTCGCGCTCGGCGGCGAAGGCATCGCCCAGCACCAGCTGATAGCCGCCCTGCGCATATTCGCGCATCACGCGGCTGAAGTCGGCGGTCTGCACTTTCTCCGACCATTTGTAATCGATGCCCAGTTCCTTCTCGGCCTTCTGCAAGGCGACATGGATCTGGTTGTCCCACGGCTCCTCGATCGGCGTGGCGAAGATCGCCGCCACCTTCAGCTTCTTGTCCTTGGCGAAGGCACTAGTTGGCAGGACGGCCGCCGCGAGGCCAAGCGCGCCGAGTTCCAGCACGTTGCGCCGCGACAGGCCGGCGCGCTGCATTTTGCTATGATTGTTTTCCATTGAAGTTCCCCTCTGCTCGACGGCCGTGTCGAGCCGGCCGTTCAAAAAAATCAGACGCCAGGACTATGGAACGGCGCCCGAGTTTTGTCCACATGGTCAAATTTGGACTGTGGCTCCCGTGTGCAAGCCGGAAAGGTCGGCGGGACAGCACCCCCCTCTGGCCTGCCGGCCATCTCCCCCGCAAGGGGGGAGATCAGCTGCCATGACCGACTTCGCCATTCTCGGACGTCGCAAGGGCGGCGAGGCGCTGGAACTGCCAATCTCCCCCCTTGCGGGGGAGATGTCCGGCAGGACAGAGGGGGGTGCGCAGGAACGCGGCGTAACCGCACTATCCGCCCGCACCCTCCCACGCCCCTATCTCCGCAAACCGCCTCAGCATCGCCGCCGGGTCGAAAATCGCCCTGCCGGTGCGCTGGTGCCAATGCTCCAGCCGCTCGACGATCTTGCCTGCTCCCTCGACCCCTGCCCAGAACATCGGTCCGCCCTTGCCGACCGGAAAGCCATAGCCATTGACCCAGACGACATCGATATCTGACGCCCGCGCGGCAATGCCTTCCTCGAGGATTTTCGCCCCCTCATTGACCAACGGATAGAGCGTGCGCTCAAGGATCTCCTCTGCGCCGATCGCACGAGCCGCGATGCCCTGCTCTGCCGCCTTGGCGCGGATCAGCGCCTCTACCTCCGGATCCTGAGCGGGCTCCCGCGAGCCGCCGTCATAGCGGTACCAGCCGCGCCCGGTCTTCTGGCCGAAGCGGCCCTGCTCGCACAGCGTATCGGCAATCGCCGCCGCCTGGCCGCGCGCCTTGCGGTTGCGCCAGCCGATGTCGAGGCCGGCAAGGTCGCCCATCTGGAACGGCCCCATCGGCCAGCCGAAATCGGTGAAGGCCTTGTCGACCTGGCCGGGTGTCGCGCCTTCGAGCAGCAGGAACTCGTTCTCGGCGCCGCGCGCGGCCAGCATGCGATTGCCGACGAAACCGTGGCAGACGCCGACGACCACCGCCACCTTGCCGATGCGTCGCGCCAGATCGGCAACGGTTGCCAGTGCGTCGGGCGCCGTCTTTTCGGCCCGCACGATCTCCAGCAGCTTCATGACATTGGCCGGCGAGAAGAAATGCATTCCGAGCACATCTTGCGGCCGCGAGGTCGAGGCGGCGATTGCGTTGACGTCGAGATAGGAGGTGTTGGTGGCAAGGATGGCGCCGGGCTTGGCGACCGCATCGAGCCTGCCGAACACCTCCTTCTTCACCGCCATGTCCTCGAACACGGCCTCGATGATCAGATCACAATCGGCAAGGTCGGCATAATCGGTGCTGCCCCTGAACAGGCCGAGTCGCTCCTTTTTCGCTTCATCGCTCAGCGAGCCGCGGCCGACCGAGACGGCGTAGTTCTTCTCGATCGTCGCCAGCCCGCGCCGCAGCGCCTCGGCGCTCGTCTCCAGCAAGGTCACCGGAAAACCGCCATTGGCGAAGGCCATGGCGATGCCGCCGCCCATAGTGCCGGCGCCGACGATGCCGACGCGGGCAACCCCGCGCTTTTGCAGATCCTTGCCGGGCACCTTCGCCGCCTCGCGCTCGGCGAAGAACAGGTGCCGCTGCGCCCGCGACTGGTCGCCCGAAACGAGTTTTGCAAAGAGCTGCCGCTCTGCGGCCAGCGCTTCGTCGAAAGGCAGGGTGATCGCGTTGCGCACCGCCTCGGCGCAGGCAAGCGGCGCGTCCAGCCCGCGTGCCTTTTTGGCGAGGGCCGCCGCCTGCGCGTCGAAGAAAGCAAGATCGGTTTCGGCAAGGCGGCCATTGCGGTCGCGGACCGGTACCAGCGGTTCACTTCGATCAGCCATTTCGCCAGCGAAACGAACTGTCTGCGCCAGCAGATCATCGTCGAAAACAGCGTCGACGAGACCCGCCGCCTCTGCTTCGCCGGCCGGAATCGGCGCACCCGAAACGATCATGTCCAGCGCTTTTGCCGTGCCTACCAGGCGCGGCAGGCGCATGGTGCCGCCGCCACCCGGCAGCAGGCCGAGCTTCACCTCCGGCAGGCCGAGCCTGGCGCCTCGGTCGGCGACACGGAAATGGCAGCCGAGCGCCAGTTCCAGCCCGCCGCCCAGCGCCGTGCCGTGGATGGCTGCGACGGTCGGCCTGGCGATCGTCTCCAGCAAAGCGATGATGGCGCGCAGCTCCGGCTGCTCGACCGGCTTGCCGAATTCGGTGATATCGGCCCCGGCGACAAAGGTGCGTCCGGCACAGGCGATGACGATGGCCTTGGCGGCGGGGTCGTCGCGCAGCGCGATGAGCGCCTCGTAAAGCGGCTTTCGAACGGCAAAACTCAGCGCATTGACCGGCGGATTGTCGATCGTCACCACGGCGACGCCGTTCTCGTTTGCAACGCTGACGAAATTGGACAAATGGAACCTCCCAGACCGCTCCGACACGCAAGGGTTTACTCGGCCGCGCCATGAATGGTCACACGAACCGCCCTTGGCCCCCAGTTCGGAAACTAGCGCTGGCGCGCGACCTAAATCGCTATGCCTAAATCGCAATGTCTGCTGGCACAGCATGCAACAGCAGGATATATGAGGATAGTCTCAGGTCCAATATGAAGACAGCCTCAGGTTCAAAACATGAGGACAGCTACGAGAATGGCAGTTGCGACAGTGCCGCAGCCACGCGCGCCGCAGCAAAGAAGAGGCCATGATCGTGTTGCCGCCCTGATGGCGAGCGCAGCGGAGCTGTTCGTCGAGAAAGGCTTCGACGCCACGACGATGACCGAGATCGCCGTCAGAGCGGGGGCTGCCATCGGCACGCTCTATCTGTTCTTTCCGACCAAGGAGGCGATTGCGCAGGCGATTCTGATAGCGCAGGCGGAAGAGCTTTCGGAGCAGCTCTATGCGCTGCGCGAACAAACCGAGGGGATGCACGCGGCGACGATCGCGGACCAGCTCTTCGCGCTGCTGGGCACCTTCATGGCCACGCATCCGGTCTATTCGGCACTGCTCGACCTGCCGGGCGACGATCGATGGCGGCGTGCGATGCGCGCTCGTCGCCGCGGCCAGATCGCCGCCTTGTTTGCGCGGGCTTATCCGCCTTTGCCGGCGGGACAGGCCGAGCGGCTGGCGGTGATCGTGCCGCAGCTGATGCGCATCCCGCTGGCGCTGATCGGCGAGAAACGCCTGCGCGACGGTGTGCTGGACGAACTGCGGCTGATGCTGAACAGGCATCTGGAAGCAGGCGAGGGGTGACGAAGGTGAGTGCGCTTAAAGCAATTCCAGGAAAGGTGTGAGCGGCTTTCCGCCCGGAATTGCGTAAAAACAAGGAGATAGAGCGGTTCGCCGTTTCCGTGAAACGGTGAAACGCTCTAGCGCACGGCTTTCTCGCCGCCCGCCGCCGTGATCACTCCGACGATGATCAGCCCGGTCAGCACCAGCCGCACGCCGGCGCTGACGCCGAAGGTGTTGAGCATGGTGAGCAAAAGCACCAGGAACAGACCGGCACCCCAGACGCCCGGCACGTTCGCCTTGCCGCCCGCAACCGAGGTGCCGCCGATGACGACGACGGCGATCGAGGCAAGCAGATATTCGTTGCCGATATCGACGTTGGCGCCGCGGAAATAGCCGGCGAGCAGCGCTCCGTCGATGCCGCCCAGCGTCCCGCACAGCGTGTAGGTGAGGAAGCGGATGCGGCCGACATCGACGCCGGCCAGCCAGGCGGCGCGGATGTTCTGGCCGATCGCCAGCACCGAGCGGCCATAGATCATGCGCTGCAGCGCGAGTGCCGCGCCGACGGTGAACAGCACCGTCAGCATCGCCAGCACCGGAATGCCGAGGATTTGCCAGTTGGTGAAATCGGCGAAGCCCGGCGGCGGCTTGATCTGCAGGCCGCGGCCGTAGCTGATGTCGACCGACTGGATGATGAAGCTCGCCGACAGTGTCGCGATGATCGGCGGGATGCGCAGTGCCCAGATCAGCAGATAGTTGGTGGCGCCGATGGCCGCGCCGCAGGCGAGCGCGGCGAGCAGTCCGACGACGATCATGGAATCGCTGCCGCCCATCACTTTCATCGCCACCGCGCTCGCCAATCCGATATTGGCCGGCAGCGACAGGTCGACATTGCCTGGCCCCAGCGTGATGACGAACATTTGGCCGACGCCGACGATGACGGTGAAGACGGCCAGCGAAAGCGCTGCCGTGACCATGCCGCCGGCGCCGTAGCCGCCGGTGAAGGCGACGGTCGCCACCCACACCACGACAGCGCCGACAAAGGACCAGAGCCAGGGTTTTTCGAGCAGCATGCGCAGCGATGCCATGGCTTACCTTTCCCTGCGGCTGATCAGCACCCGCGCCGCCAGCACGATGATCAGAATGGCGCCATTGGCGGCGACCTGCCAGTCGGGCGGGATATGCATGAAGGTCAGGAGCGGCGAGGCGGCCAGCGCCAGCGTCAGCGCGCCGATGACCGCGCCGACCGGCGACACCCGGCCGCCGACGAACTCGCCGCCTCCCAGAATGACGCCGGCGATCGACAGCAGCGTATAGCCGTTGCCGATATTGGCGTCGGCCGAGGTGGTGATGCCGATCAGCGCCATGCCTGAAAGCACGCCGAACAGGCCGGTCAGCGCGAAGAGCACGATCTTGGTTCGGAGCAGAGACCAGCCGGCGCGCCTCAGCGCCGCGGCATTGCCGCCGGAGCCGCGCAGGATCACGCCATAGGAGGTGCGCATCAGGCCGAAATGCACGGCCGCGGCGATGATCAGCGCCGCCAGAATCGGGAAGGGGATGTAAGGCGGCTTGAAGGATATGGTCGTCAGCAGCCAGTCCGGTGCCTTGCCGCCCGGTTTCGGCAGGATGAGGATGGCGAGCCCTTGCCAGACGAAGCTCATGCCGAGCGTCACCACGATCGAGGGCAGGTTGCGCAGATGGATCAGCGCGCCGAGCAGCGCATAGACGGCGATCGAGCCGAGGAGCACCGCGACGCCGATGAGCGGCGCGTCCCTGAGCCAGGTTGCGGTGACGCAGCCGACGAAGCCGACGAAGGTGCCGATCGACAGGTCGAGCTCGTTGCCGGCGATGACGAACATCTGCGCAATCGTCGCCAGCGCGATCGGGATCGCCAGGTTGAGCATCAGGTTGAAGCCGAAATAGCTGATGGCGCGCGGGTTGAGCCAGGCAATCGCCATCAGCACCAATGCCAGCGACAGCGCCGGCAACAGGCCGCGCAGCAGGCGCGCCCTGCCCGCGCTGCCGCGTGGCGAGGCTTTCGGGAGCGTGCCGGGAGCGATCGCCGTCATCTCAGGCCGCATCGCCGAACGAGGACTGGATGATCTTTTCCTCCGTCAGCTCGTCGCGACCGAGATCGGCAACGATCCGCCCGTTCTTGAAGACATAGACGTGGTCGCAATTGTCGAGCTCTTCGGTTTCGGTCGTGTACCAGAGGAAGGTGCGGCCCTTACCGGCTTCCTCGCGCACCAGGTCGTAGACTTCGAGCTTGGTGCCGATATCGACGCCGCGCATCGGGTCGTCCATCAGCACGATCTCGGCGTCGGAACCGAGCGCTCGGGCAAACAGCGCCTTCTGCTGGTTGCCGCCCGACAGCGAATAGATATTGTTGTTCATGTCCGGCGTGCGGATGCCGATCTTCCTCTTCCAGAAGTCGGCTAGCTCGGCCTCGCGCTGCGGCGAGATCAACAAGCCGTTGCGCAGGTGCTGAAGCGAACGGATGCCGATGTTCTGCGCGATCGACCATTGCGCGAAGATACCGTCCGACTGGCGATCGCCGACGACCAGCGCCACCGGCGCGGTCACCTCGATGCCGGCTCTGGCGCGTGAAGCCGCCGCGAAGATCGCGAGCAGCAGGTCTGTCTGGCCATGACCGGCTAGACCGGCAAGGCCGATGATCTCGCCCGCGCGGGCGACAAGTTCCTTGCCGTCCTGCTGCCGCGCCGGGCGCGCCCGCACCCTGAGCGCGCCGGCCTCGGCCTTGCGGGTCTCGGCGGCGGCCTTCTGATGTCCCTCGGCGCCGCCCATGGCGGCGACCAGCTTGTCGCGGTCGAACGCGCTTGCGGCATCGGCGGCGACGACCTTGCCGTCGCGCATCACGACGATGCGGTCGGCGTTCTGCAGCACTTCGCCCAGCACATGCGAGATCAGGATGCAGCTGCCGCCCGCGGCGACGAAGTGGCGCACGAAGGACAGCAACTGCCCCGCCGTATGCGCATCGAGCGACGAGGTCGGCTCGTCGAGGATGACCAGATGCAGCGGCTCGCGGGTCAGCGTGAAGGCGCGCGCCACCTCGACCATCTGCCGGCGGCCGATCGAGAGGTCGCCGGCAATGTCGTCGGCCGAGATGCCGTGGCCCGGAAAGATCTCGTCGAGCTTGGCCTGGATGAGCGCGGCGGCCTTGCGCCGCCAGCCGAGCCCGGCGAGCGAGGGATGGTTGATGCGGGTGTTCTCGGCGACGCTGAGATTGGGGCAGAGCGACAGCTCCTGGAAGACGCAGCGAATGCCGAGCTCGAGCGCGCGCGCCACCGAATAGCTCGTTTCCTGATTGCCGCGAACGGCAATCTGCCCGCCATCGGGCCGCAGCGTGCCCGCCACCATATGCATCAGCGTCGACTTGCCGGCGCCGTTGTGTCCGACCAGCCCGACGCATTCGCCGGCGCCGACATGGAAGTCGACGCCGTTGAGCGCCCGGACGGCGCCTAAATGTTTTTCGGCGCCGTCCAGCCTGACGATATCTGCAATAGCCTGGAGCATCCTCAACGATATCCGGTTGGCGATGCGGCTGGCAACGCTCGCGCCGCTATTGCTTGATATTGGCCTTGATGGCCGCGATGGCCTCTTCCTGCGTGTATTCGTGAGTGGCGACGCCGCCTTCCTTGATCTTCGGCAGCGCGGCCTCGAAATCGTCCTGGGTGAAGGCGAGATAGGGCACCAGGAGATCGTGCGGAATGTCCTTGCGTCCGTCGAGCACCTGCTGCGCCACCCAGAAGGCGAGCGTCGACACGCCGGGCGCGATCGAGGCCGACCAGGTCTTGTAGCCGTCCTTCTCCTTCTGCTCCTTCCACCACTTCAGCTCGTCCTGGCGATTGCCCATGATGATGGTTGGGCGCGGCTTGTTGGCGGCGGCGAAGGCTTGCGCCGCGCCGTAACCGTCGCCGCCTTGGTCGACGATGCCGACGACGTCGGGGAGCGACGGCAGGATGGTCGCCACCGCCTTCTGCGCCGTGGTCTGGTCCCAGTCGCCGGTGACCGAACCGACGATCTTGAACTCGGGATGGGCGGCGACGCCCTCGAGGATGCCGGCATGGATGGCATCGTCGATCGAGGTGCCGGCCAGGCCGCGGATCTCCAGCAGATTGCCGCCCTTGGGCTGGAACTTTGCCATCTGCTCGACTTCCTGCTTGCCCATATCCTTGAAGTCGACGACGACGCGGTAGGCGCAAGGCTCGGTGACGATGCCGTCGAAGGACACGACGACGATGCCGGCGTCGCAGGCCTGCTTGATGGCGCCGTTGAGCGCATCGGGCGAAGCGGCGTTGATGACGATCGCGTCATAGCCCTGCAGGATCAGGTTCTGCACCTGGGCCGCCTGTGTCGGCACTTCCTTGTCGGCGGTGGTGAAGACGTCCGCTGCCGCCACCACCTTGTCGTCGACCGCCTTTTTGGTGACGATGCCGTAGCTGTCGAGCATCGCCTGGCGCCACGAATTGCCGGCGTAATTGTTGGAGAAGGCGATCTTCTTGCCGCTCGTGTCGGCAAGCGCCGTGCCCGAGGCGAGCATGGCTGCAAGGGCGCTCAAGACCAGTAGTTTCTTCATGTCATTTCCTCCCAGATGTTGACTGCTGCACGACGATCGGCTCCTCCGAGCCGGCTTCACTCCAATACGATCCGAGCGCCCAATTCGATCCGGCGCCCCCCGGCTCAAAACAGCCTCAGTCCCGGCACGCGCACCCTCAGCCGGTAGAGCGACGTCGAAGCGGTGATGTAGAGGCTCCTCAGGTCGTCGTCCCCGAAGGTGAAGTTGGCACAATCTTCCGGCGTTGGAATGACGCCGAGAAGCTCACCCGACGCATCGAAGACATGGATGCCTCCTGGACCGGTGCAATAGAGATTGCCCCGGCTGTCGATCTTCATGCCGTCCGGCGCGCCCGGCCCGTCGCCTTCCGTCACCGCCCACACCGCGCCGCCATTGAGGTCGCCATTGGCTTCCACGCCGAACACCCTGATATGGCCGCGCTCGGTATCGTTGACGAAGAGCCGCGATTCATCGAGCGAGAAGCAGAGGCCGTTGGGCTGCGCGAAATCGTCGGCCAGCAGCGTCAGGCGCGCGCCGTCGCCGTCGATCCGGTAGACACCCTGGTGGGCCAAATCCTGCGGTCTCGGCACGCCATAGAACTCCGCCCGGCCGTAAGTCGGATCGGTGAAATAGATCGAGCCCCCGGTGGCCACCACAATGTCGTTCGGGCTGTTGAGCTGCTTGTCCCGGTAATGGGTGGCGAGTACCGTCGTCGCGCCGTTCGGTTCGGCGCGGGTGACACGGCTGGTCGCGTGCTCGCAGGTCACCAGCCGCCCCTGCCGGTCGAGCGTGTTGCCGTTGGCCATGTGGCTCGGATTGCGGAACAGCTCGATCTCGCCCGTCGTGCCGAGCCGATACATGCGGCTTTGCGGAATGTCGGAAAAGACCAGCCATTTCTCGTAAGGATGCCACACCGGCCCCTCGATGAAGCCGTAACCGGTGGCGAGCCGCTCCATCGCCGCGTTGCCGACGACGTCGTCGAAGCCGGAATGGCGAGCGCGTGCCTGGATCGACATCACGGGCTCTTGGGTTCCCGCACCGGCTTGCCGGCGACGAACCAGTCGCTGCCCGGCACATCCTCGATCACCACCCAGATCGCTTCCTTGGGTAGCTCGGCGACCTCGCTGATCGCTTCGGTGACGCGGCGCGAGATCTCGTTCTTGCGCTTTTGCGAATGACCCTCGAGTATTCGTATGCTGACGAACGGCATGGCGCTTCCCCGGGATTTTGTTTGCCCGATATTTTCTTCTTGTCAGACAAAAGCCTAGTCGGGACATGGGCGAGGCGATAGCGGTCTAAGCGCATCGCCGACTGTGGTTTTGCACAGTCGGTCGCTTAGGGCGCTTTCCGGACTCGGCGCGATCAGTGATCCTGCAGCGGCGTCGCCTGCGCGAGCCAGGCGTCGAGCTGTTCCTGCTCGCGCCGCAGCGCGTCGACGTTGATCAGGCCGCGCGCCATGGCGAGGTAGATCGCGCGGGTGCGCGAATTGAACACCGACGCCTCGCCCGCGCCCTCCTCCGGCGGTACGATACCGAGTTTGTCGTAGACATGCTTGATGCGGCTCTGCGCGCCGCGGATCGACAGCCCGCGCCGGGCCGCGATCGCCCGGTCGGTGAGGCCGAGCGCGATGTCGATCAGGCTTTCATACTCGCCGTCGGTGATGCCTTCGAACCGGTCCTGGACGCGATGCTGGATGCCGCGGATCTCGCGGTCGATGATGCAGTGTCCCTCGCGGAAGACGCCGCGCAGCGCCGAGCGCATGCCTTCCTCGGTGGCCGACTTCAGGACGTAACCATAGACTGATCCCGGCGGCACGATGCGCGCCACGCCCCGCACATAGGCCTCGTCGGCGAAATTCGACCAGAACAGGATATGCGTGCCGGCGCGCCGGCTCCAGATGGCGCGAGCCACCTCGATGCCTGTCGCCTTGGGCAGTTGCAGGTCGAGCACGACATGCGGCGGCTGCCGCTCGGCCGCCAGGTTGATGGCGTCTTCGCCGTCGCCGGCTTCGATAACCTCGACGTCGCCTGGCCACAATTGCTCGACGGTGCGCCGAGCGAAGGTGCGGTGCAGGCCGTCGTTTTCCGCGATCATCACCAACATCAGAACGCCTCCGCCACCGGCTTACCCTCGTTCACCGCGGCGCCGCGCGCCGAAACCTTGCTCGCCGCGGGCTCGCGATCGATCTCGATGACGACCCGCGTGCCGCCCTTGCGGCTGGCCGGCTCGAAACGCAACCGCGCCCCGACAAGTGCCGCGCGCGTATGCATGTGGCCGATGCCGCCTTGGGCGGCGGGGTCGACCGCGCCGCAGCCATGCCCGTCATCGGTGACGGTCACGCTGAACGTGGTTGCTGTCGAAGCCAGCTGCACCTCGATGCGGCTCGGTCCGGCATGGCGCACCGCGTTGTTGATGGCTTCCTGCACGATCCGGTAGAGCGCCGTCCGCAGCGTTTCCGACAGGCCGTCGGCGCTGCCGTCGCTGGTGTCGGCGATGCGCACCGCGATCGGCGGCTTGGCCCTGGCGACGCTGCGGTTGAGATGCGCCTCGACGGCATCGCGCAGGCCGAACAGTTCCAGGACGCTCGGCCGCATGTCGTCGACGATGTGACGCAGCTCCGCCAGGCAGCCCGCAACCTCCTGCTCGAGATCGGCAAGCTGGGCCGCCCGCGCCACGCCCCGGCTGCGGAAGGCCGAGACCTGGCGCGCGATGCGGGCGAGGTCGGCGAGCGTCTGGTCGTGCAGGTCCATGGCCATGCGGCGGCGCTCGCGCTCCATTCCGGCGGTCAGTTGCGAGGCACCGACCCTGAGCAGCTCCGCCCGGTTGCGCGCCTCGCTTTCGGCGAGCATGGCCCGGCGCGCTTCCTCGGTTTGGATCAGCGCGAAAATATACGGCCCGATGAGGTCGGCGCATTGCTGGGCGATCTCGACATCCGCCTGCGTGTAGCACCCTGCCTCGTGTCGGCTGATGTTGAGCGCCCCGATGACGCTGCCACGTGCCCTGAGCGGCACGATGATGCGGCTGCGCAGCTTGGCGGCGAAGATCGGCCCGTCGAATGCGCCTTCGAAGTGGAAGCGGTCATCGACAAGCGCGTTGTCGGACAACAGATACGGCGTCTCGCCCCGCAGCACGCGACGGATCGGGCTGCCCTCGACCGGATGCTGCGCCAGATCGCTCCAGCTGGTGTGGAAGCCGGCTTCGTAGCAGGCATGCATGCGCCCATCGAGCGACAGCACCGCCAGATCGATATGGTCGTGCGGGATGAGCGTGCCGATTTCGATCGCCGTCGCCCGGAACGCCGAGCCGGGATCGATATGCCCGGCCAAGGCCCGCGAGATCGCGAGCAGCCGGTCGATCAGCTGGGGAGATACCTCCGACATGTCTCCTCCCTTGTCGCGGGATGAATGCCGCGGAAAGGCGCGCCATGCCCACACGGCGCTGCAGCAAGCCTTGTTTCCCGCATTCCTCCCTGCTTGCAAAATAGTGAGCGCTTGGCGGTGCCCCTGTCAACGACGGCTTACGCGACGGCGAGGAGATCAACTTCAGGTGCGACGATTGAAATGCCGCCGGCTCCTGGTCTAGGAACGACGGCAGGAGGCCAGTTGATGGCAGTGACGCCGACCGTTGCTCAGGGCGCCCCGGGAATACCCGCGCGCTGGACGTCGAGCGCCAAGAGCGGCGTCGGCACAGCGCTTTCGGCGAAAAGCCCGCTCTGGTTCACCATCAGCTACGGCATATTGAACGAGATCTACTATCCCCGTCTCGACAGTGCCTGCACGCGCGACATGGGACTGATGGTCACCGGTCCCGGCGGCTCCTTCTCGGAAGAGAAGCGCGATACGCTGCACGTGATCGAGCCGTTCGAGAGCGGCGTGCCGGCCTACCGCTTGGCCAACACGGCGGTCGATGGTTCCTACCGGCTGGAAAAGCGCATCGTTACGGATCCGAAACGCCCCGTCCTGCTGCAGGAAATCACCTTCGCGGCGCTCAAAGGCTCGGCTTCGGACTACCGCGTCTACGCGCTGCTCGCGCCGCATCTCGTCAATGCCGGCATGGGCAACACGGCCTGGGTCGGCGAGCACAAGGGAGAGCGCATTCTCTTTGCGTCAGGTCGCGGCGTTTCGGTCGCGCTTGTCGCCTCGCTGCCCTGGGGCGCCTGCTCGGCCGGCTATGTCGGCGTCTCCGACGGCTGGCAGCAGCTCCGCAACGGCGGCGCGCTCGACCCGGCCTGCCAGCGGGCGGAGGACGGCAATGTGGCGCTGACCGGCGAGATCGGCTTCTCGGCAGGCACCGGCACGGCCTTGCTGGCGCTTGGCTTCGGCGCCTGGCCGGAAGAGGCGGCGGAGATCGCGCTGGCAAGTTTGGAGGACGGTTTCAAGGCGGCCGTGGAAACCTATGCCGCCAACTGGCGGAAATTCCAGGGCGGCCTGGAAAAGCTCGACCGGCAGGCCGCCTCGGGGCTCAACAGTTACCGCGTCAGCACCGCAGTGCTAGCCTCGCACCTGTCGATCGCCAGGCCGGGAGCCGCCGTCGCCAGCCTCTCGATCCCCTGGGGCTTCAACAAGGGCGACGACGATCTCGGCGGCTACCATTTGGTCTGGCCACGCGACCTTGTCGAGACGGCGGGCGGCTTCCTCGCCGCAGGCGACGCCACGCAGGCGCTCGAGATCCTGACCTATCTCCGCTCGATCCAGCAGCCGGACGGTCATTGGCCGCAAAATTGCTGGTCGAGCGGCACGCCCTATTGGCCAGGCATCCAGATGGACGAATGCGCCTTTCCGCTGCTGCTCGCCGACGCGCTCCGCCGCGCCGGCCATCTGCCGCGCGCAAAGCTCGGCGAATTCCTGGCCATGATCGAGAGCGCGGCCTCCTATGTCGTGCGCAACGGCCCGGTGACCGGCGAGGACCGCTGGGAGGAGGACGCCGGTTACAGCCCGTTCACGCTGGCCGTCGAGATCGCGGCGCTGCTTGCCGCCGCCGACATGCTCGACGCCTGCGATAAAAATGAGCCGGCAAACTACCTTCGCGAGACCGCCGACTGCTGGAACGGGGAGATCGAGCGCTGGACCTATGTCACCGGCACCGAGCTTTGCGCCAGGGAACGCATCGATGGCTACTATGTCCGCATCGCGCCGCCCGACGCTGCCGGCGCCGCTTCGCCCAAGGACGGCTTCGTACCGATCAAGAACCGGACGCCCGGCGACAGCGACAAGCCGGCCGAGGCCGTCATAAGTCCCGACGCGCTGGCGCTGGTCCGCTTCGGCCTGAGAGCCGCCGACGATCCGCGTATCGTGAACACCGTCAAGGCCATCGACGCCACGCTGCGATGCGCTTTGCCGCAAGGTCCGCTCTGGTATCGCTATACCGGCGACGGCTATGGCGAGCACGAGCACGGCTCGCCTTTCGACGGCACCGGCCAAGGCCGGCCATGGCCGCTGCTCGCGGGCGAACGCGCCCATTACGAGCTGGCCGCGGGGCGGTCCGACAAAGCGGCCGAACTGCTCGATACCTTCGAGCGCTCGGCGGGTGTGGGCGGCCTTCTGCCGGAGCAGGTCTGGGACAAACCCGACATAGCGGAGCGCGAATTGCGACTCGGCGCGCCTTCCGGCAGCGCCATGCCGCTGGTCTGGGCGCATGCCGAGCACATCAAGCTGTTGCGCTCGCTGCGTGACGGCGCGGTTTTCGACCTGCCGCCGCAAGGCGTCGAGCGCTACATCAAGGGTAAGACAGTGTCTCCCTTCAGGATCTGGCGCTTCAACAACAAGATCCGCTCCATCCCCGCCGGCAAGGCGCTGCGCGTCGAACTCGCCGCCCGCGGCGTGGTCCACTGGAGCAGCGACAAATGGCTGACGGTGCATGACGACAAGACGGCCGAAAACGCCTTCGGCGTCCACCTGGTCGACCTGGCCGTCGCCGGTTTGCAGCCGGGATCGATGATCGTCTTTACTTTTTTCTGGCCCGAAGCCAGCCGCTGGGAGAATGTCGACTTCACCGTCGGCATCGATCTTTTGGATGGCCAGTAAGATTCTTTCCTCAAGCTATTAGGATGACACCATGCAGATCGGAATGATGGGACTGGGCAGGATGGGCGCCAACATGGTGCGGCGCCTGATGCGCGACGGCCACGAATGCGTCGTCTACGACATCAATTCGGCAAGCGTCGCCGGCATGGTCAAGGACGGCGCCATCGGCGCCGCCTCGCTGGAAGAGTTCGTCGCCAAGCTTGCCAAGCCGCGTTGCGCCTGGCTGATGCTGCCGGCGGCGATCACCGGCAAGATCGTCGATCAGGTGGCGGCGCTCATGGAGCCTGGCGACATCATCATCGATGGCGGCAATTCCTATTATCATGACGCTGTCGACCAGGCCGCGAAACTGGCGACCAAGGCCATCAACTTCGTCGACGTCGGCACCAGCGGCGGCGTCTGGGGCCTCGAGCGCGGCTACTGCCTGATGATCGGCGGCCCCGACGAAGCGGTGAAACACCTCGATTCGGTCTTCGCCACGCTGGCGCCTGGCGCCGACCCGGGCTCCAACCCGCCGAAGGACGCCGGAACCGCGGCGTTCGGCTATCTGCATTGCGGTCCGAGCGGCGCCGGCCATTTCGTCAAGATGGTGCACAACGGCATCGAATACGGCGTCATGGCCGCTTATGCCGAGGGCATCAACATCCTGAAATCGGCCAACGCCGGCAAACGCGACCGGACAGCGGACGCCGAAACCAGCCCGCTCGAAAATCCGCAATATTACCAGTTCGACATCGATCTGCCCGCCGTGGCCGAGGTCTGGCGGCATGGCAGCGTCATCGGCTCCTGGCTGCTCGATCTCACCGCCGGCGCGCTGAAGAACGATCCGACGCTCGCCCAGTTCGGCGGTCGCGTCTCCGATTCCGGCGAGGGCCGCTGGACGCTCAAGGCGGCGATCGACACCGGCGTTCCGGCGCCGGTGCTCTCCTCGGCGCTGTTCGACCGCTTCTCCTCGCAGGGTGAATCCGCTTTTGCCGACAAGCTTTTGTCCGCCATGCGCTATGCCTTCGGCGGCCATGTCGAGAAGCCGAAGACCGGCGCGTGAGGGGAGAGGCGGGATGAGCCAGGAGAGGTCCGACACGCTGGTGCTTTTCGGGGCGACCGGCGACCTTGCGCACAAGAAGATATTTCCGGCGCTGTACCATATGGTCGCCAAGGGGACATTGGCGGAGCCGGTGATCGGCGTCGCCTTCGACCCCTGGGACGTCGGCAAGCTGGTGGACCGTGCCCGCGACGGTATCGTCAATACGCTGGGCGCCGTCGACGACAAGGTGTTCGACAAGCTCGCCTCGCTGCTGCGCTATGTCAGCGGCGACTACCGCGACCCGGCCACCTTCGAGAAGCTGAAGACCGCTCTCGGCTCGGCACAGCGGCCGCTGCATTACATGGCCGTTCCGCCCACGATGTTCGAGATCGTCGTCCAAGGCCTGGAGCAGTCCGGCACCGCGCGCGGCGCGCGGCTGATGGTCGAAAAGCCGTTCGGCCACGACCTGCAGTCGGCGCGCTGGCTGAACCGCGTGCTACATCTGGTGTTCGACGAGCAGTCGATCTTCCGCATCGACCACTATCTCGGCAAGGAAGCAATCCAGAATCTGCTCTACTTCCGCTTCGCCAATTCCTTCCTCGAGCCGATCTGGAACCGCAACTTCGTCGAGAGCGTGCAGATCACCATGGCCGAGGATTTCGGCGTCGAGGGCCGGGGCCGCTTCTATGACGATGTCGGCTGCATCCGCGACGTCATCGAGAACCATCTGCTCAACATCCTTTTGCTTTTAGCCATGGAGCCGCCAGTCGGCCGCTCGGCCGACGATCTCATCGACGAGAAGGTGCAGGTGCTCCGCGCCATCCGCACGTTGACCAAGGACGATGTCGTGCGCGGTCAGTTCGACGGCTATCTGGCGGAGCCCGGCGTGCGGCCGAACTCCCCGGTCGAGACCTTCGCCGCGGTGCGTTTCTTCGTCGACACCTGGCGCTGGCGGGACGTTCCCTTCTTCATTCGCGCCGGAAAGAACATGCCGGTGCACGCCACCGAAGTGATCGTGCGGATGAAGCGGCCGCCCCTCGACGTCTTCGACCCGATCAAGCCGGGCGATGCCAACTATGTCCGTTTCCGCATCGACCCGCAGGTGGCGATCTCGATCGGCGCACAGCGCAAGATCGCCGGCGACGACATGATCGGCGAGCAGGTCGAGCTCACCGCGCTCGACGACACCAAGGGCGACATGCCGCCTTACGAGCGGCTGATCGGCGACGCGATGAACGGCAACGGCCAGCTCTTCACGCGCCAGGACGCGGCCGAGCTCGCCTGGCGCATCGTCGGCCCCGTGCTTGGCGACACCACGCCGCCGCAAATCTACGAGCCGAAGAGCTGGGGGCCGACTGACGCCATGAACGGCTTCGGTCCACCCAATGGCTGGATCAACCCGACGAAATGATTCGGAGGCGACGGATGGCGAAAGCAACAAAATCGGCCGCGGCAGCAAGCGAGCAGATCGTGCTCACCATCGACGTCGGCGGCTCTCGCGTGAAGATCCTCACCAGCGCCGGCGGCGAGGTGCGCCGCACCGAGTCAGGGCCGGGCCTGACACCCGAGCAGGTCGTCGCGTCGGTGAAGAAATTGGCCGAGGGGCTGGACTACGACGTCATTTCGATGGGCTATCCCGGTCCGGTCAAGGACAACAAGCCTTCGCTCGATCCCTTCAATCTCGGCAAGGGCTGGAACGGCTACGATTTCGCCGCCGCTTTCGGCAAGCCGGTCAAGGTCGTCAATGACGCGCTGCTGCAGGCGATCGGCAGCTACGAGGGGGGCCGCATGCTGTTCCTTGGCCTGGGCACGGGCCTGGGCGCGGCAATGATCCTCGACCATGTCGGCCAGCCGATGGAGCTTGCCCATCTTCCCTACAAGAAAGGTTGCAGCTTCGAGGACTATGTCGGCGAACGCGGACTGGTGAAGCACGGCAAGAAAAAATGGCGCAAATACGTTTTCGACGTCGTAAACAGGCTTCGTGCCGCCTTGCAGCCCGACTATGTGGTTATCGGCGGCGGCAACGTCGAGAAACTCGATGAATTGCCGGAGAAATCCAGGCGTGGCGACAACACCCGCGCCTTCGAAGGTGGATTTCGACTGTGGCGCGACAAGGCGCTGATCGTCTGATATTATTTCATTCGAGTATAGTTGTTCAAAATAACGTGTAACCGCGCGACTGATCGTTGCGCTGGTCAGATTTGCCGACTAGGAATTCGCCGGCCTGCCGCATGTTGCGTCGCCTGGACGCAGAAAAGGGATGTGGCAACGCTTCGATATATAAATCCTGATTTTCGGAACCATGCGGCATAGACGGAGGAATGACGTGGACGAGGACACCAACACACCGAAGGCGGCCGACCTGCTCGAGCTGACCGCTCATATTGTATCGGCCTATGTCGCGAAGAACAGCCTGCCCGTAGCAGGTCTGAGCGAGCTCATTGCCAGCGTCGCCGCGTCGATCGGCGGACTTGCTCAGCCGCAGGCGCCGGCCGCGCCACCGCCCACCCCCGCGGTCAATCCTCGGCGCTCGGTGACACCCGACTACATCATCTGCCTCGAGGACGGGAAGAAGTTCAAATCGCTGAAACGCCACATCGGCGTTCATTTCGGGCTGACGCCGGAAGCCTACCGCACCAAATGGGGGTTGCCGGCAGACTACCCGATGGTCGCCCCCAACTATGCGGCCTCGCGCTCCGAACTCGCCAAGTCTATCGGCCTCGGCCGCAAGGCGGAAGCAGCGCCCGCCAGGCCTGCCAGGGCAAGAAGGGCCAAAGCCACCGCCTGAGACAGAACCTGCCTCCGCCGATGCGTCAGCGCAATTCCAGGAAAAGTGGGTAATGGTTAGGCTCGGAGCCTTAGCCTTAGCCTTCCGCCCGGGATTGCTGAAAACGAATGAGTGAGAAGCCTGCCGGCGAATCCGCCTTGGCAGGCTTCTCACTTTTATGGCTTGGATAGGTCGAACAATTGGGGGAGCAGGCCATGAACTACGCAAGGATGGTGATCGAGAAGGAAGCGCCGGAGGAATACGGCTACGACCGCATCCGCTGCAATCTCTCCGAAAGCTCGATCGCCGACCGGAAGCTCTCCGACATCGGGCTTTCGCTGCCCGATCTCACTCTGTTCTACGGCGAGCATCGCGGCGACAAGGAACTGCGCGTGCTGATCGCCGCGCAAGACGAAGGGCTGTCCCCTGACGACGTGCTGGTGACCGCGGGCGCCGCCGGCGCGCTGTTCATCATCGCGACCTCGCTGCTTTCGGCCGACGACCATCTCGTCGTCGTGCGGCCGAACTACGCCACCAACATCGAGACGCCCAAGGCGATCGGCTGCGCCATCGGCTATGTCGATCTCGATTTCGACAGCGGCTTCGCGATCGACGTCGAACGCGTCGCGGCAGCCGTGCGGCCAAACACCAGGCTGATCAGCGTCACCTGCCCGCACAACCCGACCGGCACGATGATGAGCCGCGCCGATCTCGACGCGCTGATCGCGCTTGCCGAGAGCCGCAAATGCCGCCTGCTGGTCGACGAGACCTATCGCGACCTCTCCTATGGCGAGCGCCTGCCGGCTGCGGCCTCGCTCAGCCCAAGCGCGATCAGCGTCTGCTCGCTGTCCAAGGCCTTCGGCATTCCGGGCATCCGCATCGGCTGGCTGATAACCACGGATCCGGGTCTCCAGGAAACCTTCCTCGCCGCCAAGGAGCAGATCGGCATCTGCGGCAGCGTCATCGACGAGGCGATCGCCCGCGCCACGCTCGAACGCCGTGACGGCTTCCTGGCCTCGCTGCTCCCCGAAATGGCCAGGCGACGCGACATCGTCCAGACTTGGATCGACGGCGAGCCGCTGGTCGACTGGGTGCGGCCGAAAGGCGGTGTCGTCGGCTTCCCGCGGCTGAACGTCGACGCCGGCTTCGACCTCGACCGCTTCTACGCCAGGCTCCTCGAAGATCACGGTACCTATGTCGGCCCCGGCCACTGGTTCGAAATGCCGAAGCGCTTCTTCCGCGTCGGTTTCGGCTGGCCGAAGGAAGCGGAGCTGCGCGGCGGGCTGGAGGCCATCTCGGTCGCGTTGAGAGGCTGAGCCCCTTTCCTTCGCGAACGATAATTCCAGACTTTCTTTCAGCGAATGCGGATTTTTCGCGCGCGCGGCAGGACGAACTGGGCTAAAGGGTTCTGGCCGGACCAGCGCCCGCCGTGGAAGTGCCCCGCCGGCCAATGTCGCAACGGGGCCCTTGAATCATGACCATCGAAGCAACTTCACCCGAACAGCGATACGCCGCTTTCCGACACCGACCGTATCTCAGTTACTGGGCGGCGCGCTTCCTCACGACTTTCGCCACCCAGATCGTCTCTGTAGCCGTCGGCTGGCAGATCTACGATCTGACGCGCAATCCCTTCGACCTCGGCATCGTCGGCATCGTCCAGTTCCTGCCGTCGCTGCTGCTGGTGCTTGTCACCGGCGTCGTCGCGGACCGCTTCGGCCGCCGCCTGATCATGACATTGTCGTCGCTCGTCGAAGCCGGCTGCGCGCTCACGCTGCTGTTGTTGACGCTGCGCGGCCTTGGCGGCCCGCTGCCGATCTTCATCGTGCTCGCCCTGTTCGGCATCGCCCGCGCCTTCTACGGGCCGGCATCGTCCTCGCTGGTCGCCAATCTCGTGCCGCCTGAGCATTTCGCCAATGCGATCGCCTGGAACTCGTCCGCCTGGCAGACGGCGACCATCGTCGGCCCGGTCGCCGGTGGCCTGCTCTACGGCCTTTCGGCGGAGATCGCTTACGCCACCGCGGCGATCCTGATGCTCGTCGCCGCGCTGCTCGTCTTCACCATTCCCAAGCCCGCCCAGCAGACCGCCACCGACAAGCCGACGATGCAAACGCTGTTTGCCGGATTCGGCTATATCTGGAGCGAGAAGATCGTGCTCGGCGCCATCTCGCTCGACCTTTTCGCCGTGCTTCTGTCCGGCGCTGCGGCGCTGCTGCCGGTCTATGCGCGCGACATACTGGAGCTTGGCCCCTGGGGTCTCGGCCTGCTGCGCTCGGCGCCCGGCATCGGTGCCATCGCCGTGGCGGTCTGGCTCGCCGGCCACCCGATCCGGGACCATGCCGGCAAGGTCATGCTGGGCTTCGTCGCCCTATTCGGCGCCTTCACGGTGCTGTTCGGCGTTTCGACCATTACCTGGCTGTCGATCGCGGCGCTCGCCTTGCTCGGCGCCACCGACATGTTCAGCGTCTATATCCGCGAGACGCTGATCCAGCTCTGGACGCCTGACGAGGTGCGCGGCCGCGTCAACGCCGTCAACCAGGTCTTCGTCGGCGCCTCAAACGAGGTCGGCGAGTTCCGCGCTGGCACCATGGCGGCCCTGATCGGCACGGTTCCCGCCGTGGTAGTCGGCGGCATCGGCGCCGTCGCGGTAGCCGGGCTCTGGGCCTATCTGTTCCCAGCGCTGCGGCGGGTGCGGCATTTGAATAGCCGGAACTGAACGAGCGCCAAGCTTGCGCCGACACGGCTGAAATGGGGCCGTTACCGGACCGTCAGCTAGTCGCCCGCATTCAGCCAATATCCGCCATCACAGAGCGGCACGACCGTGGGCATTATGGCGCTCCGGCCTGTAGCTCGGGGCAAGCCACTCCTGAAGCGCCATGAGGCGAGCCATGGTTCAGCCTGCGGCTCGCCAATGAATCAAGCCTGCGCCGCAAGGATACCCGTCTCGGCGGGCTCCAAGGCGGAATCGGCTTGATGCGTTTCACTGATCCGGAACCAGGCGACATAAAGTGCCGGTAGGAAGATCAGGGTGAGAACCGTCGCGACGGCGAGTCCACCGATGATCGCGAAGGCCATTGGCCCCCAGAAGACAGTCGGCGCGATTGGCACCATGCCGAGTGTCGCGGCGGCTGCCGTGAGCAGGATCGGACGTGTCCGGTGGATCGCTGCTGTGACGACTGCGTCCCATGGGTGTGCGCCCGTCTTCCTTTCGGTCTCGATCTGATCGATCAGGATGACCGAATTGCGCGCGATCATGCCGGTCAGCGCCAGCACGCCCAGGATCGCGACGAAGCCCAGCGGAGCTTGTGCAAGGAGCAGGGCCGCCACAACGCCGATAATGCCAAGCGGAGCGACACTCAAGACCAGGAACATACGCTGGAAGCTCTGCAGTTGGAACATCAGGATCGTCAGCACAAGAAGGCCCATCGCCGGCAGCACCGCCATAACCGAAGCTTGGGCCTTGCCACTCTCCTCCACTGAGCCCCCTGTCGAGATGTGATAGCCACTCGGCAGCGCCGCCACGAGATTGGCGAGTTGCGGCTCAATGGCCTTGACGGCCGTTGCCGGGAGGACACCCGGCACCACGTCCGCCTGCACTGTCAGGGTCGGAACGCGATCACGCCGCCAGACGATTGGGTATTCCTGTGCATACTCAAAGCTTGCGATCTGCCTTAGCGGAACCACCCGCCCGCCTGGAAGGGGTATCTGCAACGAGCGGAGCGATTCAAGAGAGGTCCGCTCCGTCTGCTCGGCGCGCGCGACCACGTCCACCAGGTAGATGTCGTCGCGAACCTGCGTCACCGTCGTGCCGGAGACGACGGCATTGAGCGCGGTCGCCACCACGGCGGAACTTAGGCCCAGCTGTCTAGCCTGATCCTGGTCGACCTGGATACGCATAACCCGTGATGGCTCGACCCAGTCGAAGTTGACGTTGCGCACGCCCGCCGTTTTGCCCACGGCATCGGCAACCTGCAGGGCAATCGAGCGAACCTTTGCTGGATCCGGCCCGTCCACTCGATATTTCACGGGCCAGCCGACGGGGGGGCCAAGCTCCAACGGATTTACCCGGGCGACGACCTGCGGGAAACGCGTCGCCAACGCCTTCTCGAGGCGCGCGCGCACCTGTTCGCGTTCCTTAAGCCCTTTGGTGACTATGACTGACTGGGCGAAGAACGGATTCGGCAGGGCTACGTCGAGCGGCAGATAAAAGCGTATGGCGCCTTGCCCGACATAGGTCGAGAAATGCTCGACGTCGGGATCGGCGGCCACGATCTCGTCGAACTGTTGCACGACCTGGTTTGTCGCAACAATCGAGGCGTTATCCTGCAGCTTCAGATCCACCAACAACTCAGGCCGATCGGAGGATGGAAAGAACTGCTCCGGGATGAGACGGGTCCCGGCCAGGGCTGCCGCGAAAAGACCGGCCGTGACAAGGATGGTGATCCATTTGGCGCGCATTGCGGCCAGCAGAGCACGCTTGAACAGGCGCATCGGGGCACTTAGCGTTTCACTATGCGCATGTTTGGGCTTTCCTAGGAGCGCAACGCCCACCACGGGCGCAAAGAGACCCGACACCACCCAGGAAGCGAGTAGAGACAGCGCCACCACGGCAAAGAGCGAGAACGTGTATTCGCCTGCATCGCTGCGCGCAAACCCAACTGGCACAAAGCCCGCGACAGTGACCAGTGTCCCGGCAAGCCGCGGCATCGCGGTCGAAGCGTAGGCGAAGACGGCCGCGGTCGGCTTGTCATCACCGCGTTCGAGGCGGCTCACCATGGTCTCGATTGTGATCATGGCATCGTCCACCAGCAACCCGAGAGCGATGATGAGGGCGCCAAGCGAGATGCGCTGAAGGTCAATGCCCAAGGCCAGCATTGCCGCGAACACGATCGCAAGAACCAGAGGGATCGAGATCGCGACCACGGAGCCGGCGCGGAAGCCGAGGCTTAGAACGCTCACCACGAGCACGATGGCAATCGCTTCCCACAGCGCTTCCATGAACTCGCCGATCGCATGGCTGACCGTCTCTGGCTGGTTGGCAACCATCGTGGGCTCGATGCCGACCGGCAAGTCCTTCTTTAGCTCCTTGATGGTTTGTTCGACGTTGCGGCCCAGCGCCAGGACGTCGCCGCCGTCGCGCATGGAAATCCCGAGACCCAGGCCAGGCTTGCCGTTGATGCGGAAAATCGGGTCTGGCGGATTGGCATCCTCGCGGCGCACTTGAGCGATGTCGGCGAGGCGGATGATGCGATCACCCACGGCGAAGTTGACAGCGAGAATATCCTTCTCGGACTTCAACGCGCCGCTTACCTGCAGTCTGATGCCTTCCTGATTGGTGACGATCTCACCAGAGGGAACCACGACGTTTTGAGCCTGCAGCGCCGTCGTCAGGGCTTCCGCCGTCAAGCCGTAGCCCGCGAGCTTTTGAGGAGAAAACTCGATGTAGATGCGCTCAGGCTGGGCGCCGATCAAGTTCACCTTGGCGACATCGGGCACCTGCAAAAGCCGCGAACGGACGTTTTCCACATAGTCCCGCAGTTCGCGATTGGTGTACCCATCGGCGGTGAACCCATAGATGATGCCATAGGTATCGCCGAACTCATCGTCGGCTACCGGGCCGACAACTCCCTGCGGCAAGGTCAGCCGGATGTCTTCAACCTTCTTGCGCACCTGGTACCAGGTGTCGGTCACCGCCTTCGGAGGCGTCGATCCCTTGAGATATACGAAGACGGTCGATTCGCCCGCCTTGGTGTAGCTCTTCAAGTAGTCGAGATGAGGCGTTTCCTGAAGCTTGCGCTCCAAGCGTTCGGTTACCTGGTGCAACGTGTCGTCGAGCGTGGCGCCAGGCCATCTTGCCTGCACCACCATGGTCTTGATGGTGAAGGTGGGATCCTCGTTGCGACCGAGTTGCAGATAGGCCCCGACACCAAGGACAAGGACAGCGAGCATCAGATAATAGACGACCGAACGATGCGCGAGCGCCCAAGCGGAGAGATTAAAGCGGCTCATTGGGAGGCTCCCAGCAAGCGGACGTTCTGGCCGGGCCGCAATGCATGCACGCCGGCGGTTACCACGATTTCACCGCTCTCGACGCCTCGCGATACCACGATATGGGAAGAATCCTGTCGAAGCAGGTCGACGGTTCGAAGGGAAACTTGCTGCGTTTTGCCGTCGACGATCCAAACCGCCGGCCGGTCTCCCGCCGTCGTCAGGGCGGTTGCTGGCAGCTCGATGCCGCTCGCCACCTGCATATGCGTCTGACCGGTCACTGTCGCCCCAAGGCGCATCGCCTCCGGCCAGGCGCTTAGCCCAACTTTAACCCGATAGCTGCGGGTGACGGGATCGGCCTGTGGAGCCACCTCCCGCACCTGGCCAACGGCGCGCACCGACGGATCATCGGTCAGCGCGACGTCGATCGGCGCGTCAGGGGCCACCTGGCGCATGAGGCTTGCCGGCACGTCGAATACTGCGTCGGCACCGTCACCGTGTGCGACCGTGACAATCGTCTGACCAGCCCTGACAACCTCCCCGGCCTCAGCGCCGGTGGCGATCACGGCGCCGGACGAGTCGGCGACCAGTTTGGTGTAGCCGAACTGGTCCTGGGCCGTATGCAATACGGCCGCCGTGGAATCCACCTCGGCTTTCGCGCTCAGATATGCCCTTTCGGCGGCATCGAACTGGGCCCGGGTGGTCCAGCCCTGCCCGAGCAGGGTCCGTTGACGCTCCAGAGTGTTGGCGGCTTCGTGGACGGCCGCTTGCGCTGCTTCGTTCTGCGCCTGCGCGGCATGCAGGCCGTCCTGCTGCGGCTGCGGATCGATTTCGGCGACAACGTCGCCCGGTTGGATTATCTGCCCCACACTGGCCTTGCGGCTAATCATCCGTCCGTCAATGCGGAAGGCAAGGTTCTCCTCGGTTCGCGCGTGGACATGGCCCGTCAGCGAAACAGGCTCTCCCTCTGCGCTGGCGGAGGCGACCACGGTTCGCACGGGGCGGATATCAGGTGGTGGCGGCGCGGATGCACCAGCGCACGCAAAGACGGTTAATCCCAGGCAGGCAAGCGTGCATGCGGATTTCATGACAGACCCTCTTCGTTGTGCCCAGTCCGATGAAATTCGTCGCTGGCTGGACAATTCGGGCTTGCTTATATACATTCTTGCATGTATGTAAATAGGGAAAGTCGCGAATGTATGTAAAAATTGACGCAGCGGAAGGACTTCACTTATGAGACGCACCAAGGCAGAGGCCGAACAGACACGCGAGGCCGTCTTGGCCGCGGCGATCGACGTCTTCCTCGAGCGCGGCGTGACCCGTGCAACCCTGGAACAGATCGCCAGCGCCGCTGGCGTAACCCGCGGGGCGGTCTACTGGCATTTCCGCGACAAGCAGGAGATCTTCGCTGCCCTGGAGCGGCGGGCCAACATGCCGAACGAGGAGTTTGGCGATCGCCTCACGGCTCGCCTCGCCGCCCATCCCGACCTTGATCCGCTGCGCGAGCTCGCCGACGCAATCCGGGAGGGGCTGCAGGCATTCGAAACCCACCCGGAACGTTCGCGCATCCTGACGATACTCTGGCTGCGCTGCGAATATTCCGAGGACATGCTGCCGGTGGTTACGCGCCAGCGGGAGGCGGACCTGGCGCTCCAGAAATTGTTCGAGTCCGTGATCGCGCTCGCCGCAAGCCGCGGTCACCTCGCGCTCGCTTTCTCACCAGAGCTGGCCGCGCGCGCCCTCCTGCTTTTGGTCAATGGATCGGTTCTCGATTGGCTCCGCGCTCCGGGACAGTTTGAGCTCACAGCAAGCACGATGACGATGGTGGCCGTCTTTCTCGAGGCAATCAGCGCGCCAAAAGCGCAAACAGCGGCCGATCAAGCGCGGCAGAACCATGAAAAATAAAACAGCGGCGCGAACCGAGGCGGCGCTACGCGCCGGGGATCTCCAATAGCTGGCAAAGGAGCCATTCGGTGGAATGGCTCAAAAAACAACGAAGCTCGGAGGGCGCAGGGCCCTCCAAACACATTCCTCAAATGGATTCCACGATGCCCGGACGAGGCACCACGCGCGACTATACTGACAAGATGCTGCTCGCCGCTCTGCAGGAAGCGCAGACGACGGTACGCGCCTATGACACAAAGGCGCAAATCGTCGGCGTGGGCTACATTCTGGCGCTTAATCTGGTGCTCCATTTCGGCGATCTCCTGCCGACGCACGCGCCTCTCGGGCCCCTGTTCTTCGCAGGCGTCTGGGGCGTTCTCATCATGCCGATTCTGCAGTTCGGGCAGGTAATTCATCCGAGCCGAATCCGCGCGGAAAAGGATCTTGTGGCGAAGAAGTTCTGTGGCTCCGAGCAGAGCGTTTATTATGTCGACCCCAGCACATTCGCCAATCTCGGGGACTTTGTCCGCGAGGCCCTAACCTCCGATTGGACCTCGGTTCTTGCCGCCGAACTGCTCAAGGTGTCTCGGGTCCGGATAATCAAGCAGACGCGCTTCCGGCGCGCTCTGATGATGACCGTAGTTTCGTTCATCGTGCTGGCAGCCGATCAATTTCTGCGAAGTTTGGCCATCGTCCGATGAGAAGGAAATGTCACTCCCGGCCAAGGCTGAGGTTTCGTGCGCGTTGGTGGCGAGCCCTGCTCGTTCCCGCTATGCTGTGCCTGCTGATCAGTTGCGCCGCTCGACCCGAAAGCGTCTTTCAACCTCTCCCCTTTGCCGCCGGTGATGCTGACCACGTCGACATGCTGGTCGCGACGACGCGCAAGCCATCTGACGATCGCGGCCAGCTCTATAGTGGCGATCGCGGAACGGCGATCTCGCTCAACAATATAGTCGTCTCCATTCCTCCGGATCGGAACCGCACGGTCGGAGAGATCCAGTGGCCTCTGCTGATGAAACCCGATCCCGAGAAGGAATTTGCCGTACTCGGCGTGCGGAAAATCGGTTCGCAACGCGCAGTTCTTGAGTGGGTTCGCAAGAATCGCAACGGCAAGCGGCAGGTACTCGTCTTCGTCCACGGCTTCAACAACACGTATGCCGAGGCCGTCTTCCGCTTCGCCCAGATCGTTCACGATACCGGAACCGATGCGGCGCCTATTCTCTTCACATGGCCTTCGCGCGGGGACCCATTCGACTATCTCTATGACAAGGAAAGCACCAACTACTCACGTCGCGCCCTGGAGGACCTGATCCTCCAGGCAACAAGTAGTCCCGACGTGGCAGACGTGACGATCCTGGCCCACTCAATGGGCGCATGGCTGGCGGCGGAGGCATTGCGCGATATCGCCATGCGCGACCAGACCATTCCGGCGAAAGTCAGGAACGTTGTTTTCGCGTCTCCGGATATCGATATCGACGTGTTTCGGCGCCAGTTCATCGAGATGGGCGCAACCCGACCGCATTTCACGATCTTCACGTCGACCAATGACAAGGCCCTGCAAGTCTCCCGGCTGCTTTCGGGAGGAATTAGCCGCGTCGGTGGAACCGATCTCAGGCCCTACGCTTCCGTGCTCAAAGAGCTTGGCGTTTCGGTTATCGACACCAGCGACATCACCTCCCGCGATCCACTCGGCCACAGCGCATTTGCCGATACTCCCGGCATCGTGCACGTCCTCGGGCGAAGGCTTGCAGGGCAGAGCCTGGCCGGGGGAGAGACTACCCTGGCCGACCAAGTCGGCGTGACGGCCGCCGATTTTGCCGGTTCTGCAGCGCGGGTAGCGGTTGCTGCTCCAGCCGCGGTCATCAGCCCTAAGGCTCGCGAGATCTTGAAGCGGGAGCTTTCCTCAGATGGGGGTCAGATAGTGGATGGGCGGATTTCCTACTGACTGTCGACCTTGGCTACAGGCGCATTAGCGATCCGAGCTTGCTGTTGAGAGTGAAACGATGGCGCTTCCCAGCATTACCAGGGGCGATCCTTCAGATGATGAGACATTGCAGATCATTCAAGCTGGCACCGCGGCGTGTCGCCGGTATGGGCCGTCGAAAACGACAGTCGCCGACATCGCTAGGCTGCTTGGAAAATCTCACGCAAGCCTGTACCGGACATTCCCCTCGAAGACAGAGATATGGGACGCCATCGCAGCGCATTTCTACGAAAACGACCTCGGCTACGCGTTACCCCGTGCAGGGGGCTTGCTGAGCGCAGCAGACCAATTGAAAGAAACGATGCTTAGTCACCATCGCTTGCTGCTGCAGGCCCTGCACGAAGACCCCCAAATGTTCGGCCTACTTGTCCTTACCGCGCGCAACAACGGGCGGTCCTTCAGGCAGTTTCGAAATCGGCTTCACGGCCTCGTAGGAGAGCTTGTTCGCGCCGGCATTGGCACGAAGGAGTTCCAACAGACAGATATACCCGCGGCCTCCTCCTGCTTTTGCGCCTCGCTCGTCATCTTGTGGGATCCCAGGCTTGTCGGTGCAACTCCTTCGATCCATTGCGAAATTTCAGCTCACGAACTCGTCTCCTTTGCGGTTGATGCGTTGCGGTAGCTGCATTTGAGCTATGTTTGTAGGAGGACGACGACTTCCGCGCGGCTGTGGAGCAGACCTGCCGCAGCAAGCTGGTGATCGCCGCGCTGTGGACCGAGGTCTGCCTTTGCTTTCCCACGCTCGATGCCCTGCGTGACGGATACGAGTCTATCCAACACCGATGCGATCGAAGGCACCTCTTCAGCGTTGCCGTTGAACTCTATATTGGCTGGATTTTTCTGTTCAGCGGTCTGACCGGGCCGGGGATGATGCTCTCCGCACCAAAAGCCGCCAACTTCATATGGTCTTTGCTCAGCGGAGCGCTTGCGCTCTTTGCCGGAGTATTGCTGCTCTGGCCCGATCCAAGGCGTGGTGTCGCTGACACTTCTGCTGGTCGCGTTCTTCATCGCAGGAGGCATGTTTCAGGTCGTGGTTGGCTTCAGCCACCGGTCTGCGTTCCTCGGGCAGCATGATTGGGCGCTTTCCTACCGAAACGCCTTCGTCTGCCTCTTTCGGACCTCCGATCCGCCGTCGATGACGTACTCAGTGCTTAGGAGGATGTAGCAGTCCGTGCCAGGGGAACCTAGCGGCGCCGCGGTTGTTGGGTAAGGATGTCGATATCCGCATCCTCCAACCCGTCGTTCACGGCGACCGCAGAGATACTCGAAATAACTTTCCTCCAAGAAGGTCCGGAGAGTGGCAGGGTGATGGCGCTGCTTCATGGCTGGCCGGACGACGCCACCACCTGGCGCGATGTCGCCCTGTCTCAGGCCGGAATTCGGACCATCACACCTTGGCTTCGAGGGTGCGGTCCAACCCGGTTCGTGTCGCCTTCGACCTTTCGCGATGGTCGCATAGAAGCGCTGGCTAAGGATGCGTTCGACCTGATGGATGCGCTTGAGATCGAGCGCTTCTCGGTCATGGGCCATGATTGGGGCGCGCGCATCGCCTATGCCTTGGCGGCGGGCGTGCCGGTTCGTCTGGAAACGATAGCGGCACTGTCCCTCGGCTATTCACCCTGCGGGGCATTTCGGGTGCCGCCGTTCGAGCAATCGCGGGCTTGGTGGTATCAATGGTTCATGTCTGCCGACCTTGGTGCGGAAGCGGTGGCCGAGGATCCGAAGGGCTTTGCGCGCCTTCAGTGGGAGACCTGGAGTCCGCCCGGCTGGTTTGACGACGCGACCTTCGAGGCTGTAGCTCGGAGCTTCGAGAACCCCGACTGGCTTGCAATCACGCTCAGCAATTATCGAAGCCGTTGGCGCGACGAGGCGCGCGATCCGCGCTACGACGAATTGCACAGCAAAATCGCAGCCACGGAAAGCCTTGATGTTCCGACCTTGATGATCCAGGGCGCGGCCGACGGCACGGTGCTGACAAACAGCGCCGAGGACAAGGACAGACTTTTCACTAACGGTCACCGGCGCGTTGTCCTCGATGGCATCGGTCACTTTCCCACGCGTGAGGCGCCGGATGTCATCGCAGATGCTGTCTTACAGCATCTTGAGTCTAATCGTCTTGAATAAGAATGAGAGGTGTCCGACATGACAAGTCTTGTTGAGAGGACGCGGGTCGCGAAAGGAGCCGAAACGCTTTGGCGAATGATCGGAACGTTCGGCGGTGTCGGCGAATGGCATCCGATGCTGTCCAAGGTCACAAGCGAGGGCGAGCAGAAAGGCAGCCTGAGGATCGCCGAAACTCGTGATGGGAGTCGACAAACCGAGAGGTTGCTTGAAAAGCGGCCGGGCCGCCACGCCTATCGGTACCGGATGGAAAAGACCGCGATGCCGGTTCGCAACTACATTGCCGAACTCAAGGTCGAAGATAACGGCGATGAAACGAGCACCGTCGTCTGGTCGGCGGACTTCGAACCCACAGCAGACAAGGAAAAGACGGTCCAAGCTATCAGAGGCTTTCTCCGCGCCGGGCTGGACAACATCAGCACACGGTGCACCGCCGGCATGTCCAACCGACCGCCCACGGTGGTTGACGTGGTCGCCGACGGACTGGTCCGGCATGGCGTCGAATTCATCCTGGGACAGAGCGTGCCGACAGCATTGGTGCTCGCCTGCGAGGACCGCGGCATCCGCAACATCACCTACCGCGAGGAGAATATGGGTGGAGCGATTGCGGACGGCTTCGCGCGCGCCTCCGGCCGCGTGCCTGTTTTGATCTGCCAGAACGGCCCCGCTGCCGCGCTTGCGGTCGCACCTTTCGCCGAAGCGATGAAAGCCGGCACACCGATCGTCGCGATCATGCAGGAGGTGGACCGCTCGCACATCGGAAAGAACGCCTTTCAGGAGTACGACCACAAGGCCTTGTTCGCTCCGGTGACAAAGTGGATTCACGTCATCGACAGCGCTGACGGCATCGACGATCATCTCGACCGGGCCTTCATCGCCGCTGCCAGTGGCAAGCCCGGCCCGGCCGTGCTGATGTTGCCGGTCGATCTGCACAAAGCGCGCGCCGGCAAGGTCGTGCACCGTGAGACGCGGCTCGGTAACTGGCCGATCGACCGACCACGCCCGGACGATGGAGTAATCGTCGAGGCGGCGAAACTCATCGACAACGCCCGCTTGCCGATCATCATCGCCGGCGGCGGCGTGCACAATTCTGGCGCAGGCGAAGCGTTGCTTCGTTTTGCGGAGAAAGCCGCCGCGCCGGTCGGCACGACGAGCATGGGCAAGGGGTCGATCCCCGAGACACATCCTTTGGCCATGGGCGTAATTGGCAATCTTACAGGGCCAGGCGGGCTCGGGCGCCAGACCAAGCCGCTCGTTCAGGAGGCTGATCTAGTGCTGCTGATCGGCAATCGTACCAACGAGGACGGCACAGACGGCTGGTCGCTGATTGCGGACGAGGCGTGCGTGCTTCACATAGATATCGACCCGCAGGAGATCGGCCGCAATTATGAAGCGGTGCGCCTGCTCGGCGATGCACGTGCGACGCTCGACGCGCTCACAGATACGCTCGGCAGCCATACACGGGATCGCAGTGCGATCGAAGGCCGTATCGCTTCTGCTTGGGAATCGTTTGAGAGTGAACGCGCGCCGTTCTTGGCAGACAGCGAACCGATCCGAGCCGAACGCGTCCTTGCTTCTATCCAGAAGCGCCTCGGGCCGGAGACTGTGATCGCGGCGGATGCCAGCTATTCGTCGAGCTGGGTGGCGGGTCAGCTTCGCACGCGCCATGCTACAACGCGCGTGATCTCGCCGCGCGGGCTTGCAGGCCTCGGCTGGGGTCTGCCGCTCGCGCTCGGCGCCAAGCTGGCGCGCCCCAATGGAGACGTCATTGTCGTGGTTGGCGATGGCGGTTTCGCGCATGGTTGGGCGGAAATGGAAACCGCTGTGCGGATCGGCATCAAGGTGACGGTGGTCGTGCTTAACAATGGCGTCCTCGGGTATCAAAAGGACGCCGAGATGGCCAAGTTCGGCCGCTACACCGCTGCAGGGCATCTCGGTCATGTGGATCATGCCGCAATTGCGCATGCCTGCGGCGGCTACGGCGAGCGCGTGGAACGCGTGCGCGACCTCGACGCCGCGTTCGATCGCGCGGCTGAGTCCGACAAACTGGCCTTGCTCGACGTGCTGACCCATCCGGGAGCCCATCCGCCCATCGCGCTCTATGACGGCACGCTCGATCGGCTGGAAAACGGAAGGGTAATCCAGAATCCAGTGCCATAGGCAACGAAGGCAGCCAAGTGGAATTTGATGCAATGAACGCCGCCACAGCCAGATCGGCGGCTCATGTTGGATGAATTTGGTTTCGCGCTTATGACAAAACACATCGAGACGCCATATCTCAAGCTTGCTTATTAAGAGGCAGGCAACCCGCAAGGAAGTCCTATCGTTTTAGTCCATGGCTGGCCCGACGACGTACGCTGCTGGGACAAGATCACGCCTGAGCTTGCGAAACTTGAGTACCGAATTCTCGTTCCCTACCTGCGCGGCTGTACTCCCACGACCTTCCGTTCAGAGGGGACGCTGAGAAGCGGAGCTATTGCGGCGCTGGGTCAGGATTTGGCGGATTTCATGACGGTCTCGATCTCCGCGACGTTCTCGTGGTGGGCTATGATTGGGGCGCCCGAGCTGGCTACGTCGTCGGCGCGCTGTTTTCCGAGCGGGTTCGGGGACTCCTTGCGATGTCCGCAGGCTATGCCACATCAAAGCCTGTCCGCGACATGTCCTACGACCTGGCGAAAGCCTATTGGTACGAATGGCTGGTGGCCACCAAGCAAGGCCGCGGTCAAGCGCACCTTGGCTGAGGAGGAGATGCGGCTCTATCTCGATCCATGGCTTGAGGAAGAGGGGCAGAAGGCGTTCTGGCGCCAGATCGCTCAAATGGACGACAAATACCGCGAGGAGGTCGAGTGGCGTTATCGCGAGATTCGCTGCCCAGTGACGATCCTGTGGGGCGCTGAAGACGAGTTTATCCCGCTGAAAGATGGGGAGGAACTCGCGAGGCGTATTCCAAGCGCGTCATTCACGGTTATCTCCAACGCCAAGCACCTCGTTCAGGAAGACGCGCCCGAAGCGATTGTTGCCGCGCTGCTAGACGTATGGCACCAGCACGCGTCAGGCTCGGGATTGTCGGCTGCGCATAGCAGCAATCGTCGAGCGGCAGCAGAGTACGGCGCCGAAAGTAACGATGACAGCCCGAGATCATGCCTAAGCCGGTCCCGCCGGGCAGTCAGGACCGATCAAAGCGGCGGAGGGCTATAAGTCCACCCGTTTGGCGGCTTTCGTTCTGAACAGTTAAGATAGCTTCACTCGATCGGTGAACAATCTCACAGCACCAACGTCCGCTTCAGGTGATGCACAAGCAAGCTTGAAAGGGCGATATTGAGGCGCGGAGCGGTCATCCACGCCTCGGCCGGGTGTTACTCTACCCCACAGCCGGCCTGCCAAAAATTAGGCCCAAAAATTCGCCGAGCCAGCGTTTCAGATGCATGTCCCAGATCAGCCGGCCGCCTAGATGATCGCGGCCGGGCTGCGCGCCGGGCAATTCGAAGCGATGCGCGCCGCGCACCACCCAGCGCTGCATCATCACCCTGGTCAGCTCGCCATGGAACTGGATGCCCCAGGCGTTCTCGCCATAGCGGAAGGCCTGGTTGGGGTAAGTCTCGGCCGTCGCGAGCAGCGTTGCCTCCTTCGGCAGCGAAAAGCCCTCACGGTGGAACTGATAGACCATCTCCGGCCAGTGCAGCAGCTTCTTGCCGGCGTCCGTCGCCTTCAGCGGATACCAGCCGATCTCGACCAGTCCTTCGTCATGGCCGTCGACCCTGCCGCCGAGATGATTGGCAAGCATCTGGGCGCCCAGGCAGATGCCGAGAAAGGGCCGGTTTTCCTTGAGCGGTATCTCCAGCCAGTCGGTCTCGCGGCGGACGAATTCGTCCTCGTCGTTGGCGCTCATCGGTCCGCCGAAGATCACCGCGCCGGCATGGCCATCCAGCGTTGAGGGCAATTCGTCGCCGAGCGGCGGCCGGCGGATGTCGAGATCGAAACCTTCCTCCAGAAGCATATGGCCGACGCGGCCGGGGCTCGAAGTCTCCTGATGCAGCACGATCAGAATCTTGGGTCTCGGCCTCGGTCTGGGTGGCATGGAAGGAGAAGGTTCCTCTATTCGTCGCTCGACGTTCCGCGCGCGCCGGGCGCCTCGGCCGCCGCCTTGCGGCGCGCCTCGATGCGGTCCTGCCGCTCGACGCCGATCAGTTCGGCGACGCGCCAGACGGTATTGTCCTCGAGCTCGTGCAGCTCGCCATCGGCGTAGACGATCTCCCACATCAGGCCGATGAAGGCCTTGCGTGCCTCGGCGTCGAGATGGCGCTTGAGCACGCTGGTGAAGGCGTAGAGGTCGATCGCCTCGTTGTCGGCGCGCTCGCCGGCGGCCGCCAGCGCGTCGAGCTCGTCGCCGCTGATCGAATAGGTCTCGGAGAGAATCTCCTTGAAGCGCTCCCACTCGACATCCTGGCGCACCCCGTCGGCGTTCATCACATGATAGAGCAGGGCCGAGGCCGCGACGCGCGGATCGTCGGCGCTCGGCTTGACCTCGCCGGCCGGCAAATCCCTCAGGAAGGACAATACGCGTTCGAACATCGACACTTTTTCCCTGTCGCCAAGACCGGCCTCAAAACAAACGAAACCGGCGCGGCGATTTTTCCGTCTCGTCTTCCGGCGCGACGCCCGGATCGTCCGGCAGGCGCGGCAGCTCCTTGGCCTGCCCGATGGTTTCTGCATCGGTCGCGGCCTCGGCAGCGTCCTTCTCGCCACCGTTCGAGACCGCCGGCTTGTCGGTCGGGCGCTCGGGGACGATTTCGATCGCTTTCTCGCTCGGTACGGCGGACGGTGCCGCAGAAATTGCCGGCACTGCCGCGACGTCCGCGTCGCTGTCGATCAGCTGACCAAGCCGCTCCATCGGCGCGCGCCAGGCGAAGGCATCGAGCTTGCCGGTGATCGGCGACACCGGCGCCCAGCGTTCGGAGACGACGCCGTCGGCGACCCAGGCCGGATCGCGCGGTGCGCGCACTGCTTTCGACAGCAACTGCCGCACCTTGCCCTGGTCGCCGGTTTCGGCCTCCTCGATGTCGGCCAGAAGCAGATAGGCGCCTTCGCGGCGATCCATGCGGATCGCGGCCTCCGCCTCGCGCCGCGCGGTGGCGAAATCCTGCGCGTCGAGCGCGGCGCGCGCCACGGCCATCGACGATTCGGCGTGGTTCTTCTTCATCTCCTGCAGCTTCTTTGCCCGGTTGAGGCGGTCGAGCACGGCATCGCCCGGCCTCGCATGGGTGTAGAGCTCGGCGATGTCCGGATGCGGCTCGGCCCTCCAGGCGGTTTCGAGGATCTTGGAGCCCTTGCGCACGTCGTTTTGCCGGAAGACCATATTGGCGGCGATGACCGCCGCCGGGGCGAAGTCGGGCGCCAGCTTGTTGGCCTCGAGCGCCGCGGTCCTGGCGGCGTTCGGATCGCTGTCGGCCAGCGCCTGCGCCTTGGCCGTGAGCAGCACAGCGCGGCGGCGGTTGGCGGCGTCGCTTTCGATCTGCCTCGTCGATTTCTGCGCCTCGACCAGCTTCAGCGCGCCGTCCCAGTCGCCGCGCTCGGTCAGTTCTTCCAGCGTCGATTCCGCCGCCCAGGCAAGCTGCGGCGCCACCGCCGCCGCGCGGCCGGCATAATGGCGCGCGGCATTGCGGTCGCCCAGCCGCTCGGCTTCGAGATAGAGCCCGCGCAGGCCGAGCAGCCGCATCTCCGGATCGTCGAGCATGCGCTCGAACTTCTCGCGCGCGCCCTCATGGTCGCCCTCGAGCAGCGAGGCCTGCGCGTCGAGCAGGTTGATCAGCGGCTCCTGATCGGAGCTGATCAGCTTGGCCGCTTCCTTGGTCTTCTTGCGCGCCAGCGCGCCATCGCCGGCGCCGGCCGCGATCATTCCGGTCGACAGCGCCTGGTAGCCGCGGTCGCGGCGGCGCACCCGGAAATAGCGCGAGATCGTGTAAGGGCTGTTCCACAGCGACTTGACCAGCCACCACAGGATCATCACCGCGGCGACGACGGCGACGATCGCCACCGCCGCCACCATCAGCGTGACCTGGTACTGGTAGCCGTTGAAGGTGACGAGCATCTCGCCGGGGCGGTCGGCCAGCCAGGCGAAGCCCAGCCCCAGCGCGAAGACGACGGCGAGGAAGATGAGGATGCGGATCATCGGGTGGTCCTCACGCCTTCGTCGCGCCGGCGATGAGCGCGTCGATCTGCTTCTCGACCTCCAGCCGCGCCTTCAGTTTGCCGGCAAAATCGGCGCCCGCCGACTTCGCCGCGTCGGGCAGCGTGTCGTATTCGCCGAGCGCCTTGGCGTAGTCGCCCTGGTTGACCGCAACCTCCAGGCGCGCCACGGTTTCCGGCGCGCCCTTGCCCTCGACGGTGCCAACCGGCCGCACCTTGACCAGCGATTCGGCGCTCGACACCAGGCTCTGGAAGAAGCCGGCATTCTGGTCGACCGGCGTCGCGGCCTCGACCATGGCGTTGGCGGCAGCCTCGACCTCCGAGGCGATCGTGGCGCGGGTCGGCACGCCTTTCTCGGCATAGGAACGCAGCACCGCGATCTCCGGTGCGTCCGGCGCGATCGCTGCAAAAGTATCGAGCTCGGTCGCGAACGGTGCGCCGCGATCGAGGGCCGCCTTCAGCGCCGAAGCGGCAATCGCCAGCGCGATCTTCGGCTGCGAGGCCTGTGCCTCGACCTTGCCGGACAGCTGCTGCACCGACTGTTCCAGCGCTGCGATCCGGCCGTCCTCGGCCTTGGCCGCGTCGCCGGCCGATTTGACCAGCGCGTCGAGCCCGGCGAGTTTCTCGTTGAGCGGCCCAAGATCCACCGGCGCCGCGCCACCCGCCTTCTGCAGGTCCGCGACGGCCGTCTCGATCTGGCCGACCTTGTCGTTGAGCGCCTTGATCGCGGTGCCATCGCCGCTCTGTCCAGTCGAGGATTTCATCGCCGCGACATCGGACTTCACCTGGTCGAGCGCCGAGGACAGGCCGTCCACCTTGGCCGAAGCACCGGTGTCGCCCGCTTGCTTCAGCGCCGCGATTTCACCCTTGAGCGATGCGATCTCGCCGTTGACGCCATCGAGCGATGGTCCACCGGGGGCCGGGGAGCCGAGCAAGCCGACCGCCTGCAGGAGACCGGCGCCGGCAAGAGCGATCACGCCGCCGATGACACCGGCGGCGATGGTGCGCACTCCGGCACGCCCGGATGGCGTCGCGATACGATCGTTGCTGCTTGCCGCGCTCGGTCTTGGCGCCGCTGCGGCAGCGCTCGCGCCGGACGCATCCTCGAAATCGTAGCCGAAACCCTTTGGCTCGCTTTTCGGAGCCTCTTCACCGCCCGGATAGGGCGCTTCCGCCTCGTCCTTGCTCTTCGTTTCGGACCCGCCAGTCCCGGCCCGCGCCGAATCGGCGTGCTCCCACGGCTCGATGTCGGCCTGCTCGGCATGGATCGGCTCTTCCGGAGCCTCCGGCTGAGAAGCGGCGGCGGCTTCCTCCGCCTTCGCCTCGTCGGTCTGCCCGGTACTGGTCTCGGTCTTGGCGGCATCCTCGTCGGCGATTCGCGAGACGGCGCCTGGCTCGAGCTCGATCGTCACCGGCTCGCGGCGGCTCTTCGAATGCCGCACCTTAGGCGTCTTGACCATGCTTGGGCTCCGCGAATTGGCTTGAGGATGGTTCAAAGGTCTAGAGCTCAAGGATGCTCTAGCACATCACCAAGCGGTGAAAAGGGGCGGTGTGATGACGCGGCTCAGCCCGGCAGCGACAAAAGCGCCAGCAGCGCGTCCTCGTCGGGTTGCGAGGCGATACGGACGTTCCGCCCGCCGATCCCGTCCAATGCCTTGGCGACACGGGCTGAAAGGGTGAGAAACTCCGTCCTTTCAAAGAGATGCCGCAGCGCTGGGCGGCTGGCGAGGCCAATCATCGCCGCGGCCGCCTTTGCCGAATAGAGCAGCACCGCCTCGACCGCCGTGCCCGACAACCGGGCAATGACGTCGTCATCGCCGTAGTCCAGCTCGACCGTGTCGTAGGTCTCGACGGGCCGGACACGCACTCCGGCTGCCGTCAGCCGTTCCTCGAACACTGGAAAGCGCACGCGCCCGCAAAGGTAGACCATCTCCTTGCCTGCGAGCTCGCCGGCTATGGCGTCAGCCAGCGCCTCGGCGTCGCCCGGACCTTCGAAGACGGACGTAAATCCAGCCGCGCGGCAGGCTTCGGCCGTCCTTTTCCCGACCGCATGGCAAGGCAAGGCGGCAAGCGCGGCGACCAGTTCCCTGGGCGCATGACGAACCGCATTGGCGCTGGTGACGGCGACCGCGGCGGCGGCCGGGAAGTCACTTGCCTCGATCGGCAGCGCTGCCGTTTTAGTCAGCGGCAGCAGAATGGGCTGAAATCCCTGGGCTTCGAGCCGCCGGGCCGTACGCGAGGCGCCCGGTTCCGGCCTCGTCACCAGGACGCGGAGCATATCAGGCCCAGCCGTCGAAGAATTTTGCGCCGGCCTTGGCGCGCACCGTCCGGGCGGCCTCAGCGCCGATCTCCGCCGCGTCCCAGGCCGGACCGTCCAGCCGGACCTCATGCGATTCGGTGCCGTCGGGCGAGATGATCAGCCCGGCGAAAGACAGTCTTTCGCCCGATATCGTCGCATGGCCGGCGATCGGCGTGCGGCAGGAGCCGTCGAGCGCGGCGAGGAAGGCGCGCTCGCAGGCCAGCGCCTGGCCGGTCGGCACATCGCGGATGGCCGCAAGCAATTTTTCTACCGCTCCGTCGCCGATGCGGCTTTCGATGCCGATCGCGCCCTGCCCTGGCGCCGGCGGGAAGACATCCAGCGGCATCAGGTCGGTGATGACGCTTTCGAGCCCGAGCCGCTTCAGCCCGGCATAGGCGAGGATGGTGCCTTCGGCGACGCCCTCATCCAGCTTGCGCAGTCTCGTCTGCACATTGCCGCGGAACACCACCACGTCGAGATCCGGCCGCATCCGGCGAATCAACGCCTGGCGCCGGAGCGACGACGAGCCGACCGTAGCGCCGTGCGGCAGATCGGCGATTCGCTTCGCCGTCTTGCCGATGAAGGCGTCGCGCGCGTCCTCGCGCGGCAGGAAGGTGGAAAGCTCCAGCCCGGCGGGCAGCACCGTCGGCATGTCCTTCGAGGAATGCACGGCGATGTCGATGCGGCCGTCGAGCAGCGCTTCCTCGATCTCCTTGGTGAACAGGCCCTTGCCGCCCGCCTCGGACAGGGGCCGGTCCTGGATGCGGTCGCCACTGGTCGAGATCGGCATCACTTCGAACGCCTGTTCGGGAAGGCCATGCGCCCTCGTCAGCCGCGCCCGCGTCTCATGCGCTTGGGCGAGCGCCAGCGGGCTGCCGCGGGTTCCGATCTTCAAGGTTGTTTGCATGGCGCGCGGTCCGTGATAACCCCCGGCATACGAGGTCTGTCGGGCCTTTTCCTAATTGGGAATGACCGATGACACAATCTTCATGGACAGCGACGAATTGATCCGCGTTCTGGGCATTGAGACGAGCTGCGACGAGACGGCGGCCAGCGTTGTGGCGCTGGACGGCGGCTCCGCGCCTGAAATCCTCTCCAATGTCGTGCTCAGTCAGATCGAGGAGCACGCCGCCTTTGGCGGCGTCGTGCCGGAGATCGCCGCGCGCGCTCATGTCGAGGCGCTGGACGGGATCATCGAGGCAGCGCTTGCCGATTCGGATGTTTCGCTCGACCAGGTCGATGCGATAGCCGCGACGGCCGGGCCGGGTCTGGTCGGAGGGCTGATCGTCGGACTGATGACCGCCAAGGCGATCGCCGCCGCCGCCAACAAGCCGCTGATCGCAATCAACCACCTCGAAGGCCATGCGCTGACGGCAAGGCTGACCGACGGTCTCGATTTCCCCTATCTGCTGCTGCTCGTCTCCGGCGGCCACACCCAGACCGTCGCGGTGCGCGGCGTCGGCGACTACCAGCGCTGGGCGACGACCATCGACGACGCGCTGGGCGAGGCCTTCGACAAGACGGCCAAGATGCTCGGCCTGCCCTATCCGGGCGGGCCGAATGTCGAGAAGGCGGCGGCAAGCGGCGACGCGAGCCGCTTTGCCTTCCCGCGCCCGATGAAGGGCTCGGCGCAGCCGGATTTCTCCTTCTCCGGGCTGAAGACGGCGGTACGCCAGGCGGCGAGCGCGATCGCGCCGCTCAGCGACCAGGACGTCGCCGACATCTGCGCCTCCTTCCAGGCGGCGGTGGCCGATGCGCTGGGCGACCGTGTCGCGCGTGCGCTCGCCCGTTTCCGCAAGGAATTTCCCGGCAAGGCGAACCCCGCGCTGGTCGTCGCCGGCGGGGTGGCCGCCAATCGCACGATCAAGGCCACGCTCGAGGCGCTCTGTTCCGAAGCCGGCTTTGCATTCGTGGCGCCCCCGCAGAAGCTTTGCACCGACAATGCGGCGATGATCGCCTGGGCCGGCATCGAGCGGCTGCGCGCCGGCATGGCCGGCGAGAACGCCGCCGATTTCGCGCCGCGCTCGCGCTGGCCGCTGGACAGCGTTTCCGCCCCCTTGGTCGGCTCTGGCCGGCGCGGTGCCAAGGCATGATCAAAAAAGGCATGACGAAGAAAGACACGGCCAAGAAAGCCACGACCGGCAAGGCGCCTGCGACCGGTTGGCGCGTCGCGGTACTGGGCGGCGGCGCCTGGGGCACGGCGCTGGCGCTGGCCATGCTGCGTGCCGGCCATTTTGTCCGCCTCTATGCGCGCGACAACGAGACCGTGGCCGCGATCGACCGCGGCGAGAATCCGCGCTACCTGCCCGGCATCGCGATCGAACCCGGCATCGTCGCCACGAGCGACATCGGCGCCGCGCTCAGCGGCGCCGACTGCGTGCTGGCGGTGACGCCTGCGCAGTCGCTGCGCGCGGTGCTGGCCACCGCCGCCGGCCATGTGCCGGCCGGCGCGCCGCTGGTCCTCTGTGCCAAGGGCATCGAGCGCGACACCGGCGCGTTGCTGTCGGCGATCGTCGAGGAAAGCCTGCCGAACAATCCGGTCGCGGCGCTTTCCGGTCCGAGCTTCGCCACCGACGTCGCGCGCGGCCTGCCGACGGCGGTGGTGGTCGCAGCCCGCAACGGAGAACTGGCGGCCGACCTTGCCGCCCGCTTCTCGGCCGAGAACCTGCGCTGCTATTCCAGCGACGACCTGATCGGCGTCGAGATCGGCGGCGCGCTGAAGAACGTTTTCGCCATCGCCGCCGGCGCCGTCACCGGTGCCGGGCTCGGCGCCAGCGCCCAGGCGGCCATGGTGACGCGCGGCTTCGTCGAATTGCGCCGCATCGGCGCCGCTTTCGGCGCCAGGCCGGAAACGCTGATGGGGCTTTCCGGCCTCGGCGACCTGTTGCTCACCTGTTCCTCGGCGCAATCGCGCAATTTCGCCTACGGCCTGGCGCTCGGCCAGGGCAAGCCGCTTGCCGGCCTGCCGCTCGCCGAAGGCGTGCCGACGGCTGGCATCGCCGCCCGCATCGCCGCTGAGCGCGGCATCGATGCGCCGATCATCTCCGCCGTCGCCGCTATCCTCGACGGCAAGGTGACCATCGGCCAGGCCGTGACGGCGCTGATGACGCGGCCGCTCAAAACCGAAACCGACATCTGAACATCGGAGCTTGAAGAGATGCTGTTTGCGTTGATTTGCAAGGATAAGCCCGGCAGCCTGCAGCTGCGCGCCGACACGCGGCCGGCGCATGCGGCGTTCCTCGAAGGCCTGATCGGCGAAGGCAAGCTTGCCTTTGCCGGCCCCTTCCTCGATGCCGACGGCCAGCCCGAAGGCAGCCTGGTCATGATCGAGGCGGCGGATATGGCGGCCGCGCAAGCCTTGGCGGCCGCCGACCCCTATGCCAAGGCAGGTCTGTTCGAAAGCGTCGAGATCCGTGCATGGAACTGGGTCTTCCAGAAGCCCGCGACCGAATGAGGTTCGTTTGCGCTGAATAATGGCTCACCGACAATGGCAATGGGACAACTGAGATGAACTACTGGCTGTTCAAGTCCGAACCCTCGGTCTTTTCCTTCGAGGCGCTGAAGGCCAAAGGCAAGGCCGGCACGCAGTGGGACGGCGTGCGCAACTACGCCGCCCGAAACAACATGAAGGCCATGCGGATCGGCGATCTCGGCTTCTTCTACCATTCCAACGAGGGGCTCGACATCGTCGGCATCGCCGAGGTCTGCGCACTCGCGCATCCCGACACCACCACCGACGATCCGCGCTGGGAATGCGTCGACATCCGCGCTTTCAAGGACGTGCCGAAGCCGGTGACGCTGGAACAGGTCAAGGCCAATCCGAAGCTGGCCGAGATGGCGCTGGTTCGGCTCGGCCGGCTTTCCGTGCAGCCGGTGACGCCGGCAGAGTGGAAAGAGGTCTGCCGCATGGCCGATCTCAACCCGGCGCCGTGACCAGGCTCACCCCGAAAAGCGCCAAGACATTCATCCTCGACAATACGGCGCTGATGGCGCCGCCGCACGTGCCGGAGGTGCTGCTGCATCTGGCCGACGAAGCGCACGACCTGTGGCTGCGCACCGAGGAGGAGCTGGCCGAGATCGGTCTGCCGCCGCCCTTCTGGGCCTTCGCCTGGGCCGGCGGCCAGGGCCTTGCCCGCTATGTGCTCGACCATCCCGCGACGGTGCGCGGAAGAAACGTGCTCGACTTCGCTTCCGGCTCCGGCATGGTCGCCATCGCCGCCTTGAAGGCCGGCGCAAGGCAAGTGATTGCCGCCGATATCGACCCGTTTTGCGAGGCGGTGATCACGCTCAACCTGGAGGCCAATGGCGTGAAGGCCGAATTCCTCGATGCGGACTGCATCGGCACGGACGACGGCTGGGATGTCGTGCTCGCCGGCGACGTCTTCTACGACAAGCCGTTGGCGGACAGGCTGACGCCGTGGTTCACGGCGCTCACGGCGCGCGGCGCCGACATCCTCGTCGGCGATCCCGGCCGCGCCTATCTACCGAAGAAGGGGCTGCAATCGCTCGCCGTCTACCAGGTGCCGGTGACGCGTGTGCTGGAGGATGCGGAGGTGAAGCGCACCACCGTCTGGCGATGGGGTCCCGCGGCTTCCGCTTGACGCGGCCGGCGAACGGGGATTCCATCGCCCGGCGAAAGGCATGCCGTTGTCCCGGGATCGCTATGCGCCTGGGCGGCATGCATTTGGGGAGGGATTTCATGGATTTTTCGGTCGTGAACTGGGTCGCGGTGATCGTTGCCGCTGTCGTGGCGTGGCTCTTCGGCGCCGTCTGGTACATGGGCTTGAGCAAGCCGTGGCTGAAAGCGGCGAAACTCGATCCGGCGACGATGAAGCGCTCGCCCGTTCCGTTCGTCGTCAGCTTCATCGCCGAGCTGGTGATGGCCCTGATCCTGACATTGGTGGTCGGCGCGATAACCGGCGGCGAGCCAAGCCCGGTCGCAGGATTGCTGTTCGGTTTCGTGCTCTGGCTGGGCTTCGTCGCCACCACGCTTTCGGTCAACCACCGCTATGAGGGCTTCGGCTGGGACCTCACCCTGATCGACGCCGGCCACTGGCTGGGCGTGCTGCTCATCATGGGTGCGATCGTCGGCTGGTTCGGCGCACCGGCTGCGCCGGCAGGCTAATTCCAAGAAAAAGTGCGAAACTACCCAGCGTCTGCGTCTTTCGCGACCTCATCGAGGAGCCAATCGCGGAAGGCGACGATGCGCGCGTCATCCTTCATGGCTTCCGGATAGACGACGAAATAGGCGAATTCCGGCGCGACTTTGATGCCAAGCTCGAAGGGCCTGATGAGCCGCCCTTGCGAAAGGTCGTTGGCCACCATGGCGAAGTCGGCCAGCGCCACGGCATGGCCGTCGAGCGCTGCTTGCGTGGCATCGGTCGCCGAGCCGAAAACGAGCGTGCGGCTGTCGTCGAAATCGTCGACGCCGGCCGCCTGCATCCACATCCTCCAGTTCGGCCATGTCACGCCCTGCCGCGACCATTCGATATGCGCCAGCGTGTGGTGGAAAAGGTCGCGCGGCTCCTTCAGCGGCGGGCCCGAGGCGAGCAGCGCCGGGCTGCAGACGGGGATGATGATGTTTTCGAACAGCCGGTGGGCGCAGAGCCCCGGATATTTGCCGGCTCCGAAACGGATGCCGATATCGACATCGTCCCGTTCGAAGTCCCTGACCTCATAGGTGATATCGAAGCGCAACTCTATGCCCGGCTTCTGCCGGCGGAAACCGTCCACGCGCCGCATCAGCCACTTCGTCGCGAACTGCGCGTCGATCGTCACCTTCAGCAGCGCCGTGCCTCTGTTCATCTTGCGCGCGCGGCTGACGGCGCGGCCAAGCAGGTCGAGCGCATCGGCCGAGGCTTCGAACAGAACGTTGCCCGCTTCGGTGAGCCGTATGGTGCGGCTGGTGCGCGTGAACAGCACCAGGTCGAGCTGATCCTCGATTTCCTTGATCTGATGGCTGACCGCCGCCGGCGTCAGGCCGAGCTCGTCCGCGGCGCGGGTGAAATTGAGATGCCTGGCCGCCGCCTCGAACGTTCTCAGCGCACGCGTTCCGGGCAGCAGGCGGGCCATCCGATCTCCAAATAAAACTTGATAATCGGACAAAAACTACTCGTTTCCCGTTTATTTTTCAATCCGGCAAGATGGCCTTACTGAAACAACATCAAACCGGATTTGATGTCCGGAGAACACGGATAGAGCCATGACCGAGATCGTCCTGAAGTCGCACACCGCCCCGAAATCCCGCTCCGGCATCACGCTTTGGCTGCGCACCGCGATCGACTGGCTGCGTCAGGCGCGGATCGCCGCCCGGCTTCCGCATGAGTCCGTCGAGGACCTCTCCGACAGCCAGCTGCGCGACATCGGTGCCAAGCGCCGGGACGTCACCAAGGCGATGGACCGGGAGTTTGGCCGGATCGGGTTGTTGGGTTCCGGCTGGCAGGACCCGAGGCAGTAGGAATAGCCAGTGGGCAATAGGGAAAGGGACGCCTACTGCCTACTGCCTACTGCCTACTGCCTACTGCCTACTGCCTACTGCCTACTGCCTACTGCCTACTGCCTACCTCACCACCTTCACCACCGTCCTATCCGACAGCAGCGGCAGCAGCCTCGCCATGGTGCGCGCGGTCACCGCCACGCAGCCTTGCGTCGGCGTGAAGCCTGGGCGGGCAAGGTGGAAGAAGATCGCGCTTCCGCGCCCGCGCCGGCGCGGCGCGATGTTCCAGTCGAGCACCAGGCACACGTCGTAGAGATTGTCGGCGCGCCGCATCCGCTCATGGCTCGCGCCGTAGGGGATCTTCACCGGCCGATTGTAGTTGCGGTCGTCCGGCACTTCGCACCAGCCGAGATCCGGGCCGATCGGCGCCATTGCCAGCCTCGTCCTGCGCCCCCCGGCAAACTGGTCGTTCCGAAAATACCCCGACAACATCCGCATCGCGGCCAGAGGCGTTGCGCCGTCGCCCTCACGTTTGTTGGCGGAGATGCCGCCGCGTCCCAGCGCGCAGGGGAACACGGTTTTGCCGGCTTGCAGGAACCCCTGCGCCGGGTTGCCGGGTCTTGCCCGCACAACCAGGACACGCAGGCCTTTCGGCAAAAATGCACCCGCCTCATTGCGCGCGCGTTTTTTCTTGTATGATTGTCTCACGGAACAAATCACTGTGATCGGCTGTTGCGCCGGTGAGCTTCCGCATAAATGGGGGGAGGTCAACTGAATATTCTTTTTAAAACAACGGATTGATCCATGACATCACGCACCATTCTGATCGTTGACGACGACGACGACCTGCGAGCCACCCTCGTCGAGCAACTGGCGCTTTACGAAGAATTCGACGTGCAGCAGGAATCCACCGCCGCGAAAGGTGTCGCCGCGGCGCGCGGCGGTCTCGTCGACTTGCTCATCATGGATGTCGGCCTGCCCGACATGGACGGCCGCGAGGCGGTGAAGATCCTGCGCAAGGGCGGCTACAAGGCGCCGATCATCATGCTGACCGGCCACGACACCGATTCCGATACGATCCTGGGCCTCGAGGCCGGCGCCAACGACTATGTGACCAAGCCCTTCCGCTTCGCCGTGCTCCTGGCGCGCATTCGTGCGCAATTGCGCCAGCACGAGCAGAGCGAGGACGCCACCTTCTCGGTCGGTCCCTACACGTTCAAGCCCAGCCAGAAGCTTCTGATCGATCCGCGCGGCGCCAAGGTGCGGCTGACCGAAAAGGAGGCCTCGATCATCAAATATCTCTACCGAGCCGATCAGAAAGTGGTGACGCGCGACGTGCTCCTGGAAGAGGTGTGGGGCTACAATTCCGGCGTCACCACGCACACGCTGGAAACCCATGTCTACCGGCTACGCCAGAAGATTGAGCGCGATCCTTCCAATGCCGAAATTCTTGTGACAGAAAGCGGCGGCTACAAGCTGGTTCCTTAAACATTTCATGATCTAGAGCAATTCCAGGAAAAGTGTGAAACGGGTTCTCCGTTCGGAATTGCGTCAAGGCAAAGAGAGCGGTCGGGCGGGACTGCTTCGGGTACGATCCTGGTGCTGGAGGGTGATGGATCGGCTCGCTGGACGCATCGCACGATGCGCGATTGGAAGGTTGGAGCATTCGCTTGTGCGTCCGGGAGGACGCGGCGCTCCAAAGGAGGGACTGGACTGACCGCTCGGGGACACAGCTAGGATGGCGCTGGATGACGACATCCGCATCCTGTCCGCCGTGAAGCTCTTTCAGGGCTTTACGCAGGAACAGTTGCGCCTGCTCGCCTTCGGCGCGGAGAACACCTTCCTGCAGGCCGACCATAAGCTCTACCGCGAAGACGACGTGGCTGACTCGGCATATGTCGTGGTCAGCGGGCGCATCGTGCTCTATCGTGAACAAGGCGGCGAGCGCGTCCCGATCGGCACGGCCGGCCCTGGCGCCATGCTGAGCGAACTGGCGCTGATCGCCGACACCAACCGGCTGACCAGCGCCTCCGCCGCTGTCGATTCGGAAGTGATCCGCTTGAGCCGCAAGATGTTCCGCCGCATCCTGGAGGAATATCCCGAGCTGGCGGTGCAGTTGCACGACCGCATCCTGGAGGAGTTCCAGCAGATGATCGCCCGCATCGAGGAGCTCGCGCCGCGGTTCATGGGGTAAGGCGCAAGGGGCGGCTCGATGAGGGTCGTCATTCTAGGGCGGAGCAAGGAGCGAAGCGACGCGCGCAGACCTAGAATCCCATGCCGTGACGTCGACGCTTCGCCGCGTTGCAGAAATGAGGGTTCCTGACCCAACCGACCCACCCCGGGCTTTCTCCTCAGTTCTGCGTCGTTGCATCCTTTGGCACAGGTAACGGCATGGATCCTAGGGTCTGCGCGCCGCTTCGCAACGCTCCGCCCTAGGATGACGAACGCAAGGTTTGCGCCCGTTAACCGCCGTCGTCGAACCCTACTCCAGATCGAACCGCGCAATCACCGGCACATGATCCGACGGCTTCTCCCAGCCGCGCGCCGCCTTGAGGATATCGTAGCCGGCGAAGCTCGGCACCAGATTGGCCGATGACCAGACATGGTCGAGCCGGCGGCCACGGTCCGAGGCTTCCCAATCCTTCGCGCGATAGCTCCACCAGGTGTAGAGCTTCTGCTCGGCGGGCACGTCGAGCCGCATCAGGTCGACCCAGCCACCGGCTTGCCGCATCGCCTCGAAGTTCTCGGTCTCGACCGGCGTGTGGCTGACGACGTTGAGCAATTGCTTGTGCGACCAGACATCGTGCTCCTGCGGCGCGATGTTGAGGTCGCCGACCAGGATCGAGGCGGACGCCTCATCCTGGCTCGCCGGCACGCCGTTCATCTCGGCGACGAAATCGAGCTTGTGGCGGAATTTGCGGTTGATCTCCGGATCCGGCTCGTCGCCGCCGGCCGGAACGTAGAAATTGTGCAGCAGGATCGACCTGCCGCCGGCCTGCACTTTGACCGAAAGGTGCCGGCTGTCGTCGATCTCGCAGAAGCGCCGCTTCTCGACCAGCTCGATCGGCCGGCGCGCCACGGTCGCCACGCCGTGATAGCCCTTCTGGCCATGGAAGAGGACGTGCTCATAGCCCGCCTTGCGGAAGGCCTTTTCGGGAAAGAGCTCGTCCGGAACCTTGGTTTCCTGCAGGCAGAGCACGTCCGGCGCGTGCTCCTCGAGCAGTCGCTCGACGATCGGCATGCGCAGGCGAACCGAATTGATGTTCCAGGTGGCGATGGTGAAGGGCATGCTGTGACGTCCGGCAAAAGATCGCCGATCTCTGCCAGCCGCGCGCCGCAAAAACAAGCCGGGCGACGATCGCCGGCGTTCGCGCTGCCCCTCATCCGCCTGCCCGTCCTCCGCAGCAGCTGCGCTGCAGCTGCGGAGGGTGGACCGGCACCTTCTCCCCGTAACGACGGGGAGAAGGGACAAGCTCAAACGCTGGCGTCCCCCCTCTTCCCGTTCTTCACGGGGAGAGGGTAAGGGTGAGGGGCAGCGCCGACGCTGGGAAACCTTCGCAACAGCTGAATCTACCGCGTCTTCGTATTCAACTCTCTGTTCGCCGTGTAATCGATGGCGAAAGTGTCTGGCGGGATGGAGACGCCTTCCTTGACGTTGAAGATCATCACCGTCGTGTCCTTGCCCTGAGCGTCGGTGATCGTCCACTGGCGCAGCTCGTAGCTCTTCGGATCGAACATCATGGTGATCCGGGCATTGCCGAACACCGACTTGTCCGAGAGCTGGATGGTGGTGAGGTCGTCCTCTTCCTTGACTGCCTTCACGCGCCCGCCGGAGAGATCGATCCGGTCGTCGAGGAGAAGCTTCAGCGGCGTCTTCGACAGCGGATAGAGGTCGGAGGTGTTCAGCTTCTTGTTGAGGATCACCACCGACTTGCCGTCCGAGATCACCCGGAAATTCGACGATCCGTCATAGTTGAAGCGGATCTTGCCCGGGCGTTCGAGGAAGAACTTGCCGCCGGTCTGTTCGCCCTTCGGCCCGAACTGCACGAATTCGCCGCTCATCGATTTGACCGACGAGAAATGGTCGGCGATCTTTTGCGCCGCCGGTGGAACCGCCGCCTGCGCCCGCGCCAGAAGCTGGAAGCCCGGCACGACATTGATGGCTGCCGCGCCCGCGAGCACCAGGCCAAGGCCGAGCACCTGCCGGCGGGTCGGGGCGAAATCTGTCTGGGTCTTCATGCCGGTCGCTTCCTGTGATTCGTGTCGTGGCTGTATCTGGACCCCCAGTTGGGCCTAAGTTTGGCGGGTCGCACGGCGCTTGGTCGCATGAACGCGCCGGAAGGTTCAAAGCCGGCCGGCGCCGGCGGACACCGCCGGCTAGAATTTGTCGTCTTCCGTGGGCACCAGGATTTCGCGTTTGCCGGCATGGTTGGCCGGGCCGACGATGCCTTCCTTCTCCATCTTCTCGATGATCGAGGCGGCGCGGTTGTAGCCGATGCCGAGCCGCCGCTGGATATAGCTGGTCGAGGCCTTGCCGTCGCGCAGCACCACAGCCACCGCCTGGTCGTAGGGGTCGTCGGAATCCTCGAAATTGCCGCCGCCGCCGGAACCGCCCCTGCTCGAGGAGCCGTCCTCGTCGTCTTCGTCATCGTCCTCGGTGATGGCGTCGAGATATTCCGGCACGCCTTGCAGCTTGAGATGGCCGACGATCCTCTCGACCTCGTCGTCCGACACGAAGGGGCCGTGGACGCGCTGGATGCGGCCGCCGCCGGCCATGTAGAGCATGTCGCCCATGCCGAGCAGCTGCTCGGCGCCCTGCTCGCCCAGGATCGTACGGCTGTCGATCTTCGACGTCACCTGGAAGGAAATGCGGGTCGGGAAATTGGCTTTGATCGTGCCGGTGATGACGTCGACCGACGGGCGCTGCGTCGCCATGATGACGTGGATGCCGGCGGCGCGCGCCATCTGCGCCAGGCGCTGCACCGCCCCTTCGATGTCCTTGCCGGCCACCATCATCAGGTCGGCCATCTCGTCGATGATGACCACGATGTAGGGCATCGGCTCGAGATCGAGATCCTCGGTCTCGTAGATCGCCTCGCCGGTCTGGCGATCGAAGCCGGTCTGCACGGTGCGCGAGATTTTTTCGCCCTTCTTCTCGGCTTGGCTGACGCGTGCGTTGAAGCCGTCAATGTTGCGCACGCCGACCTTGGACATCTTGCGGTAGCGGTCTTCCATCTCGCGCACGGTCCATTTCAGCGCCACCACCGCCTTCTTCGGATCGGTGACGACCGGCGTCAAAAGATGCGGGATGCCGTCATAGACCGAGAGTTCGAGCATCTTCGGGTCGATCATGATCAGCCGGCACTCCTGCGGCGTCAGCCGGTAGAGCAGCGACAGGATCATGGTGTTGATGGCGACCGACTTGCCCGAACCGGTGGTGCCGGCGACCAGCACGTGCGGCATCTTGGCGATGTCGACGATGACCGCCTCGCCGTTGATGGTCTTGCCGAGCGCCAGCGCCAGCTTCGCCTTGGTCGTCTCGAAGTCGCGGCTCGCCATGATCTCCCTGAGATAGACCGTCTCGCGCTTGGCGTTCGGCAATTCGATGCCGATGGCGTTGCGGCCGGGCACGACGGCGACGCGGCAGGCGATCGCGCTCATCGAACGGGCGATGTCGTCGGAGAGGCCGATGACGCGCGAGGACTTGATGCCGGGCGCGGGCTCGAGCTCATAGAGTGTTACGACCGGACCCGGGCGGACATGGATGATCTCGCCCTTGACGCCGAAGTCCTCGAGCACGCCTTCCAGAAGCCTGGCGTTCTGCTCCAGCGCGTCTTTCGACAGGCTCGGGTCACGCGCGACGTTCTTCGGCTCGGACAGGAAATGCAGCGATGGCATCTCGAATTTGTCCGAGCCGATCAGCGAGGTCTGCGCCTCGCGCTGGGCGCGCGATCCCGGGGCCGGGCGGGGTCCCGGGGCCTCGACGCGGGTCGCCGCGTCGGAGCGGAAGTTGCGCACGTTGGCGCGGCGCGGCGCAGGCTGCTCGTCGTCGAAATCGATACCTTCTTCCTCTTCGTCGGCGAAGTCATCGTCGTCGACCGGATCGACCGAGGCGCTGCGGTCGTTGACCATGGCGGCGAAAAATTCCGGCTCGACGCGGGCGCGGCCGCCGGGGCTCATCCTGGACTCGGCGAACTCGGCCGATTCGACCCGTTCGGCGGCGCGCCGCCAGGCGCTCGCCCGCGGCTCCATCGGAGGCTCGAACTCGTCGCGCTCCTGCCTGCGGCGCGCGGCGCGGCGGTGCAGGAAGGCGCGGAACGACAACCACCAATGGGTGACGGCGCCGAGCGCCAGAATGCCTTCGTCGCCCTCGTCCTCATCTTCGTCGAACAGCAACTCGTCCTGCTCGCGCGGGTCAGGCTCGGCGGCACGCTCCATGACGGCAAAGCCGTTCTTGCGCGCAATCAGCGCCGAGCAATAGGCGAACAGCCACAAGGCCGGCGCGGCGAGCACAACGGCGATGATGCTGGCGAAAAGGCCCTTCGGATAGCCGCCGACGGCGATGCCAGGGATCTTCAGCACCATGTCGCCGAACACGCCGCCGAGGCCGGTCGGCAACGGCCAGGTGTTGGGCGGCGTGACGCAACCGGCGATCGCGGCCGCGAGCAGCGCGAAGCCGAACCAGGCCAGCCCTCGCTTCGCCAACCTGTCGACCCAGCGCGCTGAGAAGAGCAGGAAACCCCAGACCACCGCCGGCACCAGGCCGGCGACCGCGGCAAGGCCGAAGAACTGCATGGCGAGGTCGGAGAAAACCGCGCCCGTATAGCCCATGGCGTTGGTGACGATATTGTTGGTGGCGTGCGAGAAGCTCGGATCGGCGACGTTCCAGGTGGCGAGGCTGGCGACGCCGAAGGCGGTGAACACGAAAAGGCCGGCGCCCACCAGCCGCCCGACCTGCCGCCTCGCGAATGCGTGGATGCCGTGCCCGGTATCGGTCAGCGCGAGCGGTGCTGAAGCGCCTGAACGCATGCTCTTCCCCGTAAGTCGTTGCCTGGCCCGGGCGCATGGCGCACCCCGGCAGATTCGGCTGCCAGACTATCTGTGGGAAGGTTAAGGCCGCATTAACCATGGCCTTTTACCGAGATGCACCTCGGAAAGGAAATGGCGGGCCGTCGAGCCCGCCATCCTTCTTTTCAGGCCGTTTGGGGCCCGACCTTCTGCGGTCACTTGTGACCGGCGTACATCATCAGGCTGGCGCAGAATTCGGCATGAGGCTTGCTCATCGCCGCGTCCTGGCACTCCTTCATCATCGCGTCCTGCTTGTCCTTCGCCGTCGATGCCCAGGCCGCCTTGAAATCAGCCTCGGACTTCATGGTCTTCATGCTGGAATCGGTGAAGAACGGGGCCATATTGTCAGGCTCGTCGAGAGCACCGGCAAGTGCAACGCCGCCGAGCATCGACAGAGCCATTGCTCCCAGGAAGATATCCTTGAAGTTCATCGGTTGGTTCCTTCCCTGTTATTTGGTGAACGCCACGATGACGGTCGCAATCCCAGTACGGAACCGGAAAGACCAGTGTTTCACGCATACGCGATCAAGTGAATGTGATCGAAACGCCGCGTGCTCGTCCGCCGGCAAAAAAGGAGGCCCGGAAGGTCGTTCCGGGCCTCAAGGCGTGAGCCCCTTTCGAGAGCGTCACGACGGGATCTTGGGAGTAAAATCCACGCAAACCGCTTCGCGGCTTTCCGGGGCCGGCGGGAGGAGGATCCGCCGGCCCCTGGGGCAATTCCGGGAAAAGTTCGGAATTGCGCCGACAAGGAGATAGGCAGAGCCGGCCTTACGGCACCACTTCGCCGTGCTGTGTGACGTCGAGGCCTTCGACCTCTTCCTGAGCGCTCGGGCGCAGGCCGACCAGCGCCTTCACGATGAAGAGGATCACGAAGGTGGCGATCGCCGTCCACAGGATGGTGAAGACGATGCCGTAGATCTGCGTGCCGACCGACGCGCCCTTGCCGAGCGCATTGATCGCCGGATCGGCGAGCGCGCCGGTGAGCAGCGCGCCGACCACGCCGCCGACGCCGTGGACGCCGAAGGCATCGAGCGAGTCGTCATAGCCCATCGCATGCTTCAGCTTGACAGCGGACAGGTAGCAGACGACGCCGGCGATGATGCCGACGATGAAGGCGCCGGTCGGGTTGACGAAGCCGGAAGCCGGCGTCACCGCGACCAGGCCGGCGACGGCCCCGGAGATGATGCCGAGCACCGAGGGCTTCTTGGCGACGATCCATTCGGCGAACATCCAGGCCAGCGCCGCCGCGGCGGTGGCGACCTGCGTGTTCATCATCGCCGCACCCGCGAGGCCGTCGGCCGCGAGCTCCGAGCCGGCGTTGAAGCCGAACCAGCCGACCCACAGCAGCGAGGCGCCGATCACCGAATAGACGAGGTTGTGCGGCGCCATGTTGGTGGTGCCATAGCCCTCGCGCTTGCCGAGAACGAGCGCGCAGACGAGACCCGCGACGCCGGCATTGATGTGGACGACCGTGCCGCCGGCGAAGTCGAGCACGCCGGCCGAGCCGAGGAAGCCGCCGCCCCACACCCAGTGTGCGATCGGCGCGTAGACGAAGACCAGCCACAGGCCCATGAAGATCAGCAGCGCCGAGAACTTCATGCGCTCGGCGAAGGCGCCGGCGATCAGCGCCGGCGTGATGATGGCGAAGGTCAGCTGGAACATCGAGAAGACCAATTCAGGGATGTTCGCCACGCCCGGCAGCCACAGCGTCGCGGTGGTGATGCCGTGGTGGAAGAATTTTGAGAAGCCGCCGATATAGGCGTTCGTGCCGCCGCCGTCGGAGAAGGCGAGCGAATAGCCGAACATGAACCACAGCACCGTCACCAGGCAGGTGATGGCGAAGCTCTGCATGATGGTGGCGAGCACGTTCTTCTTGCGCACCATGCCGCCGTAGAACAGCGCCAGGCCGGGAATGGTCATCATCAGCACCAGCGCCGTCGAGGTCAGCATCCAGGCGGTGTTGCCGGTATCAAGCACCGGGGTCGGCGCGGCGGGTGCGGCCGGCGCTGCCGCTGGAGCGGCCTCCTGCGCGAAGGCGGCGGCGGTGCTCAGCGCTACGAGAGCGAGCGAAGCGGCCGCGCGTCCCGTCGTCTTCAAGGTGGAAGGTATATTCATAGAACTCTCCGTTGGAATGGCTGGTCGCCGCTTAGAGCGCGTCGGTGTCTGTTTCGCCGGTGCGGATGCGCACCGCCTGGTCGATGCCGAAGACGAAGATCTTGCCGTCGCCGATCTGGCCGGTCTTGGCGGCCGCGGTGATGGCTTCGACGGCCTTGTCGACCATGTCGGCGCCGACTGCGACTTCGATCTTGATCTTGGGCAGGAAGCTGACCGCGTATTCCGCGCCGCGATAGATTTCCGTATGTCCCTTCTGACGCCCGTAGCCTTTGACTTCGGTGACGGTCAGGCCCTGGATGCCGACGGCGGTGAGCGCTTCGCGCACCTCGTCGAGCTTGAACGGCTTGATGATTGCCATCACGATTTTCATAAGGTTTCACCCTTTGCTGTTGCGGTCCCCCGCGATTGCACGACTTCGCCGATCCCGTGGGAGCCGGAGAGTGCCCGACAGGATTCAAGCTTCGTGCCAATTGCCGAGGCAGGGCGTTAACCTATTGTAAACAAAGGGAGCGATGCTGCTGGAACCAGTGTCTGCCCAAAGCGGCGGTTGCCTGCCTGATTAAAAAATAGGCAATTTTAAAAAAATGCCTATTTCGCAAGCTTGTGGCGCAACTGTGGGCAGCGGCAGTGGGTTGACGCAAGAAATTCCGCGCAAAATCGGGTCTGGCCGATTTCTTTTGCGCGACGAAGGCGCCCACGCTGGAAAAGAGCTGGCCTGTTCAGCGCCGCAGCCGGATCAGGCCTTCCTGGGCAACCGAGGCGATCAAGATTCCATCGCGCGCGAACAGCGACCCGCGAGTGAAGCCGCGCGAGCCTTGCGTGGAGGGACTGTCCTGCGTGTAGAGGATCCAGTCGTCCAGCGAATGGCTGCGATGGAACCACATCGCGTGGTCGAGGCTGGCCGCCTGGATGTCGCGGTCGAAAATGGCGCGGCCATGCGCGAAGGTCGAGGTGTCGAGCAGCGTCATGTCGGAGAGGTAGGCGAGCACGGCCGCCTGGGTCGCGCGGTCTTCCGGCACCGGACCGGTGGTGCGGATCCAGATGTTCTGCTCCGGCTCCAGCTTCTCGCGGCTGGTATAGTGCTTGAGCATCACCGGCTTCATCTCGATCGGCCGGTCGCGCTCCCAGTAGCGCCGGATGCCTTCCGGCACCGCCTCGCCGAACTTGCCGAGCAGCTCGCGCTGCGAAAGCAGCGTGTCGGGCGCCGGCACGTCGCGCGGCATCGGCAGCTGATGCTCCAGCCCCATTTCGTCCTGCTGGAACGAGGCTTCCAGCGAGAAGATCGCCTGCCCGTGCTGGATCGCCACCACCCGGCGCGTGGTGAAGGAACCGCCGTCGCGGATGCGGTCGACCTCGTAGACGATCGGCACCTTGGTGTCGCCGGGCCGCATGAAATAGCCGTGCAGCGAATGCACATGGCGCTCGGGCTCGACGGTGCGCTGGGCCGCGACCAGCGCCTGGGCGATGGTCTGGCCGCCAAAGACCCGCTGCCAGTCGAGCTTGGGGCTGCGACCACGATACAGATTGTGCTCGAGCTTCTCGAGGTCGAGAATGTCGAGAAGCTCGTCCATGGCCGCTGTCATGTTCCACGTCTCTCGAAGATGCGTCATGGCGGGTTTCGGACAGGACGGGCGGGCAAGTCAAGCTGCAACGGCCGCCGCCACGGCCGGAAGCCGCGAAAGGAAAGTGCGATGGTCGACCGCAGGGTGAATGGGCCAGACAAAGCCTCCGTGGATGTGCTGGTGGCGGGCGCCGGCTATGTCGGCCTTGCCGCCGCCGTATCGCTGAAACAGGCACGCCCCAGCCTCGGCGTCGCCATCGTCGATGCCGCACCCGCCGGCGTCTGGCAAAAGGACGGCCGTGCCTCGGCGATCGCCGCCGCGGCCTGCCGCATGCTGGAGCAGCTCGGCGTCTGGGACGAGATCGCGCCGGAGGCGCAGGCGATCACCGAGATGGTCATCACCGACTCGCGCACCGCCGATCCGGTACGTCCGGTGTTCCTCACTTTTGACGGCGAGGTGGCTCCCGGCGAGCCCTTCGCCCATATGGTCGCCAACCGGGAGCTGAACGGGGCGCTGCGCCGCCGCGCCGCAAAGCTCGGCATCGACATAATCGAAGGCATGGCTGTCAGCCCCTTCGACACGAACGGCGCCGGCATCACCGTGCATCTGGCCGATGGTGCCGCGCTCAGGGCCCGATTGCTGATCGCCGCCGACGGCGTCAATTCGAAGCTGCGCGACATGGCCGGCATCAAGACGGTGAAATGGGAATACGGCCAGTCTGGCATCGTCTGCACCGTGGCCCACGAGCGCCCGCACAACGGCCGCGCCGAGGAACATTTCTTGCCCGCCGGGCCATTCGCCACGCTGCCGCTGAAACCCGACAAGGACGGGACCAACCGCTCCTCGATCGTCTGGGTCGAGCGCTCGCAAGACGCGCAAAAACTTGTCGATGGTGACGAGTTCGTCTTCGAGCACGAGCTGGAGCAGCGCTTCAGCTTGAAGCTCGGCGAGATCCGCGTCGCCGACAAGCCGCGCGCCTGGCCGCTCGGTCTGACCCTTGCCCGCGCCTTCGTGGCGCCGCGCATCGCGCTCGCCGGCGATGCCGCGCACGGCATCCACCCGATCGCCGGCCAGGGCCTCAATCTCGGCTTCAAGGATGTGGCGGCGCTTGCCGAAGTCGTGGTCGAGGCCGACCGGCTCGGCCAGGACATCGGCGCGCTTGATGTGCTCGAACGCTACCAGCAGTGGCGCCGCTTCGACACGCTGCAGATGGGCGTCACCACCGACGTGCTGAACCGGCTGTTTTCGAACGACATCGGCCCGCTGCGCGCCGTGCGCGATATCGGCCTCGGCCTGGTCGAGCGCATGCCGAAACTGAAGGATTTCTTCATCCGCCAGGCCTCGGGCCTGTCCGGCGACACGCCAAGGCTGCTCAAGGGCGAGGCGATCTAGCGCTTGGCGATTGGCCGAGGCCTGCATGACGTCGTCATCCAAGGGCGGAGCGGGAGCGAAGCGGACGCGAAGACCCGAGGATCCATTCCGTGACTCCAATCGTAGGGTGCTGCGGAGCAGAATTCTGCACCGCTGCAACGCTTATAGGTAACGGAATGGATTCTATGGTCTGCGCCGCGTCGCTTCCTCCTTGCTCCGCCATAGAATGACGATGCGATGGGCGTTTCGGCTAATCACGAAGGCAGGCGATCCGGCTGCCACAGCTTCAGCTTAGTTCACCTCGAAGCCCAGCTTCTGCCTCAGCCTCAGCATCCGCTGGTCGGCGATCCGCAGCCGTTGCTCGCCTCCTTGTGCGACGCGGCTCAGCATCCTGAGCAGATCGTCGCGCTCGTGCGGGTCGAGGCGTTCGCGCAGGAACGGCGCCAGCTTGTCGATGACGATCGTCGTGTCGTCGATCTGCGCGGCGGCCCATTTGGCATAGACGACCGCCTCATCGGTCTTCTTCGGACTCTCCGCAATCTCCGAAACCACTTCACGGATCACGGCTTCGCGCCGCGGCAGGATCGGGCCATGTTCCGAAACGATTGCGGTGATCAGCGTTGCGGCCGCAACGACGGGGTCGTCGATTGCCGTCAAGGGCGAAAGTGCTGCCTGCTTGCGCAGCTTCTTGCGACGGATATTGCCTTGCACGCGCCCGACGACATCAGCGACCTCGCGCGCGGCCTCGTTCATGGCTTTCATCCGATACCACCAGATGGCCGCGGCGCCCAGCACGCCAAGGAGAGCAATCAAGAAAGGCATGCCGAATTCCCCCCGAAATCCGGGCAACGATAGGGGAAGCGCGGCATCGCATCAACACGCGACAAATTGCGGCGATGAAGAAACCCCTAATGTTCCTGATCGCCATACGACGGCATCATGACCCCGGTATGTCGTAGATCGCCCTGACCTCGACGGTGCCGAGCTCGGCCAGCGGAATGCCGTCCGCGATCGCCAGCGCCTCGTCGAGATCCGCAGCCTCCACCATGACGAAGCCGAGCAGCTGCTCTTTCGTCTCGGCGAACGGGCCGTCGGTGACCAGACGCTTGCCCTTGCGCCGCCTCAGCGATTTCGACGTCTTCACCGTCTGCAGCGCCTGCGCGATAATCAGCTTCCCCTGTTGGTCGAGCAATCTGTCGTACGCGAGCGAGTCGGCGTCGAGCTTGGCCGATCTCTCCGGCGTGAGCGCGAAAAGGTCTTTTTCCTCGCCATAGACCAGCAGGACATATCTCATTGTCAGTTCCCTTCCTGTGATGAACCATAGGAGGCGACGGCGACGCTGTCAGCCTTGCCTCTGACGGCCGCCGCATGATCGAGCAGGCATGCCGACACGCCGATGACGGCCACCGCCGCCACCAGCCGGCCGACGCCGACTGGCGGCGGATCCAGCCAGAACTCTTCCGGCGGCTGCGCCTTGCGGCCGGGGCGTCTCCAAAGTGCGAAGAACAGATTGTCCATCCTGACCCTCCATCGGCCGTAACTCGGTGGCCGCCCGCAGGACGGTCAGGCCCCCTGGAAGTCGACATTTCTGCACGCGCATTTTTTCGAGAATTTTTTCGCAGGCGCCGTTAGTGCGGATATCATCGCGCCATGGCCTTCCGGCGCGCCCGCGCTATAGTTCAGAGGGAACGCCGGCGCCCCGCCGGCGCGAACCCCGACAAGCCAGGAGGACTTCATGGACCGCACCGCAAACGCCGTCTGGAAAGGCAATCTGAAGGAGGGCAAGGGCACGCTGGACACGCAGAGCGGCACCTTGAAGGGCACACCCTATTCGTTCAAGGCGCGCTTCGAGGACGAGAGCGGCAAATCCGGCACCAATCCGGAAGAGCTGATCGCCGCCGCCCATGCCGGCTGTTACGCCATGCAGCTTTCGCACTTCCTGGCCGAGAACGGCACGCCGGCCGCCGAGCTCGACGCCAAGGCGGTGGTGACGCTGGTGCCTGGCACCGGCATCACCGGCAGCGCCATCACGCTCTTCGGCAAGGTGCCGGGCATCGATGCGGCGAAATTCAAGGAGCTGGCCGAGAAAGCCAAGGCCGAATGCCCGGTCTCGAAGGCGCTCGGCGCGATAAAGGTGTCGCTCGACGCAAGGTTGGGGTGATTGGGCGTTATATTGCCTAGGCCGCGCTCCTTCACGCCCCCCTCTGGCCTGCCGGCCATCTCCCTCACAAGGGGGGAGATCACATTCGCGCCGGTCTTCGCCAATCACCGTTCTTGAAAGAAGAGCGCCAGCGAGGGAGCGCTAATCTCCCCCTTGTGGGGGAGATGTCCGGCAGGACAGAGGGGGCGCTGTCCCGCCGACGTTCCAGTTAATGATTAGCCGCCCAGCGCCTCGATCTTCGCCCGCAGCGCCGCGATCTCTTCCTCCAGCGCCCTCACCCGTGCCTCGAGATCGGCATCCGATGACGACGCCGGCGGCTGCCAAGGCGCCGCCACCGCGGCTGCTTCCACCGGCCCGCTCAGCAGATGCACATAACGCTCCTCGCGCTGTCCGGGGGCGCGTTCGAGCAATTGCACCAGCGGCGGCCGGCGGCCGATCATCAGATCGAGATTGTCGCGAAGCTCCTCGATTGACCCAAAGCGCGCCATGCGTTCCGAGCGCGCGAGGAGTTCATGCGCGGTCTGCGCGCCGCGCAGGAGCAGCAGGCCGACGATGGCGATCTGCGGCGTGGTCAGCGAGAAGCGCTGCGCCATCAGATGCTCGTAGCGCTCGACGCGCGAGGCAAACGCCTGCCGCACCAGACCTTTCTGCTCGAGCGAGCCGAGCGCCCGCCGAACCTCCGTCAGCTCCAGCGTCATCACCGGCTCGCGCGCCGTCTTCTGGTTGGCCGCGGCATGCGCGCCGTTGAGCGTCAGCGGATAGACGTCGGGCGTCAGCTCCTTCTTCTCGATCAGGCAGCCGAGCACGCGCGCTTCGGTGGCGGAGAGGATGGGGAGGTCTTCGCTCATTGGGTTCCGATCCTTTCTGACGCCGGCGGGACAGCGCCCCCCTCTGGCCTGCCGGCCATCTCCTCCACTTGGGGGGAGATGTCCGGCAGGACAGAGGGGGCGCGAAGGATCACTACCTACGAAGTGATCGAGAGGATCGTCGGGCCCTAAACCCTTCTCTCCACCATCATCTTCTTGATCTCCGCAATCGCCTTCGCGGGATTGAGTCCCTTCGGGCAGGTCTGCGCGCAATTCATGATGGTGTGGCAGCGGTAGAGCCGGAACGGGTCTTCGAGATTGTCGAGCCGTTCGCCGGTCGCCTCGTCGCGGCTATCGATCAACCAGCGATAGGCCTGCAGCAGCGTCGCCGGGCCGAGATAGCGCTCGCCGTTCCACCAGTAGCTCGGGCAGGAGGTCGAGCAGCAGGCGCACAGGATGCATTCATAGAGCCCGTCGAGCTTCTCGCGGTCCTCATGGCTTTGCAGCCATTCCTTGGCCGGCTCGGGCGAGACCGTCTTCAGCCACGGCTCGATCGAGGCATGCTGGGCGTAGAAATTGGTGAGGTCGGGCACCAGATCCTTGACCACCGGCATGTGCGGCAGCGGATAGACCTTGATCGCGCCGGAAATGTCGTCGCAGCCCTTGGTGCAGGCCAGCGTGTTGGAACCGTCGATGTTCATGGCGCAGGAGCCGCAAATGCCCTCGCGGCAGGAGCGGCGCAGCGTCAGCGTCGGGTCGATCTTGTTCTTGATCCAGAGCAGCGCGTCGAGCACCATCGGCCCGCAATCGTCCATGTCGACGAAATAGGTGTCCATGCGCGGGTTTTCGCCGTCGTCCGGCGACCAGCGGTAGATCCGGTATTCGCGCAGGTTGGTGGCGCCCTCCGGCTTCGGCCAGGTCTTGCCCTGCTTGATCTGCGAGTTCTTCGGAAGCGTAAGTTCGACCATTACCTGCGGTCCTTTCGGATGACGAGCTTCAGCCCGGACCAGATTTCATTCACGGCGGCGACCTTGACGTCGACGAGATCGCGCTTCAGCGCCTCGGCGCGGACGACGTCCTCGGTGACGTCGGTAGCGACCTTCGATGCCCTCTTCGGCCAGGAGACCCAGATCATGCCGTCGCGCTTGATCGCCGTCTCGATGCCGGCCAGGCCGTCCTCGACCTCGGCGCGCTGCCGCGTGAAGGCATGCACGGCATCGTATTTTTGGTTGCCCGAGAGCGACGACCAGTTTGGCAGCCGATCGACCCCGGCAAAGGACACGGCGTCGGCAAGCTCATCGAGCTCCGGCGGCAGCGCGATGAAGGCGGCGACCATGCCGTCCTTCAGGCCGAGCTTGGCCGGAAGGGGCGTGCCGGAATATCCCGCCGCCGCCAGCGCCATGGTCAGTACACCCTGGCCTTCGGCGCGATCTTGGCCGGGTTGATGCCGCCGTCTTTTTCCGGCAGCAGCGTGTCTGTATGCACCGGCCGGTAGGTGAGCGTCACCTTGCCGTCCTCGCTGACGCGGGCCAGCGTATGCTTGCGCCAGTTGGCGTCGTCGCGCGCCGAGAAATCTTCCCGCGCGTGCGCGCCCCGGCTCTCCTTGCGCGCCGCGGCGCCGTGGACCGTGGTAATGGCGTTCGCCATCAAATTCTCCAGCTCCAGCGTCTCGACGAGATCGGAGTTCCAGATCAACGAGCGGTCGAACACCTTGAGATCCTTGAGCTCGCCCCAGATCGCGGAGACGCGCTTGCAGCCATTGTCCAGTGATTCCTGGGTGCGGAACACCGCCGCGTCCTCCTGCATCGCCTTCTGCATCTTTTCGCGCACTACGGCCGTCGGCGTCGAGCCATTGGCATGGCGCAGCCGGTCGAAACGATCCATGATCTTCTCGACCGAAGCCGCGTTGGGCGAAGGGATCGGTGAATTGCGGTCGATCACCTCGCCGGCCCTGATCGCCGCGGCGCGGCCGAAAACGACCAGATCGATCAGCGAATTCGAGCCCAGCCGGTTGGCGCCATGCACCGAAGCGCAGGCGGCCTCGCCCACCGCCATCAGCCCGGGCGATACGCGATCCGGGCTCCTTGCCGCCGGATTGAGCACTTCGCCCCAGTAGTTGGTCGGCACGCCACCCATATTGTAGTGCACCGTCGGCAGCACCGGGATCGGCTCCTTGGTCAGGTCGACGCCGGCGAAGATTTTTGCCGATTCCGAAATGCCTGGAAGCCTTTCGTGCAGGACGGCCGGGTCGAGATGGTCGAGATGCAGGAAGATGTGATCCTTCTTCGGCCCGACGCCGCGGCCTTCGCGGATCTCCAGCGTCATGCAGCGCGAGACCACGTCGCGCGAGGCAAGATCCTTGGCCGACGGCGCATAGCGCTCCATGAAGCGCTCGCCTTCGGAATTGACGAGATAGCCGCCCTCGCCGCGCGCACCCTCGGTGATCAGGCAGCCGGCGCCGTAGATGCCGGTCGGGTGGAACTGCACGAACTCCATGTCCTGCAGCGCGAGCCCGGCACGCGCGGCCATGCCGCCGCCATCGCCGGTGCAGGTGTGCGCCGAGGTGGCGGAGAAATAGGCGCGTCCATAGCCGCCGGTCGCCAGCACCACCATCTTGGCCGAGAAGCGATGGATGGTGCCGTCGTCGAGGTTCCAGGCAACGACGCCGGTGCAGGTGCCGTCAGGCTCCATGATCAGGTCGAGCGCGAAATACTCGATGAAGAACTGCGCGTTGTTCTTCAGCGACTGGCCATAGAGCGTGTGCAGCATGGCATGGCCGGTACGGTCGGCGGCCGCGCAGGTGCGCTGCACCGGCGGACCTTCGCCGAAATTCATCATCATGCCGCCGAACGGCCGCTGGTAGATCTTGCCTTCTTCCGTGCGCGAGAACGGCACGCCGTAATGCTCGAGCTCGTAGACCGCCGCAGGCGCCTCGCGCACCATGTACTCCTGCGCGTCGATGTCGCCCAGCCAGTCCGATCCCTTGACGGTGTCGAAGAGATGCCACTGCCAATTGTCCGGCCCCATATTGGCGAGCGAGGCGGCAATGCCGCCCTGGGCCGCGACGGTATGCGAGCGCGTCGGGAACACCTTGGTGATGCAGGCGGTGCGCAGCCCCTGCTCGGCCATGCCGAGCGTGGCGCGCAGGCCGGCGCCGCCGGCGCCGACGATCACCACATCGAATTTGTGATCGATAAAGGTATAGGCGGAAGCCGCTTTGGCGGTCGATGCGTCCTTGGCCAAGACTTCAGCCTCCGAATGCCAGTTTGAGCAGGGCGAAGAGCGAGGCGACGCCGACTGCCACTGTGAAGAATGTGTTGAGCGCGATCAGCGCCAGCTTCATGCCCTCGCCATGCACATAGTCCTCGATGATCACCTGCATGCCGAGCCGCATGTGGTAGAGCCCGGAAATGAGCACCAGCGCCAGCACCAGCGCCACGAAGGGATTGGCGAGCGAAGCCCGCACGTCGGCATAGCCGTGGCCGTTGACCGCTATCAGGAAGCCGACGAAGAACAGGATGAGGGGGATGTTGGCGATCGCCGTCAGCCGCTGCCGCCAGAAATGCTGCGTGCCCTCGCGGGCCGAGCCCAGGCCGCGGACCTTGGCCAGCGGCGTGCGCATGTCGGTGTTCTTCGCGCTCATCAGAAGGCTCCCCGCGCCATGTAGCCGGCGATCCAGATCAAAAGCGTGAGCACGATCGAGCCGGCAAGCGTCGCCCAGGCGATCTTCGAGGCGGTGTGTTTTTCCAATCCCGCGCCGGTATCCCAGACGAGATGGCGCAGCCCGCCCAGCATATGGTGCATCAGCGCCCAGGTGTAGCCGAACAGGATCAGCCGGCCGAGCCAGGAGCCGAAAGCCCAGTCGACCCGGTCGAAAGCGGCCTGCGAGCTCGCCGCCGCGATCAGCCATGCCGCCACCAGAAGCGTGCCGAAATAGAGCGCGCCGCCGGTGATGCGATGGATGATCGACATCGTCATCGTGATCGGCGGCCGGTAGATCGTCAGATGCGGCGAAAGCGGCCGCTCATGTCTGGCAATTGCGCGGGTGGCTGGTGATTTGCTCATGGCTCCCCCAGTTCGGCGTTCCGGAGCCGCGATAGGTGCGGCATTTGCCGTCTCCATATATGGCTTCGGATAGGCGGTTTCTAATGCGCTTTTTGCACCGCGTCAAAGCCGGAAAATCGTTTTGGAAAGGTCATTTAGTCTGACAAAAAGGGGAAATTTCGCTTCAATCGATTAGCGAGCGTTGCGAAGCCGGCGCAACGTCGCTGCAGTGCGATAGGCCGAGGTCATCTTGCGCAGGTCTGCGGCGTCGACCCCTTCTTCATCACCAGCGCTTCGCGTCCGTCGATCACGATCGCGTCATGCGTCGCCGCTTGGTAGCGGCTGCTCTGGTTGGCGGGCGACGCCGCGAACTCCTCGGTCCTGCCGTCCGCACCAACCACATGTAGTGACGTGCCGAGATTCTGGATGGTGATCATGCCGCCATTGCCGCATTTGTAGGTGGCCGTTCCGACACCGGATCGCGGCGCGGTCAAGTCGGTGATGATCTTGGTCGCGGGTGTCTTGGACGTTGCAGCAGTTGCTGCGGCGGGCGCGGCGGGTTGCTGCGTTGGACCAGGCGAGACTGCCGGCGACACCGTGTTCGCCGCCTTCGGCGCGCCGTCCTGCGGCACGCAGGCAGCGACCGCGAAAAGCACCGGAACAACGAGCGACACCCGAACCGCGCGGTCAAACCTCATGCGCTGCCCCTTTCGTGCGCGGCACGCTAGAGCAATTCCAGGAAAAGTGGAAACGGTTTTCCGTCCGGAATTGCGTGAAAACAAAGAGATAGAGCCACGCGATGCGCCAAGATCAAGCTCGCCCGGAGACGATTGGGTTGGCCCAGGGGCGCGATGCGCAGAACAGCCGCCGAAATTAACCATGTTCATTAAGTTCCGGCCCTGCAGGCGTCAGGCCCCTTAACAAAGGTTAAGAAAGGGTTAATTTCCGATTCGAACCACGTTTTGGGGCGCGACCCAAAAGGGTCGCGCGCATAAGGGAGAGCGACATGCGTTCGAAATCAGCGCGGGCAAGCTTCGCCGCCGTGACTCTGGCGGCTCTTGCCACCGCAATCGCAGCGCCGGCCGAGGCAGGTCTGCGCCATCACGACCGGGTCTATGCCGATTCCTTCGGCAATCTCGTCATCGACAGCGCCGCCGGCTACAAGCGCATCATCGTCGGCCAAGGCAGGCTCGCCAAGCAGCTTTCCGACTACACCGGCGCCGGGCAGCCCGACGTGATCTACGATTCGGACGATGCCGGCGCGCCTGGCTGCTACCAGCCGCCGGTTTTCGTCAAGGGCCGCTCCTATATGTACGGGCTTTCCGACGGCGAGATGCCCAACCTCAGCCCCTGCCGTTGAACAGCACCGGACCCTGCCGCAGGCCTCGCCCGGTCGAGACCCGGACGCAATCGCGACCGGCATTTTTGGCTGCATAGAGCGCGTCGTCGGCCCGACGAAGAAGATCTGAAAAACTCTCATCCGCGGCAAGCTCGGCGACACCGAAGCTTGCGCTGCAGCGATGATCGACGGGCAGGCCGTCGATCGGCAGAGCGCTGAACGCGCTGCGCGCGCCCTCGGCGAACAGCCGCGCCGCGGCAAGATTGGTGCCGGGCAGGATGATGGCGAATTCCTCGCCGCCGATGCGGCCGGCGACATGGTGCTCGGCCGCCGCCTCGCGCAGGAAGCCGGCAAAGGTCTCGATGACGCGATCGCCGCAGGCATGGCCGTAGCTGTCATTGATGCTCTTGAAGTAGTCGAGGTCGGCAATGAGCAGCGCCACCGGAACGCCCTGGCGCACGGCGTCGCGCATCGCAAGTGCGGCATGCCGCTCGAAGCCGCGACGGTTGAAGAGCCGCGAAAGCGCGTCCGTTTCCGACTTCGACGTGGCTTCGGCGAGCACGTCGCGCACCAGTATGGCGAGCGCAAGCAGCGCCACCGCCAAGCCGAACACGGTGCCGAGCGACTGCGACACCAGCGCATAGCTCGTCCCGACGTAGGATTGCGGATTGGCACCCCAGCCGCCCAACGCGCCGGCGATGAAAGGTTTCGAGGCAAACTGCGCGGCGCTCGCCGCGAGCACGAGCATCAATATGTGGTCGAGCCGCCCGAGCCTCTGCCTGGAGGACAGCACGATGCCGAGAGCGGTGAACTGCATGGCGGCATAGGGAAGCTGATAGGCCATCATGCGGGTGAGCGACTGGCGCGGCAGGTCTTGCACCAAGTAGACGGCGACCGAGGACACAGCCAGGAAGAACAGCATCGGCGCCCAAGGCGGCGTCACATCGTATTTGTGGGCAAGCCCGCCGTTGAAGGCAATGGTTGCGCCGAGGAAGACGGCGAAGGCTACGACGACCGGCAGCCGGGCATCGGCAAAGGCGGGGATGCTGAATTCGATGGCGAAATAGGCCATGCCGAGCACATAGCCGAAGGCCAGCCAGCGCGCCGGCACACGCCCGACGTCATAGATGGCGACCGTCATGAAGGCCGCCGCCAGAAGCCCGGCGACGAACAGATTGATCACCAGAATGAAATCAGCGCTGCCCATGTTCCTTGAGTCCCCCTGACAGAAAACCATCGACGGGCGAAAAACACGTTAACGCGGGCTATGGCGGCTGCATATCTTCGAGATTTGCCGAAGCGGCCTTCGCGGTCGCGAGAGCTTGCGGCCATCTCGAAAGTTGCGGCGTCTCGGACGCCCGAGGCCACCGTCTCAGCCGACGCTGACCGCGTCAGCCACGAAGACGGTTTCGGGGCGCTCGTAGGAGAGGCGGACGCTGTCGCGACCGTTCCTCTTGGCCTTGTAGAGCGCCTCGTCGGCGCGCCGCATCAGCGGCGCCAGGCCTTCATTCCCGGTGCGGGCGGCGACGCCGAAGCTCGCGGTCACCCTGACGCCGGAAGGAAGCCCGTCGATCGCGCCGGCCGAATAGTAGCTGCGGATCGCTTCGGCAAACAGGCGCGCCGAGGCGAGATCGCTGAGCGGCAAAAGCACGGCGAACTCCTCGCCGCCGATGCGGCCGGCAGCGCCCCGCGCGCCCGTGGCGAAACGCAGCTTGGCGGCGAAATCGGCAATCACCCTGTCGCCCGCCTCGTGCCCGTGCCGGTCGTTCAGCGCCTTGAAATGATCGAGGTCGGCAAGCACGAGCGCAACGGGAGATCCCGCCTTGGCGCATCGATCGAGCAGAAATGCCGCCCGATCCTCGAAGCCGCGGCGATTGAGGAGCCCCGACAGCGGGTCGGTCTGGGTCTCGGCCTTCAGCGCCTTCACCACGTCGAGCGCCGCCGCCGTGAACAGGCAGAGCGCGATCAGGAGCGACAAAAGCGCGTGCGACAGCAGCGCGGTCGTCCAATAGGACGAACCGTAGAAACCGTCATAGCTCGGGAACGGCCCATGCGCGATGACGACGATCAGGGTCCGGGCGGTGAAGTTCAGCGCCGAAAGCAACGACAGCACGAACAGGATCTTTTCGGTCGGCCCACTGTTGCGCACCGGCCTGAGCTCGGCCGCGACGAGCAGGCTCAAGCCGCCAAAGCCGAAATTCATGCTGAGCACGCGCCAGGTGAGATCCGGCTGGACGAACATGAACCATGCGAAGGCGGCGAGCCCGCCGCCGGTCATGATGCCGATGCCGATATAGGGCACACGCCGGCCGTAGCGGACGACGATCGCGCTGGAAAGACAGCAGGCGGCGATCGTGAAGCATATGTTGGAGATCAGCTTGGTCGCCACGACGCCGACCGGAAGCGTGAAATATTGCAGCAGGAAGCCCGCGGCCGACAGGCAATAGCTCGCCGCCAGCGCCGCCAGATACGGGCGGTGGCGCTGATGAAACCACAGCACGAGGAACGCAGCGCCGAGCGCCAGCGCTATCGTGGGATTGAGCAGCGCTATGAGCAGACCGGTGTCCAAACGACTGCGACTTTCCCCATCTTTACCCAGGGGGAGATACTAGTACGGAAGCGCAAACAAGCCGTTAAGCCAGGCTACGGAACGGCTCCGCAAGGCCGGCGTTTCCAACGAAAAGGAGAACGCCGATGGCCGGTACGATCACTCTGACCGATCACGATGCGATCCGTTCCTGGGCGGCGGCGCGCGCCGGATTCCCGGCCGTCGTCGACGTGTCGCCCGAGGCCGGAACGCAACCCATGCTGCGCCTGGTTTTTGGCCAGATCGCCTATGAAGACAACGACCGTCCGGAGCGGCCGTTCAACGCCGGCGGCTACGAATTGGTCGAATGGGACGAATGGTTCCAGATTTTCGACGAGCAGAAACTGGCGCTGGTGGTCGCCACGGACGAGCCCGGCCGACGCGAGGAGTTCCATCAGATCATCCGGCGCGGCGACCGCTGATCACCGCAAGCAAAAGCCCCGGATCACAAGCTGGTCCGGGGCCGTTTGTCGCGTTCCAAGCTGGCCGTTACTTCCAGTCGCGGATGTCGACGAAGTGGCCGGCGATCGCGGCGGCTGCCGCCATGGCCGGCGACACCAGATGGGTGCGGCCCTTGAAACCTTGCCGGCCCTCGAAATTGCGGTTCGAGGTCGAGGCGCAGCGCTCGTGCGGCTTCAGCCGGTCGTCATTCATGGCCAGGCACATCGAGCAGCCAGGCTCGCGCCAGTCGAAGCCGGCGGCGACGAAGATCTTGTCGAGACCCTCGGCCTCGGCCTGTTCCTTGACCAGGCCGGAGCCCGGCACGATCATCGCATTGACACGCGGATTGACCTTCTTGCCCTCGACCACCTTGGCGGCGGCGCGCAGGTCCTCGATGCGGCCATTGGTGCAGGAGCCGATGAAGACGCGATCGAGCGCGATGTCGGTGATCTTGGTTCCCGGCGTCAACCCCATATAGTCGAGCGCGCGCAGCTTCGAGGAACGCTTGTTCTCGTCCGCGATCTCTTCCGGATTGGGCACCACGCCTTGCACCGACACGACGTCCTCGGGCGAAGAGCCCCAGGAGACGATCGGCGGCAGCTTCTGCGCATCGAGCACAACCACCTTGTCGAAATGCGCGCCTTCGTCGGAATGCAGTGTCTTCCAATAAGCCATCGCCGCATCCCAGGCGGCGCCCTTCGGCGCGCGCGGCTTGTCCTTGACATAGGCGAAGGTGGTCTCGTCCGGCGCGATCAGGCCGGCCCGCGCCCCGCCTTCGATCGACATGTTGCAGATCGTCATGCGGCCTTCCATCGACAGCGAGCGGATCGCCTCGCCGGCATATTCGATGACATAGCCGGTGCCGCCGGCGGTGCCGATCTCGCCGATGATGGCCAGGATGATGTCCTTGGCGGTGACGCCTTCCGGAAGCTGACCGTCGACGCGCACCAGCATGTTCTTGGCCTTGCGCTGGATCAGCGTCTGCGTCGCCAGCACATGTTCGACCTCCGACGTGCCGATGCCATGCGCCAGCGCGCCGAAAGCGCCATGGGTGGAAGTATGGCTGTCGCCGCAGACGATGGTCATGCCGGGGAGCGTAAAACCCTGCTCCGGCCCGATGATGTGGACGATGCCCTGGCGGACGTCGTTCTCGGAATAATAGTCGATGCCGAAATCCTTGGCGTTCCTGGCCAGCGCCTCGACCTGGATACGGCTTTCCTCGTTCTTGATGCCGAACTTGCGCTCGGGCGAGGTCGGCACGTTATGGTCGACCACGGCGAGCGTCTTTTCCGGATGCCGAACTTTTCTGCCGCTCATGCGCAGGCCTTCGAAGGCCTGCGGGCTGGTGACCTCATGCACGAGGTGGCGGTCGATATAGAGCAGGCAGGTGCCGTCGTCCTGCCGGTCGACGACATGGTCGTCGAAGATCTTGTCGTAGAGGGTGCGCGGTGCGCTCATGTGCGTAAATCCGTCGATATGAGAATGGGAACAGCTGGCGCCGGGGCTGAAAGCCGGCGAAGCGACTTGATCAGTCGGCCTCAGCTAAGTCGGCTGGTGAGCGCGCCGCAGACGCGCGCGGCAAATCGCGACGGCAGGCGCTTCCTGTCCTGCAGCACGAAACCCTTATAGGCCGGATCGCTGAAAAGCTCTTCCATGGCGGGGTAGATAGCAATGTTTTGGCTTTTCGGCAATTAGCGCAGCGCGCCCTCCTTCTCCCCTTGGTGGGAGAAGGTGTCGCCGAAGGCGACGGATGAGCGGTGCTCCAGGGAATGCCAACGTCTCACTCCGCTGGAACACCCCTCATCCGTCTCGGCGCTATCGCGCCGATCCACCTTCCCCCACAAGGGGGAAGGGAAGGCCGGCGCTCACATCACCTCGAACACAAATGTCTTCACCAGCGCTTCCGGGTCGCCGATCGCATAGCAGCGGAACCACGGGCTTTGCTCGACGAGACGCCATTTCCCTGCACGCTCCAACTCGTCGAACACCGCTTGAAACCCGCCGCTCTCGAAAACCTGGTCGCGTACGGTGAAGATGGCATGGCCGCCGCTCTTCGTGATGCGCACCAGCTCGTGCAGGCCGGCGGCCGGCGCGTGGCCGATGGTGAAGACGCCGGTCGAGAAGAAGGCGCGGAAATGCCCGTCAGGCCAGGGCAGCGGGCCGCCGAGCATCGCCTTCTTCAGCTCGTTATAGGCCTGGCGGCTGCCGGCGAGCTTCAGCATGTCGTCGGAAAGGTCGACGCCCGCGATGTCGCCATAGCCCAGCGCCCTGAGCGACGGCCCCGACAGGCCGGTGCCGCAGCCGGCGTCGAGCAGCGGGCCTTCGCCCGAAGGCACGTGGCGCGCCACCCAGGCGGTGATGAGGAAAGGCAGGAGATAGCCGAGCGAGGCGGTCTCGCTGTCATAGGTCGCCGCCCATGCGGCATAGGCCTTGGCGAGCGCTTCCGGCGTCTCGGCCGTGTAGACGGAATCCAGCGCCGCATTGGCCTTGTCGAAATTCATGGGTCGGCTCCTCCCCGCCGCATGCATGTCATACCAAAAGTAGCGCGGTCTTTGCCCGACGGCTATTCCTCATGCTGCCGGCGCAGCCGCTGCTCCAGCGCCCTGAGCGCCAGCGACAGGCCGACGGTCAGGATGAGATAGATATAGGCGACGATCGAGTAGGTCTCGAAGAAGCGGAAGGAGCCGGCGGCATAGATCTTGCCGAGCTGGGTGATGTCGGCGACGCCCAGCACCGAGACCAGCGATGAATCCTTGACCATGGCGACGAAGTCGTTGCCGAGCGGCGGCAGGATGGTGCGGATCGCCTGCGGAAAGACGATCAGCCGGAAACGCTGGACGCGCGTCAGCCCAAGCGCCTTGGCCGCTTCGATCTGACCCTTCTCGACAGACTGGATGCCGGCCCTGAACACCTCCGAGATGAAGGTCGAATAGCCGATGGTCAGCGCCATGACGGCGCGCCATAGAAGCGAGATGTCGCGCACCAGAAGCTCGCCGAGGAAGCCCACGCTTTGAAGCGGCGCCGTCAACGCGTTCCACGCTGCGACGAAGGCCGGCGCGCCGGCAAAGGCGATCCAGAACAGGAGCACCAGGATCGGCACGCCGCGGATGATCTCGACATAGAAGCGGGCGATCTGCCGCAGCCACTGCGAGCCGGACAACGCCATCAGCGCGATGCCCAGCCCGAGCGCCGAGGCCAGCGCGAAAGCAACCACCGTGACGAAGACGGTGATGCCGATGCCCTTGGCGACGGTGGCGAACACCTCGGCATAGAGGTTGCTCGCGGCGATCGCCAGCGCCGCGGCCAATGCAAGGACGGCCGCGGCCGCCAGCCACCAGGGGAATTCGGGTTTGGCGTTGGATGCGGGCGCTGGCATCAGGCGATACCGGCGACCAAGCAATGAAGGTCGCGTTCCGGCACACCCCCCTCTGCCCTGCCGGGCATCTCCCCCGCAAGGGGGGAGATCAGACGTCGGGGCGGCTTTCGCCAATCACTTACGTTGAAGGATAGGCGCCATGGATGGAGCTGCCGATCTCCCCCCTTGCGGGGGAGATGGCCGGCAGGCCAGAGGGGGGTGGGAAGGAATGAGGCCTTTGCGAACTTGAGCCCCCCGCCACCCAGCATCACTCGCAGCAAAAGCGCCTACTGCCCCATCTTGTAGTCAAGGAACCACTTCTTGTTCAGCGCGTCCAGCGTGCCGTCGGCCTTGAGCGAGGCGATCGCGGCGTTGACCGGCTTCACAAGGTCGGAGCCCTTGGGGAAGATGAAGCCGAAATCCTCGGTGCCGAGCGGCCCGCCGATCAGCTTGAGCTTGCCTTCGGAGGCGTCGACATAGCCCTTGCCGGCGGTGCCGTCGGTGAGCACCACGTCGACGTCGCCGGACTTCAGCGCCTGTACGGTCGCGCCAAAGGTCTCGAACAGCTTGATGCGCGGATTCTGCTCGTTGCCGTCGAGAACGCTGTAGACCGCGGTGTAGAAGGGCGTGGTGCCCGGCTGGGCGCCGATCAGCCCGTCTTTGAAGGCGCCGAAAGTCTTGGCGTCGGTGAAGCGATTTTCGTCGCCGCGCACCAGCATGAACTGTTCCGAGCGCATATAGGGGTCGGAAAAGTCCACCTTCTGCTTGCGGTCATCCTTGATGGTGATGCCGGTCATGCCGATGTTGTACTGGTTGTCGGAAACCGCCTGGATCATCGCGTCCCAGGAGGTGTTCTGGTACTCGACCTTGAAGTTCAGCCGCTTGGCGATCTCGTCCATGGCGTCATATTCCCAGCCGATCTGCTTGCCGGTCTTCTTGTCGATGAACTGCAGCGGCGGATAGGCGTTCTCCGTCACCACCACGACCTTCTTGCCGCCGAGATCGGGCAGCGTATCGGCGAGCACGGCGACAGGCGCCAGAAGGCAGGCCAACAGGCCGGCCAGAAGCAGTTTCGACTTGATCATGACAAACTCCCCGAACGTGATGGCCGCACGATCCCGGTGCGCCAAGAGAACAACCGGCGCCGACTTTAGCTTGCCGCAAGCGCCTTGCAAGCCGGTCCGCTGCGGCATTCCCGCGTCGATGTGGATTCCAATGCTTCCGAGAGGTGAATTCGAGAACGGACGTTGCCGGGATCAGTCCTGATCGGCGGCGGCCTCGCGCAATCCCGCGACCAGCCGGGTAAGCGTGCCGTGCAGTGCTTTCAGCTCGGCGCGTTCCAGCGGCATGCTGCAGGCAAGCGCCGCCTGGACATCCTTCATGCTGGCGCGCAGCGCCTGGCCCCTGGCGGTCGGTTCGACCAGCACCCGGCGTTCGTCGGCGGCATCGCGCCGGCGGGTGACGAGGCCGCCCGCCTCCATCCGCTTGATCAGCGGCGTCAGCGTCGCCGAATCGAGACCCAGCGCCTCACCGAGCTCGCCGACGGTCATGGGTGAGCGCTGCCACAGCGCCAGCATCGCCAGATATTGCGGATAGGTGAGGCCGAGCGGTTCGAGCAGCGGCCGGTAAAGCCTGGTCATCAGCCCGCTTGCCGAATAGAGCGCGAAGCAGAGCTGCTGGTCGAGGCGCGGAACGGCGATCGCCCCGGCGTCATCCGCCGGGACATCCTCGGGTCTGTTTTCGATCTTCGTCGTCATGCCGCCTTTGCCGCAAGCGCCACCGTGGAAAGCGCCACGTCGATGTTGCCCCGAATGGCGTTGGAATAGGGGCAGACCTGGTGCGCTTCCGATACAAGCGCCTCCGCGCTCGCCCGATCAAGGCCTTTCGTCTCCGCCGCCAGCGCGACGCCGAGCCTGAAGCCGCCCTGATCGTTCGGATGGAGGCTGACGGTTGCCGTCACCGCCGCGTCCTCGAGCGGCAGCTTCTTCTTGCGCGCCACGAATCGTATGGCGCTTTCGAAGCAAGCGGCATAGCCTGCGGCGAAAAGCTGCTCGGGATTGGTGGCGCCACCCTGCCCGCCGAGCTCCTTCGGCATCGCCAGATCGACCTTGAGTAGGCCGTCGCTGGTCTCGGCATGGCCCGCGCGGCCGCCAACGACACGAGCCTGGGTGGTGTAGAGTGCTGACATATCGATCTCCGTTTATCTTGTACACTATTATCTAGTGTACAAGATAACTGGTTGTCAACCCCGATATCGTCATCCAGGGGCGGAGCGACGCGAAGCGGAGACCCAAGGGCCAAAGCGCTGCTCCTGCGTAGAAATCCGAAACGCGCTGGCGGTACAGAAAGGGGCGTGAAGGAACGCTGACCTATCACCCTCGTCATTTCTAGGGCGGAGCAAGGAGCGAAGCGACGCGCGCAGACCCTAGAATCCATTCCCGTGAGATAAGAGCGATGCTGCGGTGCAGACCTGTCTCTTCAGAGGTTTGAGGGAGCTCCATCCTCTACCGTCGCATTGCTCGCGAAGGTAACGGCATGGATTCTAGGGTCTCCGTTCCGCTTCGCGTCGCTCCGCCCTAGAATGATGGGTGGACGGCCCCTTGCGGCATCGAATGTGCCAAGCTGGGCTGTGATTAACTCCAGCGGAGGAGACC